>NZ_JARWKS010000004.1:0-247218 GCF_029846405.1 Cobetia sp. 29-18-1
CGGTGCATCGAGCGTTTTGAGTTCCCAAAGTGTCAACCTATTTCAGGACTAGACAATGTCGTCATCCAGCGCACTGTTGGAATAGGCGCCGTAGTTATTGGGCACGCCGCTTTCCAGCAGGTTGAGGAAGTTCTGGGCGTCGTTGTAGTCGCCGATCCAGCCGGCGCGGCCGACATCGAACTTGCCCTGGCGCATGTCCTCGTAGTGCACCGCGACTTCGGCGTTCAGCAGATTGACCTTCACGCCCAGCGGCTTCCACATCGCGGCGGCGGCGATGGCCACCTTCTTGTGGTCTTCGCTGGTGTTGTAGCGCAGGGTCAGCTCCAGCGGGTTGTCCGGACCGTAGCCGGCGTCTTCCATCAGGGACCTGGCCTTCTGCATGCGCTCATCCATCGACATGTCCTTGAAGGCCATCTCCTGGATGTCGTAATGGTTCACGCCGGTGGGCACGAAGCTGTAGGCCGGCACTTCGCCGGTGCCGAGAATCTTGTCGGTGATGATGTTGCGACGGATGGAGAGGTTGAGCGCCTCGCGCACGCGCGGGTCTGCCGTGGCATGGCCATCGCGCGAGTTGAGCACGTAGTAGTAGATGCCCAGGTAGGGCGCGACGTGGGTGGCGTCCGGCAGGTTGTCCTTCAGCCAGCCGTATTGCTGGGTCGGGAATTCGCGCGCGATGTCGATCTCGCCGGCGCGGAAGCGCTTCAGGGCGCTGTTGCGCTCCTCGATGGGGTAGTAGATCACCTCATCCAGCGCGACCTCATTGGCATCGTGGAACTCAGGATTCTTGAGCGCGACGATGCGGGTCTGCGGCTGCCACTCGCTCAGCTCGAAGGCACCGTTGGAGACCATCTTGCCGGGGTCGGTCCAGTCCTTGCCGTACTTCTCCACCACATGTTTCGGCAGCGGGTAGGCGGTGTAGTGCGACAGCTGATCCAGGAAGTAGGGCGTCGGGCGCTCGAGGGTGATCTCGAGGGTGTGATCATCCACGGCACGCACGCCGAGGGTGTCCGGCTCGGCTTCGCCACTGTTGATGGCCTTGGCGTTCTTGATCGGATACAGGATGTAGGCGTAATCCGAGGCATTTTCCGGCGTCATGATGCGCTTGAGCGCGTACACGAAGTCCTCGGCGGTCACCGGCTCACCGTCTGACCACTTGCCGTTCTCGCGCAGCGTGAAGGTGTAGGTCTTGCCATCGTCGGAAATCTGCCACGACTCGGCCGCGCCGGGGATGCGCTCGCCATCGGCCGCTTCGGTGACCAGTCCCTCGAAGAGATCGCCTACCACGTCATTTTCCCAGGTGCCGGAGATCTGCTGCGGGTCCAGCGAGGCCGGTTCGCCCATGATCGCCAGCTTGAGCGTGTCGGCCATGATGCCCTGGGAGGCGACGATGCCCCCGGCCAGCAGCAGAGAGCCTGCCAGGCGTTTGAGCGCGAAGCGTCCGGGGAGCACCGGGGTGTGAGAGGGGGAGTGCAGTCGTGCCATGATAGGGAAGCTCGCTATTGTTGTTAGGGGTAATACGAGTGTCGCCTTCTACCATCGAATCTTTTCCTGCCCGCTGTCCATGTTAAAAAATGGATGGCTTATGCATGCATTCGATAAACGTCATGCAAGGCGTGGAAACTCGGGCCATTCGGGGCTGACGGGCCTTTGAATGACTTTGGTCGTATTCGTCGCCTGCCCGCTGATGGGTGGCATGCCTGACAGCCGAGAGCCGCCGCTTGCCCGCTGGCCACGGATGATGGGCCGGGCATGGTCGCCACGCCGGGAAATGGCTACAATATCGGGCTTTGCGCGCTGTCGATCTGCACATGCACCCTGGGGTGGCATGTGGCGGAGCCCGTCGCTTGCGACAGGATCGCCGCGCACCCATTCACGCATCATCGCCTCAAGACAGGACGACCATGCAAGAGATCAATCCGATCACCAACCTCATCAAGGACCTGTCCGAAAGGGCAGAAGTCCTGAGGGGGTACCTTTGACTATGCCGAAAAGCAGGATCGGCTAGAGGAAGTCACTCGCGAGCTCGAGAATCCGGATGTCTGGAATGACCCGGACTACGCGCAGAAGCTCGGCAAGGAACGTGCGTCGCTGGAGCTGGTCGTCAAGACCCTCGACGACATGAGCAACGGTCTGTCCGACTGCTCCGATCTGCTGGAAATGGCGGTCGAGGAAGAGGATGAAGGCACCGTGGACGAAGTCGTCCGCGAGCTGGACCAGCTCAAGGCCAGTCTCGAGAAGCTCGAGTTCCGCCGCATGTTCTCGGGTGAGATGGACGCCAACAACGCCTACCTCGACATCCAGGCAGGCTCCGGCGGTACCGAAGCGCAGGATTGGGGCAACATGTTGCTGCGCATGTACCTGCGCTGGGCCGAGCATCACGGTTTCAAGACCGAGATCGTCGAGGCGAGCGCCGGTGAAGTCGCCGGCATCAAGTCCGCGACCATCCACGTCGAGGGTGATTACGCCTTCGGTTGGTTGCGCACCGAGCTTGGCGTGCACCGTCTGGTCCGCAAGAGTCCCTTCGACTCCGGCGGCCGTCGTCACACCTCGTTCGCGTCCGTGTTCGTGTCGCCGGAAATCGATGACAACATCGAGATCGACATCAATCCGGCCGACCTGCGCACCGATACCTATCGCTCCTCCGGCGCCGGTGGTCAGCACGTCAACACCACCGACTCCGCGGTACGTATCACCCACGTGCCGACAGGCATCGTGGCGGCCTGCCAGACCGAGCGTAGCCAGCACTCCAACCGTGACCGCGCCATGAAGATGCTGAAGGCGCGTATCTACGAAGCCGAGATGCAGAAGCGCAACGCCGCCAAGCAGGAACTCGAGGACTCCAAGTCCGATATCGGCTGGGGTAGCCAGATCCGCTCCTACGTCCTCGATGACCAGCGCATCAAGGACCTGCGGACCAGCGTCCAGTCGAGCAACTGTGACAAGGTGCTCGACGGCGACCTCGATGACTTCATCGTCGCCAGCCTCAAGATGGGGCTCTGAGCGCGAGTACCCTCGCGGCCCAGCGCCTATTCGCCTCCGCCGGTCTCGCCGGCGGAGGCCACGAATCCCCGTATCGCGGTCAGCCCTGATGGTCACAATCGTCAGGCTGACCATGATCTGTCGTGGCCCAGGCCATGACCCTTTGACACGAGACAGGCCCCTCCATGTCGACAGAGCAGACCCCCGCCATTGATGAGCAGCAGGCCGCCGAGCAGGCTCAGGAAGAGAACCGCCTGATCGCCGAACGTCGCGCCAAGCTGAACGCCCGCCGCGAGCAGGCCGCCGCCGAAGGCAAGAGTGCCTTCCCGAATGATTTCCGTCGCGACAGCCTCGCCGCTGACCTGATGGAAGAGCTGGGCGAGAAGGACAAGGCCGAGCTGGAGACGCTGGACCGCAAGGCCGCCGTCGCCGGGCGTATCATGCGCAAACGTGGCCCCTTCATCGTGCTGCAGGAAGTCTCCGGTCAGATTCAGCTCTACGTCGACAAGAAGGGCCTGCCGGAAGCGCTGCTCGAGGACATCAAGAGCTGGGATATCGGTGACATCGTCGGTGCCAGTGGCCCGGTGCACAAATCCGGCAAGGGCGATCTGTATGTCATGATCGAAAGCGCCCAGCTGATGACCAAGAACCTGCGTCCGCTGCCGGACAAGTTCCACGGTCTGTCCGATCAGGAAATGCGCTATCGCCAGCGTTATGTCGACCTGATCATGAACGAGCAGTCACGCCGCACCTTCGCGCTGCGTGCCGGCATCGTCGCCTCCATCCGTCGCTTCCTCAGCGAGCGCGGCTTCATGGAAGTCGAGACGCCGATGCTGCAGCAGATTCCGGGTGGCGCGACCGCGCGTCCGTTCATCACGCACCACAATGCGCTGGACATGGAAATGTACCTGCGCATCGCGCCGGAGCTGTACCTCAAGCGTCTGGTGGTGGGCGGCTTCGAGCGCGTGTTCGAGATCAACCGCAACTTCCGCAACGAAGGGCTGTCGACGCGTCACAACCCCGAGTTCACCATGCTCGAGTTCTACTGGGCCTACGCGGACTACCGTGACCTGATCGCGCTCACTGAAGACATGATCCGTACTGCCGCGCAGGAAGTGCTCGGCACCACGCAGATCACCTGTCAGGGCAGCGAGTACGACCTGAGCCAGCCGTTCATCCAGATGACCATGCGCGAGTCGATCATCAAGTACGGCGATGGCATCACCGAAGCCGACCTGGCCGATTATGACGCCGCGCGCGCCACGGCCGAGCGTCTCGGTATCCAGGTCAAGCCGATCTGGGGTCTGGGCAAGCTCGAGACCGAGATCTTCGAGGAAGTCGCCGAGCACCGTCTCGACCAGCCGACCTTCATCACCGAATATCCGGCCGAGGTCAGCCCGCTGGCGCGTCGCAACGATGCCAACCCGCACGTGACCGATCGCTTCGAGTTCTTCGTCGGTGGCCGCGAGATCGCCAATGGCTTCTCGGAGCTCAACGACGCCGAAGATCAGGCCGAACGCTTCCAGGCCCAGGTGGCCGAGAAGGACGCTGGTGATGACGAAGCCATGTTCTACGACGCCGACTACGTGCGCGCGCTGGAATACGGCATGCCGCCGACCGCCGGTGAAGGCATCGGCATCGACCGTCTGGTGATGCTGCTGACCGACAGCGCCTCCATCCGCGACGTGCTGCTGTTCCCGGCGATGCGTCCGCAGCAGGGCTGAGCAGTCGGCCGCCAGCCCATCCCCATGGCGCATCATGACGCGCCATCGTGACGGGCCGCGCTGAGGGCACCCGCAACGCCTCCGATCCCTGATCGGGGGCGTTGTGGTCCCTGCCTCACACGAATGACTGACGACGAGTGCCTCGCGGGGCATGATCGGTGCCGATGAGGCAAGGTGGCGCTTGGCTTTGTTGCCCGCGAGCGGCCATAATGGTCGGCGTCCAGTCTGCTGGCGCCCTGGCACTGCCAGGGTGACGCACTGGACGCCTCGAGGCTCACCCGCATCGCGTGCCTGCTTTATGAGCGGCGCTGCCATCCACGGTGTGTCCTGTCTCGGAATTGTCCCTGAATGTCCTGGAGAGTGCAGAATGAAGCTGCTTAACCGTTCCGCCCTGAGCGTCAAGCCGACCCAGGCGTTTGTCGACTGGATCAACTCGCTGGAATCCGAAGGCGAGGGAGGCGAGGATCTGGCGCTGGAGGATGTCAATCAGGAGAGCACCGTCTACCTGATTCCCGAGATGGACACGCGTGAGGCGCTGGACGGCTTCGTCTCCGAGCGCTGGCTGGACGTGCTGGAAAGCGAGCTGCGCGCCTGGGAAGAAGACACCCGCCATTGGCCGGAGCCGATGGACAAGGCACTCTTCGAGCGCTTCCTGACCGTCGAGCACAGCTATCTGGCGGTCGACCTGGACGACGAGGCACCGCTGGAAGTCAGCGAAGTCGATGACGAGCTGCTGGCCGATCTGGACTGACTCTTCGGCATGATGGCCGTCGTCGCCGCACTTTCCGCAAGAGCTGTCAGCAAGCGCCGTCAGCAATGACTGTCAGTGATGGCGACAGACGCTACAATGGCCTCGGGCAAAATGCCCGAGGCCATTTGCGTTGTGGCGATCGCATCGTCACCCTCAATTTTCCGCATGTCCGTCGTGCGGCTTCCCCCCTTCAAGGAGATTGCGCATGAGCATCCAGACCCAGATAGACACCAAGCTCGCGACGCTTGACCCGTTGATGGTCGAAGTCGTCAACGAGAGCCATATGCATAGCGTGCCGGCTAACTCCGAGACCCACTTCAAGGTCACGCTGGTCAGCGATCGCTTCAGCGGCCTGTCGCGGGTCAAGCGTCACCAGCAGCTGTATGCCTTGCTCAGCGAAGAGCTGGATGGCCCGGTGCATGCACTGGCACTGCACCTGTACACCGCGCAGGAGTGGGCGGCACGCGGTGGCGAGATTCCGGATTCCCCCAACTGTTTGGGCGGCGGCAAGCACTGACCATGACCCCTGAACCGCAACGCCTGCAATATCTGGACGCGATGGGACTGACCGCCTGGGTCGGTCGCTATCAGCTGCCCAATGCCTTGCCCACCCAGGCGTGTGACTGGCCCGAGCCGCAAGCGGCGGAGGCGGTCGCGCCTCAGGCGCGCCTGCACGCGCTGATCGATGAGGCGCCGCGCCCGCCTGCTGCCCACCAGACGGCGGATGCCAGCCATGGCTCCTCCGCTCAGGCTGGCGGCATGGCCGGCAGCGCGACGCCACGCCCGGCAGGGCCTTCTCCGGCCTCGAGTGCACGCGCCTTGCTGGGCATGGCGCCGGCGGCGGTCGAAGCCCCCGCTGCGGCTGCCCCGCCGACGCCCGGCGCTGCCGAGACCAGCAGCACCGCCTCGTGGGGGACGCCGCCGACGCAGGTCTCGGCCGAGGCACCGGCAGCAGATGAGGCAGTGACACCGCCAGCGGCAGACAAGCCGCCACTGCGCTTCAGCGTTCAGCTGGCGGCGCTGGAAGGACGCTGGTTGATCATGCTGCCCGGTGACGAGGCACCGCATCTGGAAGGGGAAGCCTTGCTCAAGGCGTTGTGGCGCGCCGCCGGTATCGAGGCGGCATCAGGGCTTTCCTTCAGCCACTTCCGCTGGCCGCTGTTGCCCAACCTCAAGGCCAGTGCGCCACTCGAGGAAGCCCGCGAAGGGTTGCATGCCTTCCTGAGCGGCCCAGCACGTCGTGGTTGGCAGCCGGAGAGGCTGTTGATCTTCGGCAGCGATGAGGCCAGCGAGACGCTGCGCGAGGTGCTTGGCATCACCGCTTCCGAGCGCGGCGAGGCGACCTCCAGTCTGCTGAACCTGCCGGTCTGGCAGGGGCCGGCACTGCCGGCGCTGGCGCACTCCAGTGAGGCCAAGCGCAAACTGTGGCCGCTGTTGATCCGCTGGGGACGCGAGTGGCAGTCGGCATCGCCGCAGACGGACGCCTCATGAGCGAGTCAGTTTCCCGGCGCCTCGAGCTGCGTGAGCTGGCCGATGATCAAGCGACCCTGACGGCGCTTGAGGCTATCGAGGCCAGCCAGGCACATGGCCTGAGCGCTTCACAGCTGATCGATGTGCTCAACGATGACGCGCGCTGTGTGCTGGGCGCCTGGTGGCAGGCCTGTGACTCGCCGACTTGTGAATCGTCGGGCGGTGAGACGTCGACCGCAGAGCTGATCGGCTTCGTGGTGCTGGCGCGTGGGCCCTTCGAGGCCGAGATCGAGGCGATCACCGTACACGCCGCGCAGCGCGGGCAGGGCGTCGGTGCACGCCTTTTGGCCGCCGCCATCGCGCAGGCGCGTGACTGGCAACGTGACTCGGGGCTTGAGCGCCTGCTGCTGGAGGTGCGCGCCAGCAATGCCGCCGCCGCAGCCCTCTATGCGAAGGCCGGCTTCACCCGGGATGGAGTGCGCAAGGGCTACTATCCGCTGGCGGATGACGGGCGAGAAGATGCCTGGCTCATGTCGCTGCCGCTGGTGTGATCCTGGCCCTTCTGTCTTGGGCTCCGGCTATCTCCCTTGCGCTGGTGCCGATACGAAAACGCCGCCGACAGTCTCCTGTCGGCGGCGTTTTCATGAGGCCCTGTTCATGAACTCTTGTTCAAGCGCTCCTGTTCAAGAGCCATTGTTCAAGAGTGCAGGTTCACGCGGCCCAGCGCGCAGGGCGCGCGGGAGCATCAGGCGCTCTGGGTTTCGCTCTCGGTCTCGCTGAAGCGTGCGACCAGTGCTTCCAGACGCTGTGCCCACTGGTCACGCTCTTCCTGCAGTTGAGCGTTGGTCTGGCGCAGCTGCTCCAGCTCTTCGCCCTGACCTGTCTTGGCTTCGGTCAGGCGCTGGTTCTCTTCCTTCAGCTCTTCGACTTCCATCTTCAGCATCTCGATGCTGTCGATGGCCTGGCCGACTTTCTGCTCAAGTTGGGTAAAGAGTTCGGTGCTCATGCTATCTCCTTGTCGAGTCACGGTCGTGGCCCGAGGGGGTTCGTTGAGGGCGGTAAAGGTATGCGGTAAATGCTGGTGCGATGAATATCGGCCATGTCGGGAATCCTTGCCGGATGGCGCAGCGATACCCGCCTGCAGGCAGACTACGACGCCGCCTGAGTCGACACAAGTGGGAAGGTGGCTCAGGCGGGCGGATGGCGCCGATACAGGCGGCCATGACTGTCGCCGGCACGGCTTTCCCGGTGCAGCTGCCAGTTGGCGGGCACCACGGGGTCGAGGCCGGATTCCACTTCCAGATAGATCATGGCGTCATCGCTCAGCCAGCCATGCGCTTCGAGCAGTGCGCAGCTCGCGGCGGCCAGCTCGAGCCGGAAGGGCGGATCGAGCAGCACCAGATCCATGCCGCCTGCAGCGGGTGTGGCCGTCTCGAGCCAGTGCAGGACATCGCCGGTCACCACCTGTGTTGGCAGGCTGTCACCGTTGGCGAGGGTCGCGAGATTGGCCTCGAGCGCACGCGCGACGCGGCTGTCGCGCTCCACGAAGGTGACATGCGCCGCCTCACGCGACAGCGCCTCGAGGCCCAGCGCGCCGCTGCCGGCATAGAGGTCAAGCACGCGGGCGCCGCCGACATGAAAGCCCAGCCAGTTATAGAGCGTCTCACGCACGCGGTCGGGCGTCGGGCGCAGGCCCGGTGCGTCGATCACGTTGAGCAGGCGGCGCTTGAAGCGCCCGCCGATGATGCGCAGGCGACCTGGCCCGCCGGCGGCCTGGCCACGCTTGCCGCTCTGTTTGTCAGCGCGCGAGGGCGCGTTGGATTTGCCCCGTGCGGGGCCTTGGGAGGATGCGCGTTTTTTCATGCCGCGAGTCTAGCATGTGCGACGCCGGATGCCGCGCGGTGCGTACCTTCAGCCCCGAAGGGATGGTAGGATGACGCCACTTTCACGAGTTCAGGACTGTCTCGCCATGTTCGGTTTTTTCAAGCGCAAGAAACACAAGGCTCAGGAGCAGAAAGCCTCCGAGCAGCAGGCCCTCGAGCAACAGGCTCTTGAACAGACACAAGACGCCACGCCCCACGAGCAAGCCGATGCCGAGCAGGCAGCGCGGCTCGAGGCGAAGCGTCTCGAGGCCGAGAAGGTAGAGGCAGAGCGCCTTGCCGGTGAAGAGGCGGCTCGGGTCGAGGCTCAGAAGGCCGAAGAGCAGCAGGCCGAGGCTCAGAAGCTCGAAGAGCAGAAAGCCGAAGCTGAAGCCGAGCGCCGCGCCTCTGAGCAGGCGGCTGCCGACCAGGCCGCCAGGGCAGAGGCCGAGCGCATCGCGCAGGAACGCGCAGCGCAGGAGCAGGCCGCTCAGGAACAGGCCGCCCGAGACGAAGCGGAGCGCACCGCCCAGGAGCAGGCCGCTGCAGAACGCGTCGCCGCCGAAAAGGCCGCCCGGGAAGAGGCGGAACGTCTGGCTGCCGAGCAGGCCGCCCAGGCAGAGGCCGAGCGCATCGCTGCCGAACAGGCCGCTCAGGCCCGTGCGGAAGAAGCCGCCAGTGAAGCGCGTGCCGAAGAGGCGCGTATCGCGGCTCGCGAGGAAGAAGAGCGTCAGGCCGCCGCGCAGCTGGCCGCCATCGAGGCCGAAGAGCAGGCCGCGCTGGAACAGGCTCGCCAGGAAGAAGAAGCACGTGCCGCCGAGGCTGCCGCCGCTGGCGCAGACGCCGTGGTCGAGGATGACGCTGCGCGTGATACTGCCCGCGATGGTCGGGAAAAGCCGCGTCGTGGCTTCTTCGCGCGTATCAAGGCCGGTCTTGGCAAGACACGCGCCAATCTGACCGAGGGCGTCGCCAGCCTGTTCCTCGGCAAGAAGCAGATCGATGATGAGCTGATGGAAGACCTCGAGACCCAGCTGCTGATGGCAGACGTGGGCATCGAGGCGACCACCGAGATCATCGACAACCTGACCGCGCGTATCTCGCGCAAGGAATTGAAGGAGCCGCAGGCGCTCTACGAAGCGCTGCAGGAAGAGCTGCGCGTGATGCTGGCGCCGGTCGCCAAGGACCTGGAGCTGCCGGCCAAGGGCAGCGGTCCCTTCGTGATCCTGATGATCGGCGTCAACGGCGTCGGCAAGACCACCACCATCGGCAAGCTGGCCAAGCGCTATCAGAGCCAGGGCCGCAGCGTGATGCTGGCGGCGGGCGATACCTTCCGCGCCGCGGCGGTGGAGCAGCTCAAGGTGTGGGGCGAGCGTAACAAGGTGTCGGTCATCGCTCAGCATACCGGCGCCGACAGTGCCTCGGTCATCTATGACGCCCTGGAAGCCGCCAAGGCGCGCAACGTCGATATCCTGATCGCCGATACCGCGGGCCGCCTGCACAACAAGAGCCACCTGATGGAAGAGCTCAAGAAGGTGCAGCGCGTGATGGCCAAGCTGGATGTGTCCGCGCCCCACGAGGTGATGCTGGTGCTGGATGCCGGTACCGGCCAGAACGCGCTGTCACAGGCTTCCACCTTCCATGAAGCGGTCAACATCACCGGCCTGACGCTGACCAAGCTGGATGGAACCGCCAAGGGCGGCATCATCTTCGCGCTGGCCAAGCAGCTCAATCTGCCGATCCGCTATATCGGTGTCGGGGAAGGTGTCGATGACCTGCGTCCCTTCGCGGCTGATGACTTCGTCAGTGCCCTGTTTGCACGTGCTGGCGATGAGGCAAGCGAAGAGGCCAACGCCGAGTCGCGCGAGGCATGATTGCCTTCGAGCATGTCGGCAAGCGCTATGGAGGGCGCTTCGATGCACTGGCCGGGCTCGACTTCAGGGTCGAGCGTGGCGAGATGGTCTTTCTGACAGGCCATTCCGGTGCCGGCAAGAGCTCGTTGCTCAAGCTGATCATGCTCCTCGAGCGCCCCTCGCGTGGGCGCATTCTGGTGGCGGGGCATGATATCGGGCGGCTGCATACCTCCCAGGTGCCGTATTACCGCCGCCAGATCGGCGTGGTCTTCCAGGACCACCAGCTGCTGACCGACCGCAACATCTTCCACAACGTGGCCCTGCCGCTGATGATCCAGGGGGTTCCGCCGCGTGAACAGGCACGGCGGGTGCGGGCGGCGCTCGACAAGGTCGGCCTTCTGCATCGTGAGAAGGCGCTGCCGATCGAGCTGTCCGGTGGTGAGCAGCAGCGGGTCGGCATCGCGCGCGCCGTGGTCAACAAGCCCGCGCTGCTGCTGGCCGATGAGCCGACCGGCAATCTGGACCCGGCACTGTCCGCCGACATCATGCGTCTGTTCGAGGACTTCAATCGCATCGGTACCACGGTGATGATTGCCAGTCACGATCTGGCGCTGATCGCCCGCCTGCACCATCGCACGCTGGAGCTGTCCGATGGTCGTCTGATCGCCGACAAGGATGCCCGATGAGCCCCCCGCGTTCCCGTAACGAGTCTCCCTCTTCTTCACGCGAGCGTGGCCAGCCCCGCGCCGAGACGCGTACCCGCAAGTCCGCCGCGCAGGCGCCTGGATCACCGGAGGCCGCCGAGCGTGCGGCGCGCAAGGGTGCGCGCTCCAGTCGCGTCTCGGTCGAGAGCCGCTACCGCAGCTGGCTGCGTCATCACGCTGCCATGGCGCGCGACAGCGCACGCCGCCTGTTGGTCGCGCCCATCGCCAGCCTGCTGACCATGCTGGCCATCGCCATCGCGTTGACGTTGCCGGCGGCGCTGTGGCTGGCACTGGACAGCGCACGCCTGCTCGACAATGAACTCAATGACAGCGCCCAGCTCACCCTCTATCTCGAGACCTCGGTCGACGAGAGCCAGGCGCTGACGCTGTCGGACTCGCTGCGCGACGCTGCTGGTGTCGGGGGAGTGCGTCTGATCACCGCCGCCGAGGGCATGCAGGAATTCGCCCAGGCGCTGGACCTCAAGCGCTCGCTGAGCCTGCTGGATGACAATCCCTTGCCGGCCAGCATCGTCATCACGCCGCTGGACACCACGCCGGAGTCCGTCCGCGCCCTGGCCACGCGCCTCGAGGGCGAGCCGGGTGTCGCCAGCGCACGTCTGGATCTGGCCTGGCTCGAGCGTCTGCGCCAATTGGGTGAGCTGGGTCAGAAAGTGACGCTGGGACTCGCGTTACTCTTCGGGCTGGGCGTGTTGCTGGTGGTGGGCAATACCATCCGCCTGTCCGTGGAGAGTCGCCGCCAGGAGATCGAGGTCGTGACGTTGATCGGGGCGACCCACGCCTTCGTACGGCGTCCCTTCCTCTACAGCGGCGCCTGGTACGGTCTGGGAGGAGGGCTGCTGGCCTGCGGAATCCTGGCGCTTGGCGGCAACTGGCTGGCGGCACCCGTGACGGCCCTTGTACAAAGTTATGGCGGCAACTATGTGTTGCCCGCGCTGGGCGTTGCAGGGGGTGCCACGCTGCTGTTTTCGAGTACAATATTGGGCTGGATAGGGGCCTGGATCGCGGTCGGACGTCATCTGGCGAGTATTTCTCCGCGCTGATTCCGATTATTTTTCGCGGTTTTCAGCCAGTATTTCTGCCCAGGAAGGTCAAAAGTTACGTTCCGACAACATTCCTGTCGGACGTCAGTGAAGGGGGTTGGTGGGTGGTTAAACGCACCACACACCCGACAGCGTTACGAAGTGCTACTCGTCATGACAATTGTACACGCCATGTACAGCTATTGACGGGAACCTGTCCCACCCTTCACAGTCTCACTACTTGCATGCGTGTTAGGCAACCATGGAGACATCTGCACTATGAGCACCAGTCTTCAGCCACTTGGCCACCTGTCACCGGGTCAAGATCTAAACGGCTATATTCAGTCGGTGAACCGTATCGCTGTGCTTACTGCCGAAGAAGAGCATGAGCTGGCCCTGCGGTTGCATGAAGAGAATCATCTGGAGTCGGCCCGTCGACTCGTCATGTCGCACCTGCGCTTCGTCGTGCATATCGCGCGCAGTTACAGCGGCTATGGCTTGCAGCAGGCGGACCTGATCCAGGAAGGTAACGTCGGCCTGATGAAGGCGGTCAAGCGTTTCGACCCGCATCAGGGCGTACGCCTCGTCTCCTTTGCCGTGCATTGGATCAAGGCCGAGATCCACGAGTTCGTGCTGCGTAACTGGCGCATCGTGAAGGTCGCGACCACCAAGGCTCAGCGCAAGCTGTTCTTCAACCTGCGTGGCGCCAAGAAGCGTCTTGCCTGGTTGAACAACGATGAAGTGGATGCCATCGCGGGCGATCTGGACGTCAAACCTGCCGTGGTGCGTGAGATGGAAAGCCGTCTCTCCGCCCACGATGCAGGCTTCGACGCCGGCCCCAGCGACGACGAGAGCTCTGCCTATCAGGCGCCGGCCAACTATCTGGAAGATCACAGCCTCGATCCGGCTGCCCAGGTGGAGCAGCAGGACCTGGAAGACGACTCCCACGGTCGTCTGCTCAAGGCGCTGGCGGCACTCGATGAGCGTTCACGCGACATCCTCCAGCAGCGCTGGCTGAGCGACAACAAGTCGACTCTGCACGAGCTTGCCGACATCTATGGCGTCTCTGCCGAGCGTATCCGTCAGCTCGAGAAGAACGCGATGAAGAAGCTGCGTGAATCGATGGGTGACATGAGCGAAGGCTTCGCTGCCTGAGCTTTATGACCCCATGACATGAGCCCGCGATTTTCAGGCTCGCTGTCACGCGAAAATGCCCCGCCGGGTTTCCCGGCGGGGCATTTTCGTTGAGGGAGAGTGGATCCCGAGGAATCCGTCGTTATTGGTTGAACAGTGCAACACAATGTTTCATTCTGTCACACTAAGACATGAAACATTTCTACTGGTGACCCCGTGGACCCGACCTCCTCGCACGTCAATGGCACACATTCGCTGTGGCGAATCTTTGGGCTCAATGCAGCCTTGATGGTGGTATTGGGTGGCCTGTTTCTGGCCAGCCAATGGTTTGATGTGCGTGAACAGGAAATGCGTCGCCTGGAGCTGCTGGATACCCAGCTGCATATCTCCACCGAGCAGCTGATCGCCAATGTCTCGCGCGAGATGATGGTGCTGGAGCGCGTGTTGAGCAGCGAAGGCAAGGAGCTGTGGCGTGGCTCGCTGGATAGCGCGCTGGGCCGTCATCCCTCTCTGGTCTCGCTGATGGTGGTGCCGTTTGCCGATTACCGCGGCAGCAGCCTGCGTCAGATCGGCGTGGGGCGCAGTTGCAGCTGGCAGCTGACCCAGCCGGAAGCCCAGGCACTGCCCGGGCGCAGCAGCCTGCTGTTCGGCTCCGCACTGCCGCTGGCATCCGGTCAGCCGGGCTTGCCGTTCTACCGTCACATGGATATCGAAGGCATGTCCTGGCTGCTGATCGGCTGCCTGGACTTCTCCGAGGCACGCAGCCTGCTGGCCAACCCGAATTCCGATGATGGGCAGCGCCTGCGCCTGTTCTCCACCAACGGTCTGCTGCTGTTCTCGAGCCCTCAGGAGCATGCGCTGGGCGTGACCGGCAAGCTGCCGCTGTCCTCGATGGCCAACATGGGCAAGTACATCTCCGAGCGTGGTGTGCGTCGCTATCATGTGCCGGGCTTCGACGGCCGGCCGCGCATGGCGGCGGGCAGCTATATCGCACCGCTCAAGCTGTTCAGCGTCGTGAGTCAACCACTCTCCAGCCTGTGGTGGCTGTGGTGGAATCGTATCTGGTTCGGCATGCTGCTCGGCGGTATCTTCCTGGTCGTGCTGGTGGTCGTGGTGGCGCGTGCCGAGCGCAAGCGCGCTGAGCGCCACGATGAGTTGGAGGGCGCACTCGAGTCGATGACGGCGCGCTCTCGTACCTTGGTGACGCTGATGGATAACCTGCCGGGCGTGGTGTATCGCATCGAGGTCAACACCGGTGTGCTGACCTTCATCAGCAACGGCTCGGCCGAGCTGTTCGGTCGCTCGGCCGAATCACTGGTCGGCGCCGGCATCACCCTGACCGAGCTGATCCATCAGGAAGACCGTCAATCCGTCAGCGCCGCCCGCCACTGGGCGATGTGCGCGCAGATGCGCCATGAGCAGGTCTTCCGCATCATCGCTGACCATGAGCGTTGGGTGCTGGACCGCAGCGTGATGATCGAGGGCGAGGATGGCGTGCGCTACTGGGAAGGCCTGCTGCTCGACATCAGTGCGCACAAGGAATCCGAGCGTCAGCTCGATTTCCTGGCGCGCCATGACGCCCTGACGGGGCTCTATAACCGCAAGGCCTTCATGGCGGCGGCCGACGAGCGCGTCGCGGCGGGTGGCTTGATGATCTACGCCGATATCGACCGTTTCTCGACCGTCAATGATGGTCTGGGCCATGAAGCCGGTGATCAGCTGCTGGTCGCTGTCGGCGAGCGTCTGCGTCGTCTGCTGCCGCCGGGCGGTCTGGTGGCGCGTCTGGGGGCCGATGAGTTCGGCCTCTATCTGCCGCATGGCAATGATGATCCGGCGCAGGTGGTGGAGGAGATCCAGCAGAAGGTCGAGCGTCCCTTCACGATTCTGGGTCGCCCGCTGATCATCAGTCTGACGGCAGGCTATGTGCTGTCCGAGACCAATGGCGATGCCCAGGCGCTGATGCTGAATGCCGATGTGGCGCTCTATCACGCCAAGTCGCGCGGCGATCATGCGCTGCGCTGGGAGTCGTCGCTGGACAAGCATGTCGCCTCGCGCATGACGCTGGAGCAGGACCTGCGTCAGGCCATCGGCAGCGAGCAGCTCTATCTGCATTACCAGCCGCAGCTGGATAGCCAGGGCGAGCTGCAGGGTGTCGAGGCGCTGCTGCGTTGGCAGCATCCGGAGCTGGGCATGATCTCGCCGGCCCAGTTCATTCCGCTGGCCGAAGAGACCGGTCTGATCTTCCGTCTCGGACGGTTCGTGCTCGAGGAAGCCTGTGCCCAGATGGTGCGCTGGCAGGACGCCGGCCTTCACATGCCGCGCATGGCGGTCAATCTGTCGGCGCGCCAGCTGACCTCGGGCTACGAGAATGAAGTCTTCGGCGTGCTGGAAAGCCAGAAGCTGTCGCCGACGCGGCTGGAAGTCGAGGTGACCGAGACGCTGCTGATCCAGGACATGGAAGGGGGGCTTGCGGTGCTCGGCGCGCTGCGCGAGCTGGGCGTGCGTGTGGCGCTGGATGACTTCGGGCAGGGCTATTCGTCGCTGTCCTATCTGTCATCCCTGCCGCTGGATGTGCTCAAGGTCGACCGCAGCTTCGTGATGAAGATGGATGCGGTCGCCGGCTCTGACGGCGGTATCCGCTGTCCCAATCAGCAGGCCATCCAGCTGGTCGGCGCCGTGATCAGCCTGGGGCACTCGCTGGGCCATGAGATTGTCGCCGAAGGGGTCGAGACGGACGTGCAGTTCGAGGAGCTCAAGCGGCTGGGTTGCGACACCTATCAGGGCTACCTGCTGGCGCGGCCGGTGTCCGCCGAGGCCATACTGGAGCGCTTCAGCGTCAACGCCTGAGGCGCCGCCCGTGCAGTCCGGCCCCACCCCCATCCCACCCCACCCGGTGGTGATATGAGAAGGCCTGACCCAAAAAGAACGCCCCGCCTGCAATGACTGCAGGCGGGGCGTTCTTTTTGGTGCGGCGCATGCGCGCGGGGCAAGACCCTCAGACGGCAATGCGCTCCTGACTGCTCAGCAGCAGGTCGCGGCTCAGCAGCTGCCACTGGTCTTCCCAGTGCTCGGTCGGGCGCTTGCGATAGTCGCTGCGCACGTACTGGCCGATACGACCTTCCGCACACGCCAACAGCAGGTTGGCCGCTGCCGTGACGGTGATGGCCGGTCGCAGTCCCTCGCGAGGCTCGGCTTCGCGCAGTACCTGCTTGATCTGCGTCTCGAGACGCTCGAATAGCTGCGCCATGCGCGTACGCAGGCGTGCCGTCTCGCCGGTGAGGGCATCACCATTGAGGAGGCGACACAGCCCCGGGTTCTTCTCGGCAAAGCCCAGCAGCAGACTCAGGATGTGATGCACCCTGGCATGCGCGGTGTCGTTGTCCTGAATGATCAGCGCGATACGCTCGAACAGCGTGCTCTCGATGAATTCGATCAGTCCTTCGAACATGCGTGCCTTGCTGGGGAAGTGACGATAGAGCGCCGCCTCCGAGACACCGACCTGTCGTGCCAGTGCTGCAGTCGTGATGCGTTTGCCGCTGTCCTCTTCCAGCATCAGAGCGAGTGCCTGGAGGATCTGTTCGCGACGTGATTGTTTTGGATTCGCCTGCGTCATGGAATCTTGTCGTTTATCGCGGCCTGCAGCAGTGTGCTACGGGCGGGTCCGTGTCCTGAGGCATGTCGCTTGCCTCGCGCGAAACACCGGGGCCGAGCCCCGGCTTGTCACCTTACGCCTTGTCAGTGTCCGCTTCCGCGTTGCTGATCAACGTGCCGACCCCGGCATTGGTGAAGATTTCCAGCAGGGTCGCATGTGGCACGCGGCCATCGATGATGTGAGCACTGCGCACGCCTTGCTTCACGGCGTCCAGTGCACAGCTGATCTTGGGCAGCATGCCACCGTAGATGGTGCCATCCTCGATCAGGCCATCCACCGCCTCGGTGGTTAGGCCGGTCATGACTTCGCCTTGTGCGTTCATCAGGCCAGCCACGTTGGTCAGCAGCATCAATTTCTCCGCGCCCAGTGCCTCGGCGACCTTGCCGGCGACCAGGTCGGCATTGATATTGTAGCTGCGACCCTCGGCATCGACCCCGATGGGGGCGATGACGGGAATGAAATCGTTGCGTGTCAGCAGTTCGATCAGGTCCGTGGAGACATGCTCGACTTCACCGACATGACCAATGTCGATGATTTCAGAGGCATTCATGCCCGGCGTCTGGCCGCTGACCTTGAGCTGGCGGGCGCGAATCTGGCCGCTGTCCTTGCCGGTCAGGCCGATGGCCTTGCCGCCACTCTGGTTGATCAGGTTGACGATGCCCTTGTTGACCAGGCCGCCCAGCACCATCTCGACCACGTCCATGGTCTCGGAATCCGTGACGCGCATGCCATCGACGAAGCGCGATTCGATGTTCAGCTTCTCGAGCAGCGCGCCGATCTGCGGGCCGCCGCCATGCACGACCACCGGATTGATGCCGACTTCCTTCATCAACACCATGTCGCGAGCGAAGGAGTCGATCAAGGCTTCTTCGGTCATGGCGTTGCCGCCGTACTTGACCACCACGGTCTTGCCCGAGAACTGCTGGATATAGGGCAGGGCTTCGGACAGGACCTCGACCACCTGATGCGGGTCGCGGTTGGCGTGGCTCATCAGCGTATCACTCCACAGAAAATGGTCCGGAAAGAGAGTCCGGACACTGTCACTCGAAACGGTCTTTCAGCACGCGCGGTGCGCGCTGTCATGCAAATCGGTTGCTTCAGGCACCTGATGCGCCCGGATGAGCGGCTGCAGTGCCTGGCAAGGCGAGGGCGGCGATCAAGCGGCAGACCGCCGCCCCCGTTGCGACTCATGCCATCCTGTCGATGGCGAGCGAGGGATCAGAACGGTGCCTGGATGCTCGGCTCGGCCTGCTTCAGCGCGGCGCGGAAGCTGTCCTTGATACGCTCCAGTGCGGCTTCCGACTTGCCTTCGAAGCGCAGCACCAGCATCGGCGTGGTGTTGGAGGCACGGCACAGGCCCCAGCCATCGGCGTAGTCGACACGAATGCCGTCCAGCGTGGTCTTGACGCCGTCGCTGCCGAAGTCGCCTTCACTGGCCAGTCGCTCGACGATAGCGAACTTGTTCTCGTCGGTCACTTCCACATTGATCTCGGGGGTGCCGAGGTCCTGCGGGAAACGGGCGAAGAAGGTGTCGGCATCGACATCCTGCTTGGCGAGGATTTCCAGTAGGCGCGCAGCGCCGTAGATGCCGTCATCGAAGCCGAACCAGCGCTCCTTGAAGAAGATGTGGCCGCTCATCTCGCCGGCCAGTGCCGCGCCGGTTTCCTTCATGCGTGCCTTGATCAGCGAGTGGCCGGTGCGCCACATTTCCGGCGTGCCGCCGGCCTTCTCGATCACGGTCGCCAGGTTGCCGGTGCACTTGACGTCGAAGATGATGCGCGCGCCCGGCACGCGTTCGATCAGGTCTTCCGACAGCGCCATCATCAGGCGGTCCGGGTAGAGGATCTCGCCCTTGGGCGTCACGACGCCGAGACGGTCGCCGTCACCATCGAAGGCCAGACCGATGTCTGCGCCGGTTTCCTGCATGGTCTTGATCAGGTCCTGCAGGTTTTCCGGCTTGCCCGGGTCCGGGTGGTGATTCGGGAAGTTGCCGTCGATCTCGTCGAACAGCGGCACGGTGTCGACGCCCAGGCGACGGATCAGCTCCGGGCCCAGCTCGCCGGCCACGCCGTTGCCGCAATCGACCACGGCCTTGAGCGGACGCTTGACGACCACATCACCGGTGATCTGCTCCAGATAGCGCTCACGCACGTCCTCTTCACGCAGGCTGCCTTCGCCTTGCGCCAGATCGCCTTCCTGCAGGCGACGATAGAGGTCGGTGATGGTGTCGCCGGACAGGGTCTCGCCGGCCAGCACGATCTTCAGACCGTTGTAGTTGGCCGGGTTGTGGCTGCCGGTCAGCATCACGCCGGAGCGGGTGCCTTCCAGGATATTGGTGGCGTAGTAGAGCACCGGCGTCGGCACCATGCCGATGTCGACGACATCACGGCCGGCATCGCGCAGGCCCGCGATCAGCGCCTTGGACAGGCGCGGGCCGGAGAGACGGCCGTCACGCGCGACCACGACGGTGGATTCACCGCGTGCCGCGGCTTCGCTGCCGATGGATTGGCCGATGGCGCGCACGCCGTCTTCGGTGAGGGTCTCATCCACGATGCCACGGATATCGTAGGCGCGGAAAATTGAAGCGGGTACCTGACTCATGGTGCATCCCTGTCGGTTGAATCAATCGTGAAGTCGCTTGAGGCGTCATGCGTCTCGAACGCTATCGCTGCATGACGATCAGTGTGGAAACCTGCCTGGCTTCCTTGTGACCGGAAGCCCGGCAGCCGGCGCAAGCTTGCCGCTCGGCCGCCCTCTGGCATGACGGGTCAATCAGTGGCGACCGGAGTGGCCGAAGCCGCCTTCGCCACGTTGGCTGGCCTCGAATTCAGAGACTTCCACCAGCTCCGCCTGTACCACTGGCACTAGCACGTACTGTGCCAGACGCTCGCCGGGTTCCAGCACGAACTCGCTCTCGCCGCGGTTCCAGACCGAGATCATCAGTTCGCCCTGGTAGTCGGAGTCGATCAGGCCGACCAGATTGCCCAGCACGATGCCGTGTTTGTGCCCCAGACCGGAGCGCGGCAGGATCATGCCGGCCAGTGCGGGGTCGGCGATATGGATCGCCAGCCCGGTACGCACCAGCTCACAGGCGCCCGGCGCCAATGTCAGCGGCGCGTCGAGCAGTGCGCGCAGGTCCATGCCGGCGCTGCCGGGAGTGGCGTGATGCGGCAGCGGGTAATCGCGAACGCGCTCGTCGAGAATCTTGAGTTCGAGCCGGGGGCGGGTCATCTAAGGTGCTTCCTGATCGTCGGTGACAGTCGGTGTAACGGTCTGGATGGCAGGGTCGAGGCTGACCCTGTGCTGATGGAGTGCCAGGGCGCGCTTCAGAATCGCGCGCGCCAGTTCCGTCTTGGGACAGGCCGCGATGGCCTGTTCGTGTTGCGTGTTCGTGTTCTGATCGAGCGGCTGCCACAGCAGGGTGGCGGCATTGCTGTCACTGCCGAAGCCAAGGCCCGGCGTGCTCACATCATTGGCGACGATCATGTCGAGCTGTTTACGCGCGAGCTTGTCGCGTGCATAGCGCAGCACATCGCGGGTCTCGGCGGCGAAGCCGATCACCAGTGGTGCCCGCTGACCGGCGGCGCGGCGTGCCTGCGTCTGGGCGGCGATACCGGCGATGATATCCGGATTGCGGATCAGCGTGACCTGCATCTGCTCCTCGCCCGACTGCTTCTTGAGCTTGTGGTCGGCGACCGTGGCCGGGCGGAAGTCGGCGACTGCCGCGCAGCCGATGAAGAGGTCGCTCTCGCTGGCGGCTGCCTCGGCGGCGGCCTGCATATCCAGCGCGGATTCGACATCGATGCGCTCGACGCCAGTCGGGGTCGTCAGTGCCACCGGGCCACTGATCAGGCGCACGCTGGCGCCCAGCGCCGCGGCCTCGGCGGCCAGCGCATAGCCCATCTTGCCGGAGCTGTGATTGCTCAGATAGCGCACCGGGTCCAGCGGCTCGCGGGTCGGGCCGGCGGTGATGGTCACCGTCAGGCCTGCGGCCGGCAATGACATCTCATTGCTCTTACGGCCCGGGTCGCTCTGGCTCATGAGGTCGCTCTGGCTCATGAGGTCGCTCAGCGCCGCGACGATCTCTTCCGGCTCCAGCATGCGCCCCGCGCCCACGTCGCCACAGGCCTGTTCGCCGCTGGCGGGGCCGAGCAGCGTCCAGCCATCGGCTGTGAGCTGGCGGGCATTGCGCTGGGTGGCGGGGTGCGCCCACATGGCCTGATTCATCGCCGGGGCCATCACCCAGCGCGCGCTGTTGGCCAGGCACAGGGTAGTGAGCAGATCATCGGCATGCCCATGCACCAGGCGGGCCATCAGATTGGCGGTGGCAGGCGCGATCAGGATGACCTCCGCCCAGCGTGCCAGCTCGATATGCCCCATGCCGGCCTCGGCCTCGGGGTCCAGCAGGGAGGTGTGCACCGGATTGCCCGACAACGCCTGCAGGGTCAGCGGTGTAATGAAGGCTTGAGCCCCTTCGGTCATGGCGATGCGCACTTCACAGCCCGCCTTTTTCAACAGGCGGGTGATCAGAGCGGCCTTGTAGGCCGCGATGCCGCCACTGATGCCCAGCAGAATGCGCCGTCCGGCGAGTGAATGCATGGTGTGTCCTGCGTCCCTGATGCGTCGATTGCTACGCTCGCGCGTTTGCCCTCTACCATATCACCGTGATGCAACCTTGCGTAGCGCCGCTGGCCCGCGACGCCGAGTGTCGCCATGGTCCCTGCGAGCGCTCGCTTCATGGGGCGGGGGCTGTCATCAGGTGGCATGCAGGGGCCAGACGCAGGCCCCCGGGGCGGCAAGCGTTGATGCTCACAATGGCGAAAGAGGCGGCATCTGACCACGCTTCTCATGCTTTGGACTGTCAGCCATTCGGGGCGACAGGCGATGGGAGAAGAGTGCATGGGGATTCGAGAGTGGCCGGTCGGGGAGCGTCCGCGCGAGAAGCTGTTGTCGTCAGGGGCAGGGGCCTTGTCAGATGCCGAGCTGCTGGCCATCTTTCTGCGCGTAGGCATAAAAGGACGCTCGGCGGTGGATCTGGCGCGCGACCTGCTGAACACCTTCGGCGGTCTCAGGCCGCTGCTGGAGGCGACTCAGCAGGACTTCTGCGCGGCGCGCGGACTGGGTGACGCCAAGTATGTGCAGCTGCAGGCTTCGCTTGAGCTGTCGCGTCGCCATCTGGAGAGTCTGTTGATGCGCGGGGCCGCCCTGACGTCGCCCCTGCTGGTGCGGCGCTATCTGTCCTCGCATCTGCGCGACCTGCCGCATGAGGTGTTCGCCGCGCTGTTTCTCGACAGCCAGCATCGCGTCATCCGCTTCGAGACACTCTTCACCGGCACGCTGGATGCCGCCGCCGTCTACCCGCGCGAGGTGGTCAAGCGGGCGCTGGCGCTCAATGCCGGCGCCCTGATTCTGGCCCACAATCATCCCTCCGGCGTCGCGGAGCCCAGCGAGGCCGACCGGCGCATCACGCAGCGCCTGGAAGAGGCGCTGGGGCTTTTCGATATTCGCGTGCTGGATCACTTCGTGGTCGGAGATGGCGAGGTGGTCTCGTTTGCCGAGCGTGGCTGGCTCTAGTTGGGGTGTCGAGGAGGCTGAGGCGCTGAGTGCCCGATGACGGTACAGCCCCGCCAGATGCGGTCGCCGCTGGCGTGAGAAATGCGCAGGGATTGCAAACCAGGGCACTGGTTGTGGTAATGTTGCGCCTCCCGTATCACCCACCACAGAATTCGCGACCACTCTGGCCGACATTGGCTGAGTGAAGCGTTTGGCTGAGAAGCGTCTGTACCGATGTGACACGTCGGGCATGGGCGTGCTGGCGAAAAAAATCCGTATAGGACGTGCTTTCACGTTCCTCTTCGGGTAAAATGCTGCGCCTGCACGTTCCAGCACCCGAAAGCTTGTCTTCCGGAACGGACGTAAACACTTTGAAATCAGGGCATGAGGCGGCGCCTGCCACTTCCGGTTTGCCCGACAGGTTTTGAACAACTTAGCCAACGCAGCGGTTGGAGGCTCCAATGTCCAAAGTATGTCAGGTTACCGGCAAGCGCCCGGTGACTGGTAACAATGTTTCTCACTCCCAGCGCAAGACTCGTCGCCGGTTCCTGCCGAACCTGCACACCCACCGTTTCTGGGTTGAATCCCAGCAGCGCTTCGTCAAGCTGCGCGTCTCTACCAAGGGCATGCGCATCATCGACAAGAAGGGTATCGACGAAGTCCTCAAGGACCTCACTGCACGTGGCGAGCGCTTCTAAACACTAGAAGACAGCCCCTGTAGCAATGGCAACCGAGCCGAGGGCAACGCTCTCAATCGTTCGGTGAATGCGACTGTGGAAGGAAACTGAAAATGCGTGACAAGATCAAGTTGGTGTCAAGTGCCGGTACTGGCCACTTCTACACCACCGACAAGAACAAGCGTAACACTCCGGACAAGCTTGAATTCAAGAAGTACGATCCGGTCGTTCGCAAGCACGTGATGTACAAGGAAGCCAAGATCAAGTGATCTTGTCTCCCGCCAGCGTGCTGTCGGAACCCTCGAAAACCCGGTCCTGACCGGGTTTTCGAGTATCTGGATGTCGCTGTTCTGGGCATCCTGCAACAGGGTGGCGGCTTCTGTCGTCACCCTGTTGTGCGTCTGGCGGTCAGTCGAGGAGAGAACATGCCCGAATTACCGGAAGTCGAGACGACGCGCCGCGGTATCGCACCGCTGGTCGAGGGCCAGGAGGTCACCGAGGTGATCGTGCGTCAGCCGCGTCTGCGCACCCCCGTGCCCGGCGAGCTCGCCGAATGGCTGGTGGGTCAGCGTTTCGGCACGCTTGCGCGTCGCGCCAAGTACCTGCTGTTGCCGATCGCCGATGGCCATCTGCTCTGGCACCTGGGCATGTCCGGTAGCCTCAGACTGGTGCCCATCGGCACGCCGCCACGCACGCATGATCATGTCGATGTCGTGCTCGGCAATGGCCATGTGCTGCGCTATCACGATCCACGTCGCTTCGGCTTCGTCGACTTCGTGCGTGGTGACCCGCATGCCGATACGCGCCTGGAGCGACTCGGCCCGGAGCCGTTGTCCGATGCCTTCAATGGCGAGCACCTCTTTGCGCGCTCCCGCAAGCGCCGCGTGGCGATCAAGCCGTTTCTGATGGACAACGCCAATGTGGTGGGCGTGGGCAATATCTACGCCAGCGAGGCGCTGTTCATGGCGGGTGTCGACCCGCGCCGTCCTGCCGGTGAAGTGACGCGCGAGGAGTGCGAGCGCCTCGCCAACGCCGCCAGCAGCGTGCTGGCCGCGGCGATCGCCCAGGGCGGCACCACGCTGCGTGACTTCGTCGGCGGAGATGGCAAGCCGGGCTACTTCGCGCAAAGCCTCAACGTCTACGGGCGGGGTGGCGAGCCATGCCGCGAATGCGGCCACGAGATCATGAGTCTGGTGCTGGGCCAGCGCGCCAGCTGCTTCTGCCCTTATTGTCAGCGCTAGCGGCGAGCCGCATCAGACCACTGCTTGACCGGGGGCTCCGTGACCGGGGCCGCCATGACGACTAGAATAGGCCCGTTCGGGCGCGTCCTGTCGTCGTCCTGTCCCTTCCTCTGCTTTCTGGATATTTCCCGTGACTGAACGTCTGCGCCTGAAGAAGAATGCTGATCGCCGCCTCAAGGCCGGCCATCTGTGGCTGTACTCCAATGAAGTCGATACCGTCGCGACGCCGCTCAAGAACTTCGAGCCGGGCGCCCAGGCCATCATCGAGGCCAGCAATGGTCGTGCGATGGGTGTTGCCTACGTCAACCCGAACTCGCTGATCTGCGCGCGCATCGTGTCGCGCAACCCGGAACAGCGTCTGGATCGCTCGCTGCTGGTGCACCGCTTCAATCAGGCGCTGTCACTGCGCGAGAGCCTCTATGACAAGCCGTTCTATCGTCTGGTCCACGGCGAAGGCGACCTGCTGCCGGGCCTGATCGTCGATCGCTTCGGCGACGTGCTGGTCTGTCAGCTCAACACCTTCGGCATGGAGCGTCTGGCGGAAGTGATCGTCGATGCGCTGCTCAAGGTCGTCAAGCCGACAGCCATCGTGTTCAAGAATGATTCCAGCGGTCGCCGCCAGGAACAGCTCGAGCGCAATGTCGAAGTCGTCTACGGCGAGCTGCCGGAAAACGTGCTGCTGGAAGAGAATGGCGTCCAGTTCACGGCGCCAGTGCTCAACGGCCAGAAGACCGGCTGGTTCTACGATCACCGCGCCAATCGTGCCTGGTTGAACCGTCAGGTCGAAGGCAAGCGCGTGCTGGATCTGTTCAGCTACGTCGGTGGCTGGGGCGTGCAGGCGGCGGCACATGGCGCCAGCGAAGTGCTGTGTGTCGATGCCTCCGGTGCGGCACTCGAGCGTGTCTCTGACAACGCCGTGCTCAACGGTGTCGAGGATCGCGTCTCCATCGCGGAATCGGATGTCTTCGAGGCCCTCTCGGCCCTGCGTGCGGAAGGCGAGCAGTTCGACGTCATCATCGCGGATCCGCCCGCCTTCATCCGCAAGCGCAAGGACATCACCAACGGCGAGCGCGCCTATGCACGCCTCAACCGTGAAGCCATGCGCCTGCTGGGCCGTGACGGCCTGCTGATGTCCGGCTCCTGCTCCATGCATCTGGCGCCGGAGCGCCTGATGGACGTGGTGCGTGGCGCTGTGCGTCACCAGGACCGCCACGGTCAGGTCATCTTCCAGGGCCATCAGGCCAGTGACCACCCGGTGCACCCGTCCATCCCCGAGACGTCCTACCTCAAGGCCCTCGGTGTGCGCGTCTATCGCGACTGATGACGCCTGACGGATATCAGGACTCACGGCTATCAGGACTGACGGCTGTGCCATCCGGCATCGACGACAACGCCGCCCTTCGGGGCGGCGTTGTCGTCTGTGGCTTGTGAGTCGTCTGTGGCTTGAGTGTCGGCTATGGCTTGTCTATCGACTGCGGCCCGCTTTTGGCTAATCGTCCATGGCTCATGGACTCTGATAGTCTGACGGCATGTATAGACGACTGACATCTCATCACAATCTCGTGCTGCTCGATCACTGGCGCAACCTGCTGGAAAGCGAGGGCATCCCCTGTGAGCTGCGCAATCGCCTGCTCGGTTCTGCCGCGGGTGAGTTGCCCGTGCTCGACTGCGAGCCCCAGCTGTGGGTGGCAGAGCATGACCTTCCACGTGCCCGCCGCCTGCTGGCGAGCATCGAGGCCGCGCCGGCCCTGCCGGCTTGGCAGTGTGCCTGTGGCGAACATCTCGAGGGCAGCTTCAGCGAGTGCTGGGCGTGTGGGGCAAGCGCGCCGCAGCAGCCCGCACCACAGGCGCGCCCGCGCGATGAGGACCCGGAGTTCGTGGCATGAGCAAAGGCACCCCGAAGGCGAGCGACGCACCGCCGTTGACGCAAGACTCCCCCGGTTGGGCGTTGCCACGGCCGTTCCTGTTGCCGATCAGCGTGAAGAAGAAGGCGCTGGATGGTTATGGTCACGTCAACAATGCCGAGTATGTGCGCTGGCTGGAGGACATCAGCTGGGCACACTCCGAAGCGTTGGGGCTTGGCCTGGCGCACTACCGTGAGCAGGACCGCGGCATGGCGGTCCACCGTCACGAGATCGACTATCTGGCCAGTGCGCGACTTGGCGATTCACTGATGCTGGCGACCTGGCTGGTGGATTGCGATGGTCGCCTGAGTCTGACGCGTCGCTTCCAGTTGCGCCGGTGCTCGGATGGCCAGACGCTGCTGGAGGCGCGCACGCGCTTTGTCTGCATCGAGCTCTCGAGTGGACGGGCCCGACGCATGCCCGGCGCCTATCGTGAATGCTATTCGGCGGCGCTGGTGAGTGAGGAAACTGCCAGTCAGCGATGATTCCTCGCATTCCACTGCATCATTGGCGTGTTTTGGTGAATCTTGCTGGTATCTGATTGGCGAGACGCTGACGAGTCTGCTGTGCTTGTAGCAGGCGTCGTGATGACGTCAGTGCATTCCGCCAGCAGTGCAAGGAGTTCACCATGCAGATTGCCGTGCCGAAGGAAATCAAGAACCACGAGTATCGCGTCGCCCTCACGCCTGCCGGTGTGCGCGAGCTGATCGCCCAGGGCCATGAGGTGATCGTCGAGTCTGGTGCCGGGGAGGGCAGTGGCTACCCCGATGCGCAATATCAGGGCGTGGGCGCGCGTCTCGAGTCGGACGTCGAGCGGGTCTTTCGCGACGCCGAGCTGATTCTCAAGGTCAAGGAACCGCAGCCGGCCGAGGTCGCGCGGCTCACTAGCGGCCAGACCCTGTTCACCTATCTGCATCTGGCCGCCGCTCGTGAGCTGACCGAGAGCCTGCTGGAGAGCGGCGTGACGGCCATCGCCTACGAGACCATCACGGATGCCGACGGGGGGCTGCCGCTGCTGGCGCCCATGAGTCGCGTCGCCGGGCGCATGGCGATCCAGGCCGGCGCGCACGCGCTGGAGAAGGCGCAGGGCGGCATGGGCGTGCTGTTGCCCGGCGTGCCCGGCGTGCCGCCGGCGCGGGTCACGGTGATCGGTGGTGGCGTAGTGGGGGAGAACGCGGCACGCATGGCGCTGGGGCTGGGCGCCGAGGTGGTGATTCTCGATACCTCACTGGCGCGCCTCGAGACGCTGGATCATCGCTATCAGGGCCAGATTCGTACCGTCTATTCGACCTCCGAGGCGCTGGAAGAAGCGGTGCGGCAATCGGCGTTGATCATCGGTGCCGTGCTGGTGCCCGGCGCGGCGGCTCCCAAGCTGATTCGCCGCGAGCATCTGCGCAAGATGACGCCGGGCGCCGTGCTGGTGGATGTCGCCATCGATCAGGGCGGTTGCTTCGAGACCAGTCAGGCGACCACTCACGCCGAGCCGACCTACGTGGTGGATGGCATCGTGCATTACTGCGTGGCCAACATGCCCGGCGCGGTGGCACGTACCTCGACCCAGGCGCTGACCAGCGCGACGCTGCCGTATATCGTGCGCCTCGCCAATGGCGGCTATCGTGAGGTGCTGAGCCGGGACAGCCACTTTGCCGCGGGCCTCAATGTGCACGCGGGGCAATTGATCCTGCCGGAAGTCGGCGAGGCCTTCGACATGCCGGTCACTGCACTCGCCGAGGCACTGGCGAAGGAGTGAGCCGGGCGCGCCGGCCCTTACGAAGGCTGCACGCCTCAGGGTAAGATGTGGGACATATAGCGACAGGTCATGGTGGCTGCGTTCGAGGACTTCGAGCGGCGCTGCCGCGACCTGTCGTGATCCATTGTGAGCGAGTGCAGCCCCGCGGCACGACCTCCCGACCCAGACGCCCAAGAAGTGCATCCATGACCAAGACCCGCGTTCTTACCGGCATCACGACCACCGGCACCCCTCATCTCGGCAACTATGTCGGCGCCATCAAGCCTGCCATCGAAGCCAGTCAGGACCCGACGGTCCAGTCCTTCTACTTCCTCGCCGACTTCCACGCCCTGATCAAGTGTCAGGACCCGAAGCGCGTGCAGGAGTCGCGTCGTGAGATCGCTGCCACCTGGCTGGCACTGGGTCTGGACACCGACAACGCCATCTTCTATCGCCAGTCGGACGTGCCGGAAATCCCGGAGT
Organism: Cobetia sp. 29-18-1; assembly: GCF_029846405.1. Taxonomy (NCBI): domain Bacteria; kingdom Pseudomonadati; phylum Pseudomonadota; class Gammaproteobacteria; order Oceanospirillales; family Halomonadaceae; genus Cobetia; species Cobetia sp. 29-18-1. Next base: position 28,751 of record NZ_JARWKS010000004.1, read on the forward strand.
TGATGTGGCTGCTCAACTGCGTGTGCGCCAAGGGCTTGATGAACCGCGCGCATGCCTACAAGGGCGCCGTGGCCGAGAACGAAGAGAGCGGCATCGAGGATCTCGATCGCGGCATCAGCATGGGGCTGTTCAGCTATCCGGTGCTGATGGCGGCGGACATCCTGATGTTCAATGCGCACAAGGTGCCGGTGGGGCGTGACCAGATTCAGCATATCGAGATGGCGCGCGACATGGCCGGGCGCTTCAACCACCTCTTCAAGGGCAACTACTTCGCCATGCCCGAGGCGGTGACCGACGAGAAATCCCAGCTGCTGCTGGGCCTCGACGGGCGCAAGATGTCCAAGAGCTACAACAACACCATCCCGCTGTTCGGCACCGAGAAGCAGCTGCTCAAGAGCGTGCGCAAGATCAAGACCAACTCGCTGGAGCCGGGCGAGCCGAAGGACCCGGATACCTGTTCGCTGTTCCAGATCTATTCGGCCTTTGCCACCGAGGCGGAAGTCGCCACCATGCGTGAGCAGTACGCGGCCGGCATCGGCTGGGGCGACGCCAAGAACCAGCTGTTCGAATACCTGAATGATCACCTCAAGGCGCCGCGCGAGCGTTACGTCGAGCTGATGGAAGACCCGGCGCATGTCGAGGCGATCCTCAAGCGTGGCGCCGAGCGTGCCCGCGAAGAGGCCGCACCGATGATGGAGCGCCTGCGTCGCGCCGTCGGTCTGGGCAACTTCATCTAGGTCGCCCGTCCACGCTGCTCGATCGGCCCCCGTCATCTTCCCGGATGGCGGGGGTTTCTGTTACTGGCGCCATCGTTTCAGAGGGTGGCGTCATCGGGGCTGGCGGGCTGATGGCACCCAGGGCGTGATGTCAGGCATATATCTGCGGGGAATGAAAAGCGTGCTGGAAATTCATTCACAGCTATAAAGCGACGCGTTAGGCTTGCCGCATAAATGCTTCAAGCATGCTGAATACACAAGGGGGTACGACATGAGTCAACACGCGATGCCGGGCAAGGCCAGTGAGCCTGCCCAGCCATCTAGCACCATCAACCCTCGCGCCGTCTGGGCGGGTGGGCTGCTGGTCATTGCTTCAGTGCTGCTGGGCCTGGTCGCCGGCTGGCGCCAGGGTCTGCTGTTGCTGATCGGCGGCGCGCTGGGCGTGGTGCTCTACCACGCGGCCTTCGGCTTCACCTCCGCCTGGCGAGTGTTCATCACCGAGCGTCGTGGCCGCGGCCTGCGCGCGCAGATGCTGATGCTGGCGATTGCCGTGGTGCTGTTCTTCCCGGTACTGGCAGCAGGCAGTCTGTGGGGGCAGGACGTCTCCGGCTTCGTCTCGCCGCTGGGCACCTCCGTCGTGGTCGGCGCCTTCCTGTTCGGCCTCGGCATGCAGCTGGGCGGCGGTTGCGCCTCGGGCACGCTGTTCACCGTCGGCGGCGGCAATGCGCGCATGGTGATCACCCTGATCTTCTTTTGCGTCGGCTCAGTGATCGGCACCGCGCACTTCAGCTGGTGGCAGAGCCTGCCGTCACTGCCCGCCGTCTCGCTGGTGGACAGCTTCGGCGCGCTGGGCGGCATCATCGTCAGCCTGGCGCTGTTCGCCATCATAGTGCTGGTGACGCGCACGCTGGAGAAACGTCGTCACGGTGAGCTCGAGAAGGCCGCCGTGACCGACAGCCAGCCGCGCGGCCTGTCACGTTTCCTGCGCGGCCCCTGGCCGCTGCTGGCGGGCGCCGTGGCGCTGGCGCTGCTCAACTTCGCCACCCTGGCGCTGGCCGGGCGTCCGTGGGGTATCACCTCGGCCTTCGCGCTGTGGGGCACCAAGGTCTACACCACGCTGGGCTTCGATGTCAGTGACTGGGGTTACTGGCAGGCGGCAGGCAACGCCAAGGCACTGGCGGCGCCGCTCTACACGGACATCACCACGGTGATGAACATCGGCATCGTGGTGGGGGCGCTGGCGGCAGCGCTGCTGGCCGGCAAGTTCGCACCGAAGTGGAACATCCCGCTGCGCTCGCTGGTGGCTGCCGTGCTGGGTGGCCTGCTGCTGGGCTACGGCGCGCGCCTGGCCTTCGGCTGCAACATCGGCGCCTACTTCGGCGGCATCTCCTCCGGCAGCCTGCATGGCTGGCTGTGGCTGGTGATGGCCTTCGCCGGCAACATGCTGGGCGTGAAGCTGCGTCCCTTCTTCGCCCTTGCGCCGCGCAAGCCGGCATCGCGTGCCGATCTGGCCTGAGCCATACCCCGCACGTGACCGCGAACGCCTCGCTCCTTCCCCGTCAGGGGGGAGCGGGGCGTTTCTCGTCATGCAGTACCCTTGTCTGCGCAACGCACGCCGACCTTGCACAGGCTGCCGGAGATAGCACTGCGCGTGCTATCATCATGCCTTGTTCGCACGTGGAAACTGCACGTCGAAAGGTCCCTCGGACGCCCGGTTGCCAGCAGGTCTTCTGCGGTGCTTCAGCGGGCATGCTGCGCTTGTCTGCCGGCATGCCGGGAAGCTTGCCGAGCGTGAGGTCGTCCCCACTGATTCAAGAGTCTCGCCATGACGGATACTTCCAAGCGCGCCCTGTACGTTCCTTACGCCGGCCCGAGCCTGCTCGAGATGCCGCTGCTCAACAAGGGCAGCGCCTTCAGCCTCGAGGAGCGTGTCAGCTTCAATCTGATGGGCTTGCTGCCGCAGAATGTCGAGAGCATCGAAGAGCAGGTCGCGCGCGTCTACAGCCAGTATCAGCAGTGCGCCACCGACCTCGACAAGCACATCCTGTTGCGCTCGGTGCAGGACGACAACGAGACCCTGTTCTTCCGCGTGATCGAGGAACACCTCGAGGAGATGATGCCGATCATCTACACCCCGACCGTCGGTCAGGCGTGCGAGGAGTTCTCCAACATCTACCGCAACCACCGCGGCCTGTTCATCTCCTACCCGGACCGCGAGCACATGGATGACATCCTGCGTTCCGCGACCAAGGACAACGTCAAGGTCATCGTCGTCACCGATGGCGAGCGTATCCTGGGGCTGGGCGATCAGGGCATCGGCGGCATGGGCATCCCCATCGGCAAGCTGTCGCTGTACACCGCCTGTGGCGGCATCAGCCCGGCCTACACCCTGCCAATCTCGCTGGATCTGGGCACCAACAACCAGAAACTGCTCGACGACCCGCGCTACATGGGCTGGCGTCACGAGCGCGTCACCGGTGATGACTACAACGCCTTCGTGGCCGAGTTCATCACTGCCGTGAAGCGTCGCTGGCCGAAGGCCATGATCCAGTTCGAGGACTTCGCGCAGGCCAACGCCATGCCGCTGCTCGAGCGTTACCGCGATGAAGTCTGCTGCTTCAATGACGACATCCAGGGCACCGCCTCCGTGGTGGTCGCGACCCTGATGGCGGCCTGCAAGGCCAAGGGCGAGAAGCTCTCCGACCAGCGCGTCACCTTCCTGGGTGCCGGTAGCGCCGGCTGCGGTATCGCCGAGATGATCGTGGTGGCGATGGTCAAGGAAGGCATGGAGGAAGCCGAGGCCCGCAAGCGCGTCTTCATGGTCGATCGCTTCGGTCTGCTGACCAGCGACATGGAAGGTCTCTACGACTTCCAGAGCCGTCTGGCCCACGATATCGACAGCGTGGCCGACTTCGGTGACCGCGGTCTGCTGGATGTGGTCAAGGCTGCCAAGCCGAGCGTGCTGATCGGTGTGTCCGGCCAGCGTGGCCTGTTCAGCGAAGACGTGATCCGTGCCGTGCAGGCCGGTTGTGAGAGCCCGCTGGTGATGCCGCTGTCCAACCCGACCTCACGCGTCGAGGCGACGCCGGCGGAAGTCATCGAGTGGACCGACGGCAAGGCGCTGGTCGCCACCGGCAGCCCGTTCGCACCGGTCGAGCACAACGGCCACACCCACGCGATCGCCCAGTGCAACAACGCCTACATCTTCCCGGGCATCGGTCTGGGTGTGCTGGCGTCCAACGCCTCGCGCATCACCGACAACATGCTGATGGCCGCCGCCAATGCGCTGGCCAACAACGCCCCCATCGTCCTGAAGGGCGAGGGCGCGCTGCTGCCGTCACTGGGCGACATCCAGGACATCAGCCGTCAGATCGCCTTCGACGTGGCGCGTCAGGCCCAGACCGATGGCGTGGCGCTGACCTCCAGCGACGAGATCATCCAGGCCAATATCGAGAAGAACTTCTGGCAGCCGCGTTACCGCGCCTACCGTCGCAAGGCGTTCTGATCGCGCCTGCGCCTTCAGTGAGCGCATGAAGCAGATTGCATGAAACAGGTTGCATGAAACAGAGTGCGTAAATGAAGAAGCCCCCGCAGGCCATGCCTGCGGGGGCTTTTGTGTTGCAGTCAGCGCTGCGGTGAGCGGCTGGCGGGTTACAGCATGCCGCGCAGCACGTAGTGGAGGATGCCGCCGTGACGGTAGTACTCCAGCTCGTTGTCGGTATCGATGCGGCACAGCGCCTCGATCTTCTGCTCACCCTTGTCGCTCTTGAAGGTGACCTGGACCTTGCCGCCGGCCGTCAGGTCATTCAGGCCGCTGATGCTGATTTCCTCATCACCGGTCAGCCCCAGCGACTGGCGGCTCTCGCCTTGCGGGAACTGCAGGGGCACCACGCCCATGCCGATCAGGTTGGAGCGGTGGATACGCTCGTAGGACTCGGCGATCACCGCGCGTACGCCCAGCAGCAGGGTGCCCTTGGCGGCCCAGTCACGCGAGGAGCCAGTGCCGTACTCCTTGCCGGCGACCACCACCAGTGGCGTGCCTTCCTCGGCATACTTCATGGCGGCATCGTAGATGGCCATCTGCTCGCCGGACGGCACGTGGCGGGTCTCGCCGCCCTCGACGCCATCGAGCATCTCGTTGCGGATACGCACGTTGGCGAAGGTGCCGCGCATCATCACTTCGTGGTTGCCGCGACGCGAGCCGTAGGAGTTGAAGTCCTTGACCTCGACCCCGTTCTTCTTGAGGTAGCGACCCGCCGGGCTGTCCGGCTTGATGGCACCGGCCGGAGAGATGTGGTCGGTGGTCACCGAGTCGCCGAGCATCGCCAGCACGCGGGCATTCTCGACATCCTGAACGGCTTCCGGCTCGCGTTGCATGCCTTCGAAGAACGGCGGATGCTGGATGTAGGTGGAATCCTTCCACTCATACACTTCGGCTTGCGGCACGTCGATGGCCTGCCAGGTCTCGTCACCGTCGAAGACCTCGGCGTACTCCTTGCGATACATCTCGGTACGCACCTGCTCGACGGCCTCGGCGATCTCGGCCTGACTCGGCCAGATGTCCTTGAGGAAGACGTCATTGCCGTCGGTGTCCTTGCCCAGCGGCTCCTTGGAAAGATCGACCCGCACGGTGCCGGCGAGGGCATAGGCGACCACCAGGGGCGGCGACGCCAGCCAGTTGGTACGCACGTTGGGATGCACGCGACCCTCGAAGTTGCGGTTGCCCGACAGTACCGAGGCGACCGTCAGGTCACGCGTATTGATGGCGTCCTCGACCGGTTCCGGCAGCGGGCCGGAGTTGCCGATACAGGTGGTGCAGCCATAGCCGACCAGGTTGAAGCCCAGCTCGTTGAGGTCATCCTGCACGCCGGCAGTCGCCAGGTAGTCGGTGACGACCTTGGAGCCCGGCGCCAGTGAGGTCTTGACCCATGGCTTGCTGCTCAGGCCTTTCTCGCGTGCCTTGCGCGCCACCAGGCCTGCCGCCAGCATCACGCTGGGGTTGGAGGTGTTGGTGCAGGAGGTGATGGCGGCGATGACGACATCACCGTGATCGAGGCGGAAGGTCTCGCCATTCAGCTCGCTGTAATCGCCGTTCTTCACCTCGCTCTGCTTGTCGTAGCTCTGCTCGACATCGACGGCGGTCTGGCCACCTTCGGACAGCCACTTGCCGTCCTCGATGTCCGGCACTTCGCCCAGCTGATCGCCGAGGATCTTCTCGAAGGTCTGCTTGATGTCGGTGAGGGCGACGCGGTCCTGCGGGCGTTTGGGGCCGGCGAGGGAGGCGACGACCTCGGTCATGTCCAGCTCGAGCGTATCGGAGAAGACCGGCTCGTGGCCCGGCTCGCGCCACAGGCCCTGCTCCTTGGCATAGGCCTCGACCAGCGCGACCTGCTCATCGGAGCGACCGGACAGACGCATGTAGTTGAGCGTCTCGTCATCCAGCGGGAAGAAGCCACAGGTAGCACCATACTCCGGCGCCATGTTGGCGATGGTCGCGCGGTCGGCCAGCGGCAGGTCATCCAGGCCATCACCGTAGAACTCGACAAACTTGCCGACCACGCCACGGCTTCTCAGCATCTGGGTGACGGTCAGTACCAGGTCAGTCGCGGTGATGCCTTCGTTGAGCTTGCCGGTCAGCTTGAAGCCGACCACTTCCGGAATCAGCATCGAGACCGGCTGGCCGAGCATCGCGGCTTCTGCCTCGATACCGCCGACACCCCAGCCCAGCACGCCGAGGCCATTGATCATGGTGGTGTGGGAGTCGGTGCCGACCAGGGTGTCGGGGTAGGCGAAGGTCTTGCCATCTTCCTCGCGGGTGAAGACGGCGCGGCCCAGATATTCCAGGTTCACCTGGTGACAGATACCGGTGCCCGGCGGGACGACGGAGAAGTTGTCGAAGGCCTGCTGGCCCCAGCGCAGGAACTCGTAACGCTCGCGGTTACGCTCCATCTCGATGCGCACGTTGTCCTTGAAGGCGCTCGGATCGCCGTAGTGGTCCACCATCACCGAGTGGTCGATGACCAGGTCCACTGGAGTCAGCGGATTGACCTTCTCGGGGTCGGCGCCGAGCTTCTTGACGGCGTCACGCATGGAGGCCAGGTCGACCACACCGGGCACACCGGTGAAATCCTGCATCAGCACGCGCGCCGGACGATAGCCGATCTCGTGGGTGCTGGAGGCGGTCTTCTGCCAGTCGGCCAGCGCCTTGATGTCTTCCTTGGTCGCGGTTTCACCGTCCTCGAAGCGCAGCTGATTCTCCAGCAGCACCTTGAGCGTGAAGGGCAGTCGCGTCAGGTCGCCAAGCGTGTCGGCCGCCTTCTTGAGCGAGTAGTAGTGATAGCGCTTGTCTCCGACTTCCAGCTCGGAGAGGGTGTCAAGCGAATCCAGTGACTGAGAGCGCTGGGAACCCATGATTCTCCTCCTTGTCGTTGTCTTCACCGGCCAGACTGCTGAAGTGTCATCCAACAGGCGCGTCAGGTGCCTCGGCCGGATGCGACGCGTCGCGAGAGCGACTGCCAGGTCGCGGATGGTTGCCTATATAAGGCTATGGTCATCATGTGACAGGAATTCAAGCGCGCACCGTCATCGAGGATAGTGTGAAGCAAGGAACCCTGCGTCGCGTTCGCTGCCATAGAGATTGCCGCCACGACTCTCGCGCGGCGTGAATGCGGCCTCTAAGGTATCCGGGACAGGGGTATCCGAAACGGTGACATCCAAGACGGTGGCACCCCAGACGGTGCCACTCGCAACGTCCGTCGCGTTCACCATCAGGCACAACGGAGGCTGTCATGAACGAACAAGGGCGCAGGCCGAGCGAATCCGGCGAGCTGCCGGAAGATGATGAGGTTCTGGATGCGGCGGTCGAGCAGTGGCTGGCGGAGCATTCCTCGGGCCAGTCCGATGAATGGCCGGGCCATGAGTTGCTGGAAGACAAGCAGGAAGGAGTGGTCAATGAGGCGCTGCATGAGGCGGAAATCAACTGCCCCTACTGCGACACGCCCTTCACGGTGTTCCTGGATCTGGACGAGGGCAGTCTGACCAACATCATCGACTGCGAGCGTTGCTGTCAGCCGATCCAGGTGCGCCAGCAGGTCGACCCGGTCAGTGGTGAGCTCGAAGGTCTGGATATCGGCCAGGATGACGACGTGCTGTGACGGCATCTCACCTGCGCTGCACGCTGGCGCCGGCAGGCGTCAGTGGCGCAAAGTGACAGGCTTGCAGGAGCAGGGCGCGGCAGATGCTGTATTCTGCAGCCAAGGTCACTTATGATCCCGACACCCGCTGTTGGCGTCATCGAGCTGCCATAGGCAATCTCTATGGTGGTGATTGCAGCAAACATTTGGCATCTGCCACACGTGGCGATTAGTCTGTGTGGCGATTCATCACAAAGGCGGCCCGCTGCCTTTATCATCATTATTCCTCAGGAGATCACCATGAGCGTATTGGTCGGACGTCAGGCCCCGGATTTCGAAGCCGCAGCAGTGCTGGGCGACGGTACCATCGTCGACAACTACAAGCTGTCTGATTCCAACGGCAAGCTGCGCGTGCTGTTCTTCTGGCCGCTGGACTTCACCTTCGTTTGCCCGTCTGAAATCATCGCCCACGACAACCGTCTGGCGAAGTTCAAGGAACTCGGCGTCGAAGTCATCGGTGTGTCCATCGATTCCCAGTTCACTCACCACGCATGGCGCAAGACCTCTCCGGACGCTGGCGGCATCGGTGAAGTCGGCTTCCCGATCGTGGCTGACGTCAAGCATGAAGTCACCCAGGCATACGGCATCGAGCATCCGGAAGCTGGCGTCGCTCTGCGCGCTTCCTTCCTGATCGACGAAGACGGTGTCGTTCAGCACCAGGTCGTCAACAACCTGCCGCTGGGTCGTAACGTCGACGAGATGGTCCGCATGGTCAAGGCTCTGCAGTTCCACCAGACCAACGGCGAAGTCTGCCCGGCAGGCTGGGAAGAAGGTCAGGAAGGTATGAAGGACACCGCTGAAGGTGTTGCCAAGTACCTGGCAGGCCACTCCAGCAGCCTGTAAGTCGCTGCCTGGACGAGATCAGCTCACGCGCTCGCGCTGACTGATCCCGCGACTGCCTTTCGAACCTTCGGTAATGAGTGTCTCGAGAGGTAGGCGAACCGGAAGCCGTCGCCCCTGGCGGCGGCTTCCGCGCATCTGGGCAATGCCATCCTGCGGGGGCGTGCTTGAGCATAAGCTTCTGCGATGCCGGTCTGAGTCCGGTGCTGAAAGCTGGCGGCGTCTGCGCTACTCTGCGCAGTCCTTGTTCGCCTCAACCAGCCCGGCGAGCCAGTCAGCTAGCGATTACAAGTGCTTCCAGCGGGAAGCCTGCGCGGGCGCCAGCCGGCCCGGATCATCACGCCGTGTCCTGAACCATGCCGATCGCATGCGCCGTCTGCAGCGCTGTCGGTATCGTTCAGTACATTGATCGCCAGCAGCCGCCATTGCTGCTGGTGAAATCCTCCGCCTTCATCTGTCACTGAGGTCATCCATGAGCAATGTCCGTCACGAACGTCTGATCATTCTCGGTTCCGGCCCGGCGGGTTACACCGCTGCCGTCTACGCTGCACGTGCCAATCTCAAGCCGCTCCTGATCACCGGCATGCAGATGGGGGGTCAGCTGACCACCACTACTGACGTCGACAACTGGCCCGGCGACGATGCTGGCGTGCAGGGACCGGAGCTGATGGAGCGCATGCGCCGTCACGCCGAGCGCTTCGAGACCGAAGTCCTGTTCGACCACATCAACGAAGTGACCCTCGGCGAGCGTCCGTTCCTGCTCAAGGGTGACAACGGCAGCTACAGCTGTGACGCCCTGATCATCGCCACCGGCGCCAGCGCGCAGTATCTGGGCCTGCCGAGTGAGCAGCAGTTCATGGGCCAGGGCGTCTCGGCCTGTGCGACCTGCGATGGCTTCTTCTATCGCAATCAGGAAGTCGTGGTGGTCGGTGGTGGCAACACCGCTGTCGAGGAAGCGCTGTACCTGTCCAACATCGCCTCCAAGGTCACGCTGGTGCATCGCCGCGACAGCCTGCGCGCCGAGAAGATCCTGCAGGACAAGCTGTTCGACAAGGTCGAGAACGGCAACATGGCGGTCGAATGGCACCACACTCTTGACGAAGTGCTGGGCGACAACTCCGGTGTCACCGGCGTGCGTCTGCGTCATGTCGAGAGCGGTGCCACCAAGGAATTGAGCTCGATGGGCGTGTTCATCGCCATCGGCCACCGTCCGAATACCAGCCTGTTCGAAGGCCAGCTCGACATGCAGGGCGGCTATCTCAAGGTCCAGTCTGGCCTGGAAGGCAATGCCACCCAGACCAGCATCCCCGGCGTCTATGCCTGTGGCGATGTGATGGACCACGTCTACCGTCAGGCGATCACCTCTGCCGGTACCGGCTGCATGGCGGCGCTGGATGCCGAGCGTTACCTGGATGGCCTCATCGCCTGAGATCGCCCTGTCCATTTCGACACGATCCATGTCGACACGATCTGTGTCGAGAGTGTCTGATTCGGCACTGCCTGATTCGAGAAAGTCTGATTCAGCACTGCCCGACCGGCCCCGCAGCCTCGCTGCGGGGCCGGTCTGCGTTCAAGGCCCTGCCAGGTCTGCGCCGGGAGAGCTGAGTGCTGCTGACAGCTCAGTAATGGGGCGGCAGCTCGTCGTGTGGCTGCGCACTGAAAGGTGCTGTCGAGTCTGCATCGCCTTGTTGTTCGCGCAGGGTGCGTAGCTGGCTGGCCATCAGCGCGGTGAGGCGCTCGAGTGTCTCTATCTGGCGCTGCTGGGTGATGACGGTGCGATCGAGGGTCTCGAGCCAGTCATCCTGATGCGCGAGGCGCGATTCCAGTGCTTCCAGTCGGGCTTCCAGGCTGGGATCAGTCGAGGTTGTCATGCATCCGGGCTCCAGAGGGCGAGGGAATGGTCCGCGTGGGCAGTGGGGGAGGAGGGTCAGGCAGCCGCCGTTGGATGACGACTCATGCCACGATTTCTGAGCGATGGCACGCCGAATCGTTGCTGCGGTCGTTGCCTGGATCGTTGTCGAATTACCGCAAAGTGTTGAAGGATTGTCACTGAGTTGCCTCAGACGCATCAGGAAGAGGCGTGATAGACTGTTGACAGTGCGATTGACTTATTTTTCGTATATCGCACCCATTGACGGCCTTCGATTGCCTGCGCTTCGCGCGTCATTGACAGGGCCGGTTCCATCGACTGATGTGGAGTTACCTGCATCACGAGCCACGACGTCACCAGAGCGATGCACAGGCATCTTCGCGTGTATCAGTGATGGTGGCGGGCACCGCCGTGAGGCGCTGCATTCAGGCAGTTTCCCGACTGACGATAGCTGCTGTAACCCTGTCGTGCGGTCAGGCGCTGTCCATTGCGATCAAGGGCAGAACATTCTGATAGGGATCATCCGAAGCACTCATTTCTGCCCTCGCGTTACACCTCCACCCATTACCTAGAGAGTTTATCTTGATGAGTTCCAAGACGTTCTTCCGTTGTTTCATCATCAGCCTGCTGCTGGCACTGCCGGCACCGTTGCTGATTGCTGTCTTCATCACCCTGACCGGCGGCCAGCTGGCCGACACCCTGAGCCAGGCGCTTAGCGTCGAGGGCTTCGAGCTGGCGTACGCGGCTGCCGTCGCGGCCGTGTTCATCCTGCTGTTGATCGCGACGCTTGCCATTCCGGTGCTGTCTCCGCGCTCAGCGGTACTGGCTGAAGTCGAGGACGACGATCGTGAGATCGGCGAGGTCAAGTGGTTCAACGTCAACAAGGGCTACGGTTTCGTGACCCGTGAAAGTGGTGAAGATGTCTTCGTTCACTTCCGTGCCATTCGTGGCAAGGGCCATCGTACCTTGGCCGAAGGACAGAAAGTGCGTTACCACGTCATCAGCAATGAGCGTGGCCTGCAGGCGGATGACGTGACGGTCATCACCTGATCGCTGACTCGCTCAGTGAAAGACGACAACGCCCCGCAGGCTAGCCTGCGGGGCGTTGTCGTTTCATGGACTTGTCACCAGAAGAGGCGGGTCACTCAGCCCTTGTCCGGCCAGGTGAAGGCCTCTTCGCTGCCGTCGGCCATGACGCGGAAGAAGCGGTCCGGCTCATCACCGGGCTGCCAGCTGCCCAGCGAGCAGCGCGTCTCGACCTGCAGGGCCCTGGCGGCGGCGCGTGCGCAGTCGACATCGCGCGCCCAGGGGGTACTGGCGCTGTCGAACCACAGGCTGGCGAAGCCATCGGCGACCTTCTCGACCACCAGTACCGCGATCTCGGCGCCATCACGCGTGAGGCGCGTACGGTGTTGCAGCTTGCCGGCCGGCTGGAAGACGGCGACCTGACCGAACTGCTCGCCCAGCCAGGCGCCCAGTGCTTCCAGGCTCAAGGGCTTGAGGTAGATCTCGATGTCCGGGTACTGCTCATCGGCGTCATTGTGCGGGGTGTCGCTCATGCCGTGGCCTCTTGGGTCGCGGGGACAAACAGGTATTCCAGGATGTGCTCGTAGGCGCTGGATAGTCGGTCCAGATCGCTGGCCATGACGCGTTCATCGATCTTGTGGATGGTCGCGTTGACCGGCCCCAGCTCGACGACCTGAGTGCCGAGCTTGGCGATGAAGCGACCATCGGAGGTGCCGCCTGAGGTGGACAGCACCGGCTTGCGTCCCAGCGCGCGTTCCACGCCGTGCACGGCGGCATCGACCAGCGCGCCCTCCGGCGTCAGGAAGGGCTCGCCGCTCAGGTTCCACTCGATCTCGACGTCCAGACCGTGCTTCTCGAGGATCTCATAGGTGCGACGCTTGAGGTCATCGGCGGTCAGCTCGGTGGAATAGCGGAAGTTGAAGACCACTTCCAGCTCGCCGGGGATGACGTTGGTCGCGCCGGTACCGCCACGGATGTTGGAGATCTGGAAGCTGGTCGCCGGGAAGAAGTCGTTGCCGTTGTCCCAATGCTCGGCAGCCAGGGCGGCCAGCGCCGGGGCGGCATCGTGGATCGGGTTGCGCGCCAGATGCGGGTAGGCCACATGGCCCTGGATGCCCTTGACGTGCATGACCGCACCCAGCGAGCCGCGACGGCCATTCTTGATCACGTCACCGGCGTAGTCGGTGGAGGACGGCTCGCCGACGATGCAGTAGTCGAGGCGCTCGTGATGCTCGCGCAGATACTCGACCACCGCACGGGTGCCGTGAACCGCCGGGCCTTCCTCGTCGGAGGTGATCAAGAAGGCGATGCGGCCTTCGTGGTCGGGGTTGGCGGTCACGAAGCGCTCGGTGGCGGTCAGCATCGCGGCCAGCGAACCCTTCATGTCGGCGGCGCCACGGCCACACAGGAAGCCGGCATCATCGATGCACGGCGAGAACGGCGGATACTGCCAGTTGGCTTCCGGGCCCGTCGGCACGACATCGGTGTGACCGGCGAAGGCCAGCACCGGACCATGATGGCCGCGCACCGCCCAGAAGTTGTCGACATCGCCGAAGGGCAGCCGCGTGATGGTGAAGCCCAGCGCCTCGAGGCGTTCGATCATCAGGGTCTGGCAGTCCAGGTCGTCCGGCGTGACCGAGGGGCGTGAGATGAGATCGAAGGCCAGCTCCAGCGTCGGAGACAGATCGGCGGGGCGTGGCGGAAGCGGTGCGTTTGAATCAGTCATCATGGGCCATCGCTGCAGGCGTCATCGCGAGGAGCGACAGCGCGAAATTCGGGGGAGAGACGAAGTGTCTTCACGCCGGCTCGGGCACTGCTGCCCGAGCCGGGAAATGCCACGACGGCCTGCCAGAGGTGCAGCCCCTGACAGGCCGTCGTCACACGCCTCAGTTGTGGGCGTGCAGGGCATCGTTGAGCGCGATGGCGCTCTTGTTGGTGCGGCACTCGACACGGCCGGTGACGGAGTTGCGACGCAGCAGCAGGTCGTCCTGGCTCGCCAGCTCACGGGCCGCGACCGTCTCGACTTCCTGGCCTTCGTTGTCGAAGACCATGACCTTGGTGCCGGCGGTGATGTAGAGGCCAGCTTCCACGGTGCAGCGATCGCCCAGCGGGATGCCGATACCGGCATTGGCGCCGATCAGGCAGCCTTCGCCGACCTTGATGACGATGTTGCCGCCACCGGACAGGGTGCCCATGGTGGAGCAACCGCCGCCCAGATCAGAGCCCTTGCCGACGAAGACGCCCGCAGAGATGCGGCCTTCGATCATGCCCGGGCCTTCGGTACCGGCATTGAAGTTGCAGAAGCCTTCGTGCATCACGGTGGTGCCTTCGCCCAGGTAGGCGCCCAGGCGCACACGCGCGGTGTCGGCGATACGAATGCCGGTCGGCACCACGTAGTCGGTCATCTTCGGGAACTTGTCGACGCAGTCCACGGACAGGGTGCGACCTTCCAGGCGGGCCTTGAGGCGACGCGCCGGCAGCTCCTCGATGTCGATGGCGCCTTCGCTGGTCCAGGCGACATTCTTGAGCAGACCGAACATGCCGGTCAGGTCGATGCCGTGCGGACGCACCATGCGGTGAGACAGCAGGTGCAGCTTGAGGTAGACCTCCGGCACGCTCTGCGGGGCGTCGTCTTCCTCGATGAACATGGCGACCAGCGGGCGCTGGCTGGCGGCCAGGCTCTCGGCCAGTTCGGCCTGGGCGCTGTCACCGGCGTCGCGCAGGGCGCTGGCCAGGGCGGCGCAGTGTTCCGGCAGGAAGCTGGTGGCGGTGGTGCCAGCCGGTGCGTCCAGTGCCTTGCGAGCGGCGTCAGCAACGGCAGCGGTCGGCTTGAACAGCGGGGCAGGATAGTAGACTTCCAGCCAGTCGCCGGTGGTGTTCTGGGTGCCGATTCCGAGGGCAAGGCTCAACATCGTGTCAATCTCCGGGGTGTCCAGTGGTGTAAGGGGTAACTCAGTCCTGCGGTTCGTAGACCGCCTTGTCATAGCCGATCACCAGATCCATCTCATTGTCGGTGGGATGACGCTCGAGAATGGGACGCTTGATCAGGGTCGGGTGCTCCAGCATCAATGCGCGTGCCGAATTGGCATCGAGGCTGTCACGCTGTTCATCGCTCAGGTTGCGCCAGCTGGTGCTGCGCTTGTTGAGCAGGCTGCTCCAGGCGGTCTGCTCCAGCCAGGATTCCAGCAGGCTGGCGGAGAGGCCATCCTCACGCAGGTCATGCCAGCGATAGGGCACGCCACGGTCGTCGAGGGCGCGGCGCGCCTTGCGGCAGGTATCACAGGTCTTGATGCCGTAGAGCACGTGCATGGCGGTCTCCTTGAGCCAATCCGCCCCGCCGGGCGAGGCTGTCATCCAGTGTTGGGCTGCTGTCAGCCCGTGCAGGCCTGGCGCTCAGCGCAGGCGTTCAACGAAGCGACGCAGGCGCTGGGCGGCTTCGACGGTCTGTTCCAGTTCGGCCACCAGCGCCAGACGAATGCGTCCGGCACCCGGATTCACGCCGTCCACCTCGCGCGCCATGTAGCTTGCCGGCAGCACGCCGACCGCCTCTTCGCGCAGCAGTTCGCGGGTGAAGGCGGCGTCGTCACCGCCGGGCACGGCGGGATACAGGTAGAAGCTGGCTTCCGGGGTCGGGAAGTCCATCACCGGTGCGAGGATTTCGGTTACGGCGGCAAACTTCTCGCGGTAGGCATCGCGATTGGCCAGCACGTGGGCTTCATCATTCCAGGCGGCGATGGAGGCGTGCTGGTGATGCAGCGGCATCGCGCAGCCGTGATAGGTGCGGTAGTGACGGAAGCGACGGATCACCTCGCCATCGCCGGCCACGAAGCCGGAGCGCAGGCCCGGCAGGTTGGAGCGCTTGGACAGCGAGTGGAAGACCACACAGCGCGCGTAGTCATCGCGGCCCATGGCGGCACAGGCCTGCAGCAGTCCCGGCGGCGGCGTGGACTCGTCGAGATAGAGCTCCGAGTAGCACTCATCGGAGGCGATCAGGAAGTCGTGCTCGTCGGCGAGGCGAATCAGCTGCTGGAAGTCCTCCAGCGGTGTCACGGCGCCGGTGGGATTCCCCGGCGAGCAGATGAAGACGATCTGGGTATCACGCCACACCTCGGCCGGCACCGCCGCGTAGTCGGGGCGGAAGCCATTCTCGGCGGGGCAGGGCAGGTAGGTGACCTCACCGCCGGCCAGCAGCGTCGCGCCTTCGTAGATCTGATAGAAGGGGTTCGGCACCAGTACGCGCGCCGGACGCGTGCTGTCCAGCGAGGCCTGGATGAAGGCGAACAGTGCCTCGCGGGTGCCGGTGACCGGCAGGACCTGCTGGTCGATATCCGGCGTGGCGTTGAGCGAGAAGCGCTTCGCGAGCCAGTCGGCGATCGCCTGGCGCAATTCCCCCAGACCGCCGGTGGCGGGGTACTTGGCCACGCCCATGATGTGCTCGCGCAGGGTGTCGAGCACGAACTCGGGCGGCGCGTGACGCGGCTCGCCGATGGTCAGTGCAATCGGGTCCAGGGCGGGATTGGGCACGACGCCCTCGCGCAGCTTGGCCAGGGTTTCAAACGGGTAGGGCTTGAGCTGGTCGAGATCCGGGTTCATGCACGTTCCATGGGTGATGGCCGTGGCAGCCAGGCTGCCGGCCGAGCAGGGAGGAAGGCGTCCGCGAGTCACCGGACTGCCATGCAGGTCGACTCGCGATTATAGGGAAGCCGGCCGGTCCCCTCAATCGCGGGGTGCCGGCCGGCGCTTTCCCTCTGTACTCTCGTCACGTGCCGTCGCGCGTCTCAGCCGCGCTCGCCGACCTCGAGGACTTCGGTGAGGGCGTCACGCAGACGTGTCTGGCGCTCGGGGTCGGTGATGGGCTCGCCGGCGCGGTCGGTGATGAAGAAGATATCCTCGACGCGCTCGCCGAGGGTGGCGATCTTGGCGGCATCGATGGCGATCTCGTGCTCCATGAACACGCGGCCGATGCGCGCCAGCAGGCCCGGGCGGTCCGAGGCGATCACTTCCAGCACGCTGCGGCCGTTGGTGTAGTCCTGACTCAGCGTGATGCGCGGCGCGATGCGGAAATGCTTGAGCTGGCGCGGCGTGTGGCGATTGACGATCACCGAGTAGTCATCCGGGTCATCCAGCTCTTCGACCAGATGGGTGCGGATATCGGCCAGGCGCGCGGCGTCGCGGATCGGCTCACCGTCATCGTCGAGCAGGATGAAGGTGTTGAGCGTCCAGTTGTGACTGGAGGTGGCGATGCGTGCATCGTGGATCGAGAGCCCCAGCTGCTCCAGCGCCGCGGCGGTGGCCGCGAACAGGTTGTCCACCGAGCGAGTGTGGATGAAGACCTTGGTGCCGCCTTCGGTCATCTCCTCGGTGGGCGCGCTGGTCAGTACCAGCGGCAGCGGCTCGCCATGCTCGTCGAGCTGCGGTGCCGCCTGGCGCGCGAGGATGCCCTGGGTGTGCCAGGCCACCTCGCTGGGCGCATAGCGCACGAAGTAGTCGTCGCCGAGGCTGGCCCACAGCGCCTCGGCGTCAGTGCGGGTGGTGCCCATGCCGGCCAGCAGGGACAGCGCTTCCTCACGGGTCTCGGTGATCCACTCGTGGCGCTCCGGCGGATGCTCGAGGCCACGGCGCAGCGCCCGGCGCGTCTCCATGTGCAGCTGGCGCAGCAATGCCGCACGCCAGCCGTTCCACAGCGACGGGTTGGTGGCGTTGATGTCGGCCACCGTCAGCACGTAGAGATAATCGAGGTGCGTCTCGTCGCCGACGATCTCGGCGAAGCGCGTGATGATCTCGGGGTCGGCGATGTCCTGCTTCTGCGCGGTCATCGACATCAGCAGGTGGTGGCGCACCAGCCAGCTCAGGGTGCGGGTGTCGCGCGGGCTGAGGTCATGACGGCGCGCGAAGTCCTCGACTTCCTCGGCACCGATCTCGGAGTGGTCGCCGCCACGGCCCTTGCCGATGTCGTGATAGAGCCCGGCGATCCACAGCAGCTCCAGCTTGGGCAGCTCGCGGATCAGGGTCGCGGCGACCGGGAATTCCTCCTCGGCATCGGGGGCGCGGAATTCCTGGGCGACCTTGAGCAGGCGCAGGGTATGCGCATCGACGGTGTAGACGTGGAAGAGGTCGTGCTGCATCAGCCCCACGGCGCGCCCGAAGGCCGGCAGGTACTTGCCGAGGATGCCGTAGCGCGCCATGCGCTTGAGTACGCGGGGCACGTTGCCGCCACAGCGCATCAGCTCCATGAACAGGCTCTGGTGGCGCACGTCGTCGCGGAAGGCGTCGTCGATCTGGTGGCGATGATCACGCAGCGCGCGGATGGTGTCGGCGCGCACACCCTCGATCTCCGGGTGCTGCGCCATCAGCAGGAACAGCTCCAGCAGCGCGGCGGGGCGGCGGCGGAACACGCCTTCCTCGCGCAGGCTGATGTAGCCGCTGCGGATCTCGAAGCGTGGATTGAGCGGCACGATGTTGACCGGCTCGTCATGACGCAGGATGGCCTCGTCGAAGTGCTGCAGCAGCATGTCGTTGAGGCCCGCCAGGGCGGTGACGTGGCGGTAGTAGCGCTTCATGAACTGCTCGACCGCCAGATGCTCGGGCGTGTCGCGGAAGCCGAACAGCTCGGCGATGGTGCGCTGGTGGTCGAACAGCAGCCGGTCCTCGGCGCGTCCGGCCAGCATATGCAGCGCGAAGCGCACCTGCCACAGGAAGGCCTGGCCCTGGCTGAGAATGCGCAGTTCGGCATCATTCATGAAACCCAGCGCGACCAGGTTGTCGTAGCGCTCGACCCCGAAGTGACGCTTGGCGACCCAGCCGATCATCTGGATATCGCGCAGGCCGCCGGGCGACGACTTGATGTTGGGTTCGAGGTGATATTCGGTGTTGGCGAACTTGTGGTGGCGAGCGATCTGCTCCTGCCACTTGGCCTCGAAGAAGGCTTCGGCCGGCCACAGACGGTCGGTGGCCAGACGTTCGCGCATGGCCTCGCGCAGCCGCTGCGGGCCGGCGATGACACGGGATTCCAGCAGGTTGGTGATCACGGTGACATCGGCGCGTGCCTCACGCTCGCAGTCACTCAGCGAGCGCACGGACTGGCCGATCTCGAGACCGATGTCCCACAGGAAGGTGATGAAGTCGGACAGCGCCTCACGATAGGGCGTGTCGTCGTCCTGCTCCAGCAACAGCAGCAGGTCGATGTCGGAATGCGGGTGCAGCTCGCCGCGGCCGTAGCCGCCCACGGCGAGCAGGGCGATGCCGTCATCCGGCCAGGTCTGGCGCTGCCAGGCGATGGCCAGCAGGCGGTCGATGGCGCGGGCACGACCATGGATGAGGTCGCGGATGTCGGCGCCCGCCTTGAAGCGAGCCTCGAGACGCTCCTGTACCTGTGCCAGAGCCCGCTTGAAAAACGGGATGGGTGTCTTCGTCGTGGCCAGCTCGCCGTCGAAGGTGACGGCATCGTAGAGCGCTTCACGCTCGACGAAGTGATAGTGGTGCAGGAGCATCTTGATCAACCCTCGAGGAAGGAGAGGTCCTCTTCCGTGCGACGTGTCAGTACCTCGACGCCGGTGGCGGTGACCAGCAGGGTGTGCTCCCACTGGGCCGAGAGGCTCTTGTCCTTGGTGACAGCTGTCCAGTCGTCCTTGAGGACCTTCACTTTGTAGCCACCGACATTGACCATCGGCTCGATGGTCAGGCACATGCCTTCCAGAAGCTCGGCGTCGGCACGGGCTTCGTAGCCGTCATAGTGCAGCACCTGCGGGTCTTCATGGAAGCCGGCGCCGATACCGTGGCCGCAGAAGTCACGCACGACACTGTAGCCCGCCGCTTCGGCATGCTTCTGGATCGCGCGACCGATTTCTGACAGGCGTACGCCCGGGCGTACCAGCTCGATGCCTTTATAGAGGCATTCCTGGGTGACGCGGCACAGACGCTCGGCCTGGATGCTCGGCTCGCCGACGATGTACATCTTCGAGGTGTCGCCGTGATAGCCGTCCTTGATCACGGTGATGTCGATGTTGAGGATGTCGCCTTTCTTGAGCTTCTTGTTGTCATCGGGGATGCCGTGACAGACCACGTGATTGATCGAGGTGCAGATCGATTTCGGGAAGCCGTGGTAGTTGAGCGGCGCCGGAATGCAGCCCTGAACTTCGGTGATGTGGTGGTGCGCGATGCGGTTGAGCTCGCCCGTGGTGACGCCGGGACGGACATGCTCGTCGAGCAGCTCCAGCACTTCAGCCGCCAGACGGCCGGCGACGCGCATCTTGTCGATTTCTTCAGCTGTCTTGATGGGAATGTTCATGAGGACTCGAGGCAGGAGATAAGAGGGATGAAACGCCGCCAGGCCGCGCGTGACGGGGGAATGGCGCGACGCATCGCATGCCGCGTCGGGCAGTGGCGACTTCATATCGTGGTCGAGCTATGGTATAAAGCCGCGCGCTTTCCTGCAAATTCTCCTCGATCGGCCACCTCCGGGCGCCTGGCCGAGGCGAGATTGAAGGACTGACGTACATAACCCCAATCCACACACGTTCCGTCACATGGTCCCGGGTGCCGCGCAAGCGGTCGGATCCATGGGGGACGTGGAGGCCCAACCCGATATCCAGGAGATATTCACATGGCGCAAGTCAACATGCGCGATCTGCTCAAGGCAGGCGCACACTTCGGTCACCAGACCAAGTACTGGAACCCGAAGATGTCCAAGTTCATCTTCGGCGCTCGCAACAAGATCCACATCATCAACCTCGAGCACACCCTGCCGGCGCTGAACGAAGCCGTGTCAGTGGTCGAGAAGATGGCTGCCAATGGCAACAAGATCATGTTCGTGGGCACCAAGCGCGCTGCCGGCAAGATCATCAAGGAAGAAGCTCGCAAGGCTGGCCAGCCGTACGTCAACCATCGCTGGTTGGGCGGCATGCTGACCAACTTCAAGACCATCCGTCAGTCCATCAAGCGCCTGCGTGAAATCGAGCAGATGCATGAAGACGGTACCTTCGCGAAGCTGACCAAGAAAGAAGTCCTGATGGCCACTCGTGAGCAGGACAAGCTCGAGCGCTCCATCGGCGGTATCAAGGACATGGGCGGCCTGCCGGACGCAATGTTCGTGATCGACGTTGACCACGAGCGCATCGCGATCAACGAAGCCAACAAGCTGGGCATCCCGGTCATCGGCGTCGTCGATACCAACTCCAACCCGGACGGCGTGGACTACGTCATCCCGGGTAACGATGACTCCATCCGCGCCATCCAGATCTATGTCCAGGCAATTGCAGGCGCCTGTGGCAAGAACAAGGAAGAAGAGCTGGCCGGTGAGTTCGTCGAAACTGCTTCTGAAGAAGACGCAGCAGAGTGATCCTGGCGGCTTGATCTGACTGTCACAAACGCTGCGCTACACTAAGTGCGGCATGGCCTAGCCAGGTGGCAGTCAGGTCAGGCAATGAGGGGGCCACGGCCCCCTTATTTGCGACCGTTCAGCGGTCGTGACCGAATTCCCGTATTCAAAGACGTCGACACGACAGAGGTTTCATCCCATGGCAGCTATCAGCGCATCTATGGTCAAGGAACTGCGTGAGCGTACTGCGCTCGGCATGATGGAATGCAAGAAGGCTCTTACCGAAGCCGGTGGCGACATCGAGCTGGCGATCGAGAACCTGCGCAAGAACTCCGGCCTGAAGGCCGCCAAGAAAGCTGGCCGCGTGGCCGCTGAAGGCGCCATCGTCATCAAGGTCGCCGACGACGCCAGCTACGGCGTGATGGTCGAAATCAACTCCGAGACCGACTTCGTCGCTCGTGATGACAATTTCAAGGCCTTCACCCAGCTGATCGCCGATCGTGTGTTCGCTACCAAGAACACCGACATCGCTTCCCTGATGGAAGGCGAGCTGGAAGACACCCGTGGTCAGCTGGTTCAGAAGATCGGTGAGAACATCTCCGTTCGTCGTGCCGAGCTGGTCGAAGCGCCGGCTGGCGGCGTCGTCGGTGGCTACGTCCACGGCGGCCGCATCGCTGCGCTGACCCTGCTGAACGGCGGTACTGGTGAAGCAGCCAAGGACGTCTCCATGCACGTCGCAGCCGTCAACCCGGTCTGTGCACGTCCGTCCGACATGCCGCAGGAACAGATGGACGCTGAAAAGGCCATCATCCTTGCTCAGCCGGACATGGCAGGCAAGCCGGCGGAAATCGCCGAGAAGATGTCCCAGGGTCGTCTGAAGAAGTACCTGGCTGAGAACAGCCTGACCGAACAGCCGTTCGTCAAGGATCCGAACCAGACCGTCGCCGAGTTCGTCAAGGCAGCCGGTGGTGAAGTGGTATCCTTCGTACGCATGGAAGTCGGTGAAGGTATCGAGAAGGAAGAAGTCGACTTCGCAGCTGAAGTCCGCGAGCAGGCCAGCCGCGCGTAAGGGCTGACTGTTTTCGCTTCTCATGATGGCGTGCGCATAGTCGCACGCCATCGTGTATCTGGCCCCCGCCTTCGGGCCGCCCCGTTCCCCGTATGTCAGTATCAGGAGAGATTCGCATGGCCACCATTTCCGCTGAACGCAATGCCAAGTACAAGCGCATACTGCTCAAGCTTTCCGGTGAGGCCCTGATGGGCGATGGCGATTTCGGCATCGACCCCAAGGTGCTGGATCGCATGGCGCTGGAAATCGGTCAGCTGGTGGGCATCGGCGTCCAGGTCGGCATCGTCATCGGTGGCGGCAACCTGTTCCGTGGCGCAGCCCTGCAGGAAGTCGGCATGGAGCGTGTGACCGGTGACCATATGGGCATGCTGGCGACCGTGATGAATGGTCTGGCGCTGCGTGATGCGCTGGAACGCTCCAACATCCGTTCACGCGTGATGTCTGCCATCCCGATGAGTGGCGTGGTAGAACATTATGATCGCCGTACCGCCATCCGTTATCTGACGTCTGGCGATGTGGTCATCTTCTCCGCCGGTACCGGCAACCCGTTCTTCACTACCGATTCCGCTGCCTGTCTGCGCGGTATCGAGATCGACGCGGATGCCGTCATCAAGGCAACCAAGGTGGATGGTGTCTACGACAAGGACCCGGTCAAGTTCCCGGATGCCGTGAAGTACGACAGCCTCAGCTACGATGATGCGCTGGACCAGAAGCTTGGCGTGATGGATTTGACCGCCATCTGCCTGGTACGTGACCATGACATGCCGGTGCGGGTGTTCAACATGAACAAGGCAGGCGCGCTGCTCAACCTGGTGGTGGGTGGCAAGGAAGGCACGCTGATTGATAGAGGGTAAGACTGTGATCAACGACATCAAGAAAGACGCCGAATCACGCATGAAGAAGACCATCGAGTCCCTCGGTGCCGCCTTCGGCAAGATCCGTACGGGGCGTGCGCATCCCAGCATCCTGGATGCCGTGACGGTCGATTACTATGGTAGCCAGGTACCGCTGAATCAGGTGGCCAACATCACCACCGAAGATGCGCGCACCCTGACTGTCGTGCCGTGGGAAAAGCCCATGGTGCCGAAGGTCGAGAAGGCCATCATGACTTCTGACCTGGGTCTCAACCCGTCCACCGCCGGTGACGTGATTCGCGTCCCGATGCCGATGCTGACGGAAGAGACGCGTCGCGGTTACACCAAGCAGGCGCGTGCAGAAGCGGAAAACGCCCGCGTGGCGCTCCGCAATGTGCGTCGTGACGCCAATGGCGACATCAAGAGCCTTCTCAAGGACAAGGACATCTCCGAAGACGATGCACGTCGCGGAGAAGACGAGATCCAGAAGCTGACCGACAAGTATGTGGCGGAAGTCGACAGTGCTCTGGAGCACAAGGAAACCGACCTGATGCAGGTCTGATCGGGTCTGCCGCCGGCGTTTGCCGGCGGCATCCGGTGCTCGTAGCGAGACCCCATGACGTCACCGAATTCCCCCTCCACGCCACGCCATGTGGCGATCATCATGGACGGCAACAACCGCTGGGCGAAGTCCCGCGGCTGGGCTGGCATACGCGGCCATCGCGCCGGTGCCGAAACCGTCCGCAGTACCATCCGTCGCGCTGCCGAGCAGGGCGTGGAAGTGCTGACCCTGTTTGCCTTCTCCAGTGAGAACTGGAAGCGCCCGGCCAATGAAGTCAGTGCGCTGATGGAGCTGTTTCTGCTGGCGCTCAAGCGCGAGGTCAAGAAGCTTCATCGCCACGATATCCGACTCTCGGTCATCGGCGAGCGCAGCCGTTTTTCCAATTCGATTCAAAAGCATATCCAGAGCGCCGAAGACATGACGCGCGGCAATCGCGGCATGCACGTGGTGATCTGCGCCAATTATGGCGGCCGTTGGGATATCGCCGAGGCCGCCCGCCGTCTGGCGGAGCAGGTCGAGCGCGGCGAGCTCAAGGCAGCGGACATCGACGAGTCACGTCTCGGGGCGGAAGTGTGCCTGAGCGAACTGCCGGAGGTGGATCTGTGTATCCGCACCAGCGGTGAGCAGCGCATCTCCAACTTCCTGATCTGGCAGCTGGCCTATGCCGAGTTCTATTTCTCGCCCGTACTGTGGCCTGATTTCGATGCGGCGGCCTTCGATGAAGCGCTCAGCGCCTACGCCCTGCGTCAGCGTCGTTATGGCATGACCAGCGAACAACTCGACGCCGAGGGGCTCTAGTGCTCAGACAACGAATCATCACCGCGCTCATTCTCGCGCCGCTGGCGCTGTGGGGGCTGTTCGGCCTCGACGGTGCCGCCTTCGCCACCTTCACCGGGGCTGTCGTCGCGCTGGCCGCCTGGGAGTGGTCCAACCTGTCTGGCGTGCGTGCCGGCATGGCGCGTCTGCTGTTCCCGCTGGTGCTCAGCGTGCTGATGCTGCTGGTCTGGCAGTTCGATGGCGCTCTTGCGCGTTGGCCGCTGTATCTGGCGGCACTGGCATGGCTGGTCAATCTGCGCTGGGTAATGCGCTATCCGGCCGCCAGTCAGGAATGGCAGGCGACCGGCGTGCGGCTGGGCGTCGGCGTGCTGGCACTGCTGCCGACCTGGTTCGGCTTCGTGCAGCTCAAGGCCAGTGGCGGTGAGTGGCTGCTGTATGTGCTGCTGATGGTGTGGGCGGCGGATATCGGTGCCTACTTCTCCGGCAAGCGCTTCGGCAAGCGCAAGCTGGCGCCGCGCGTCAGCCCGGGCAAGTCCTGGGAGGGCGTCTACGGTGGTCTGGTGGCCACCGGCCTGCTGGCGACCGGCTATGCGCTGGCGGGGCTGGCCGACTGGCTGCCGCTGCTGCTGGTCACGCTGGGCGTGACGGCCGTCTCGGTGCTGGGTGACCTGCTCGAGAGCATGTTCAAGCGCCAGCGTCAGGTGAAGGACTCAAGCCATCTGCTGCCCGGTCATGGTGGCGTGATGGACCGCATCGACAGCCTGACCGCGGCGGTGCCGCTGTTTGCCCTGCTGTTGCCGTGGGTGCTGGGAGGTGGTGCGTGAGCACGAATGTGAACGTGAACCACGAGATTCCTCATGAGGCGCCTGCGCTGCAGCGCATCACCATTCTCGGTGCGACCGGCTCCATCGGGTCCAGCACCCTGGATGTGATCGCGCGCCATCCCGAGCGTTATCGGGTGCATGCGCTCAGCGCTGCCACGCGTCACGAGGCGCTGCTGGAGCTGTGCCTGACGCATCGCCCGCAGGTGGCGGTGATCGCCTCGTGCGAGGCGGCTGCGTGGCTCAGTGAGGCGCTCAAGGGCGTCGAGAGCTATCAGGGCACGCCCATCGAGGTGCGCCATGGTGAGCAGGCACTGGTCGACATCAGCGAGGCGCCTGAAGTCGATAGCGTGATGGCCGCCATCGTCGGTGCGGCTGGCCTGTTGCCGACACTGGCGGCGGTGCGGGCTGGCAAGCGCGTGCTGCTGGCCAACAAGGAAGCGCTGGTGTGTGCCGGGCAGCTGTTCATGGATGCGGTGAAGCAGCACGGGGCGACCCTGCTGCCGATCGATTCCGAGCACAACGCCATCTTCCAGTGCCTGCCGGCCCAGCATCGTGATGGCCTGGCGCCGATCGGCGTCGAGAAGCTATTGCTGACCGCCTCCGGCGGCCCGTTCCGCGATGATGCCGAATGGCCTGCCGAGCGGCTGGCGACGGTGACGCCGGACGAGGCCTGCGCGCATCCCAACTGGTCGATGGGGCGCAAGATTTCCGTCGATAGCGCCACCCTGATGAACAAGGGCCTGGAGCTGATTGAGGCCTGCTGGCTGTTCGCCTGCGGGCCGGACGACATTCAGGTGGTCGTGCATCCCCAGAGCGTGATTCACTCGATGGCGGCCTACAGTGATGGCTCGGTGCTGGCCCAGATGGGCAATCCGGACATGCGTACGCCGATCGCCTATGCGCTGGCGTGGCCGGAGCGTATCGATGCCGGCGTCGAGCCGCTGGACCTGTTTCAGGTCGCGCGTCTCGATTTCCGTGCCGCCGACGAGACGCGCTTCCCGTGTCTGCGGCTGGCGCGCGAGGCCATCGCGGCAGGCGGCACCTGGCCTGCGGTGATGAATGCCGCCAACGAGGTGGCCGTGGCCGCCTTCCTCGAGGGTCGCCTGGCCTTCGATCGAATCCCGGCAGTGGTGCAGGCCGTCATGCAGGCGCGTCCGCCACTGGCGGTGGATGGCCTCGAGGTGATTCTCGCCGAAGACGCGGCGGCGCGTGAGCTGGCTGCCGCCGAGTTGGCCCTCGCCGGGCCCTGAAATCCTATCTTGCACTGTCTTGTCACTTTCTTCGTGAGCGTGGCAAGGCAGGCTGCCCATCTCGGGCACCAATCTCCAGGAGCGCGTGATGGGTGTGATCCAGAATATTCTTGCCGTGATCGTCGTGTTGGGGGTGTTGATCACCATCCATGAGTACGGTCATTTCTGGGTCGCGCGTCGTTGCGGCATCAAGGTGCTGCGCTTCTCCATCGGCTTCGGCAAACCCTTCTGGTCGTGGACCGATCGCCACGGCACCGAGTACGGGATCGCCGCCATCCCGCTGGGTGGCTACGTCAAGATGCTGGATGAGCGCGAGGGGCCGGTCGATCCGACCGAGCGTCATCTGGCCTTCAATACCAAGTCGGTGTGGAAGCGTATCGCCGTCGTCTCGGCGGGCCCGCTGGCCAACTTCCTGCTGGCCATCGTCGCCTACTGGGCGCTGTTCGTCGCCGGTACCACCACGGTGGTGCCGATGGTCGGTGCCGTGGCGCCGGACTCGCCGGCTGGCCGCGCCGGCCTTGCGCCGAAGACCGAGATCGTCGCCATCAATGGTCAGGCCACTCCCTCGTGGGATGAGGTCAACCTGCGCTTGATCGGTGCGATTGGCGATGACAGCCTGACGCTCACCACGCGTGCCGAGGGTGCCAGCGCCACGCACGAGCAGTCCCTCGACGTGACACGCTTCCTGGTCGATCAGGATCCGCCGCGTCCGCTGGTGACGCTGGGCATCACGGCCTGGCGTCCTCAGCTGCCGGCGGTGCTGGGGCGTGTGCTGGACGGTGGCGCCGCTCAGGCGGCAGGCCTGCAGGCCGGTGACCGCATCGTCAGCATCGATGGCACCCTGGTGGTCGACTGGATCGATTTCGTCGAGCGCGTGCGCGGTGCGCCGGGTGAGACGCTGTCGGTGCTGGTGGCGCGTGATGGCAAGGAAGAGACGCTGTCACTGACACCCGCCAGCAATTCGCTCGATGACGGGCGTGTGGTGGGGCAGGTCGGCGCCGGTGTCGAGAACGTCAGCTGGCCCGAGCAGTATCAGCGCGAGCTCAGCTTCGGACCGCTGGCGGCCGTCGGACAGGCCGTCGGCAAGACCGGCGAGATGACGGTGCTGACGCTGGATTCGATCCGCAAGATGCTGGTTGGTCTGATCGCACCGTCCAACCTGTCTGGTCCGATCACCATCGCGCGTATCGCCGGCGACACGGCGCGCTCCGGCCTCGAGGCCTTCCTCGGCTTCATGGCCTATCTCTCCATCAGCCTGGGTGTCCTCAACCTGCTGCCGATTCCGGTGCTGGATGGCGGGCACCTGCTGTTCTATCTGGTGGAAGCCGTGCGCGGCAAACCACTTTCGCAAGAGGTCCAGAATGCGGGGCTGAAGATCGGCATGGCGCTGGTCGGTTCCCTCATGCTGATGGCCATCTACTTCGATCTCATGCGTCTTTGGTGACGGATTCGGGGAGCCATCAGCACGTGATGGCTCCCGCAGGATGAACCGAATCTGAACTGTCGATGCCCATGGGGGTCAATTCATTGCACGGGCTGGTCAATGCGATCAACTCCCGTCATCATGCCCACACGACTTCGGCCCCGATTGCCGATCCTCACTCGTAGCTGTCTTGTCAGTTGCAGGGGGTTGTGTATAAGGTGCCTGTTCACCCAAGCGGGCGGAATCCAGAGAAGCGAAGCGACTGCATGAAACTCAAGACCATTGGATTGGCAGCTGCGCTGCTCGGGGCCAGTCAGGGCGCCTTGGCCGCATCTTTTAAAATTTCGGACATCCGGGTAGAGGGCCTCCAGCGCGTGTCTGCGGGCACCGTCTTCAACGCCTTCCCCGTCTCCGCGGATCAGAATGTGGAAGAAGAGGACCTGTCGTCGGCTGCGCGTCAGCTGTTCGACACGGGCCTGTTCGACGACATCCGCCTCAAGCGTGATGGCGATGTCCTGATCATCGATGTGGTCGAGCGTCCGACGATCTCCAAGATCGAGATTGACGGCAACTCGCAGATTCCCGACGAAGACCTGCGCAAGGGCCTCAAGGAAGCAGGGCTGGCCGAGGGTCAGGTTCTGCAGCGCTCCACGCTGGAAGAGATGCAGCGTGAGCTCGAGCGTGTCTACCAGGCTCAGGGCCGCTACAGCGCGCGTATCGAGACCTCTGTCGAGGAACTCGAGCGCAACCGCGTACAGGTCAACATCGACGTCAAGGAAGGCGCGATCGCCAAGATTCATCAGATCAACATCGTCGGCAACGATGCCTTCGATGACGAGACCCTGCGCGAACAGCTGGAGCTGGAAGACAAGCCGAGCTGGTTCTTCGGCTGGTTCTCCGATGATGAATACTCGCGCGAGAAGCTGACCGGCGATATCGAGACCCTCAAGTCCTGGTATCTCGATCGCGGTTACGTCAACTTCCAGGTGCGCTCGACCCAGGTGTCCATCTCGCCGGACAAGTCCGAGATCTTCGTCACCATCAACGTCGATGAAGGCAAGCCGTACAAGATCGGCAATATCGGCTTTGCCGGTGACCTGAAGATGAAGGAAGAGCGCGCCCGCGATCTGGTCAAGCTCGCCCCGGATGCCCTCTATTCCCAGCGTGATGTGACCGCTTCCAGCGAGGCGCTGCGCCAGGCACTGGGTGCCGACGGCTTCGCCTTCGCCAAGGTCAACGCGGTGCCGGAGGTCAACGAAGAGAGCGACACCGTCGATCTGACCTTCGCGGTCGACCCCGGCAAGCGCGCCTACGTGCGTCGCATCAACTTCAAGGGCAACACCACCACTGCAGACGAAGTGCTGCGTCGTGAGATGACCCAGCTGGAAGGTGCACCGGCCTCCACCGACAAGATCAAGCAGTCCAAGCAGAAGCTTGAGCGTCTCGGCTTCTTCAAGCAGGTCGATGTCGACACGCGTCCTGTCGCCGGCGAGCCGGACCAGCTGGACGTCAACTACAACGTCGAGGAGCAGCCGTCAGGCTCGATCTCGGCGTCGGTCGGTTTCTCCCAGGGTGACGGTGTCATCTACGGGGTGGGCCTGTCGCAGAAGAACTTCCTGGGCACCGGTAACGAAGTCAACATCAACGCCCAGAAGTCGGATGACTACACCAACGTCAGCTTCGGCTATACCGACCCGTACTGGACGCTGGATGGCATCTCGCGCGGCTACAACATGTTCTACCGCAAGGTGGATTACGACGATGATGACGACGTCGCCAGCTACGCGACCGACAGCTTCGGTGGCGGGATCAACTTCGGTTACCCGATCAACGAGCTGTCACGTCTGAACTTCGGCGGCGGTTACGAGTTCGTGCGCGTCAAGGACTTCGACGACAGCCCGGCGGAGGTCACGCAGTTCATCGAGGATGAAGGCGAAGACTTCAATCTCTACAAGCTGACGGCCAGCTGGTCTCGCAACAACCTCAATCGTGGCATCCTGCCCACGGCGGGCAGCTCTCAGCTGCTGTCGCTGGAAGTGGCGGTGCCGGGCTCCGATGCGGATTACTACAAGCTCCGCTACAAGGGATCCAAGTACTTCGAGCTGAGTCAGGACTGGTCACTCAAGTTCCGTACCGAGCTGGGCTATGCCAACTCGTTCTCCGGCGATACCTATCCGTTCTTCAAGAACTTCTATGCCGGTGGTCTGGGCAGCGTGCGTGGCTACAGCTCCAATACCCTGGGGCAGTCCACCACTGAGCAGAACGATGGTGACGACGATACCATCGGCGGCAACATCCTGATCGAAGGTGGGGTGGACCTGATCTTCCCGATGCCCTTCATCAAGGACAAGCGCTCGGTGCAGCCGTCGTTCTTCGTCGATGCCGGTAACACCTATCTGACGTCGTGCTACGACGTGAGCTCCAGTGACACCAGCAGCTGTGAGAGCGGTGTCGACCTGGGCGAGCTGAATTACAGTGCCGGTATCGGCCTGTCGTGGATCACGCCGGTAGGCCCGCTGACCTTCAGTGTCGCCCAGCCGATCGGTGACGATGACGACGATGACACCGAAATCTTCCAGTTCTCGCTGGGCCAGACCTTCTAAGGCCGTACGAGGCCGTACCCGCTTGAGCCGGTGCGGCCTTCGTCACGACCACCGGCGGCGCTGTCCCTGTTCCGTCGCCGGTCCTCGCACCGTCGGTCGCTGAGTCATCAGTGACTGAACAACAGGCCTACAAGGAGTTTGTGTGATGCGTAAATTGACCCGCGCCCTGTGTCTGGCTGGTGGCCTTGCCGCCATGGCGACTCCGATGCTGGCACAGGCCACCGAAGTCGCGGTCCTCGACTGGCGCCAGGCGCTGTTGAGTTCCGACTCGGCCAAGATTTCCATGAACCAGCTCAAGAATCAGCTGGCCGGCAAGCAGGACCAGGCCAAGGCACTCGCCAAGGAACTGGAATCCCTGCAGGCCAAGCTGCAGAAGGACGGCGCCGTGATGTCCGATTCCGAGCGTCAGTCCGTGCAGCAGCAGCTGCGCCAGAAGGGCGGCCAGTTCCAGCAGCTGCGTGGCCAGGTCCAGCAGCAGCAGCAACAGGCGGAGCAGGCCTTCCTCAAGCAGTCCAAGCCGAAGCTCGACAAGGCCATCCAGCAGGTCGTCGACAAGCATGGCATCGAGCTGCTGGTCGACCGCAATGCGACGGTCTACAGCAAGGACGGTATGGACCTGACCAATGAAGTGACTCAGGTGTTCAACTCGCTCAACTGAGTACATCCCGCGCGCGCAAGCGTGCGGGATGTGTTGCATCCGAGCATGCCAACGCGAATGCGAGCCAGAGGCGCTCAGCGCCCAGAGACAGAATGAAAAAGCGACAATTCTCTTACACTCTCGAGGATCTGGCTCAGCGGCTGGGCGCTCGTCTCGTCGGTGACCCGGCTGTCCGGGTCACCGGCCTGTCGACGCTGGTCGATGCTGAGCCCGGCGATATCGCCTTCCTCGCCAATCGCGCCTACCTCAAGTATCTCGGGGAAACCGCCGCGACTGCCGTGCTGCTGCATGAAAGCCATCTTGAAGAGTGCAAGGGCAATGCCCTCGTGCTGGACAATCCGTATCTGGCCTACGCTGAGCTGTCGCGTCTGTTCGATCCGCTGGCGGTCGAGCCTCAGGCGAGCGTGCACGCCAGTGCCGTCATCGACGAGACCGCAACCCTGGGGGCCAATGTCGAGGTCGGCCCGCAGGTCGTGATCGGTCCGGGCGTCAGCATCGGCGACAACACGCGCATTCACGCGGGTTGCGTGATCGGGGCTGACAGCGTGTTGGGCGAGGGCTGTCTGCTGCACCCCAATGTCACGCTCTATCATGGCGTGGTGATCGGGGCGCGCGCGGTACTCCACAGCAGCTGCGTGATCGGTGCCGATGGCTTCGGCTTTGCCCACGATGGCAAGGGCTGGCACAAGATCGCCCAGCTCGGTGGCGTGCTGATCGGCGATGATGTCGAAGTCGGCAGCTGCACCAGCATCGATCGTGGTGCGCTCGGTGACACCATCATCGGCAATGACGTCAAGATCGACTCCCAGGTCCAGATCGCGCACAACGTGCAGATCGGTGACCACTCGGCGCTGGCGGGCTGTGTCGGCATCGCCGGCTCCACCAAGGTCGGTCGCTACTGTCTGATGGGCGGTGGCGTGGGGCTGGCGGGGCACCTGGAGATCGCCGATGGCGTGCAGGTGACCGGCATGAGTCTGGTGACCAACTCCATCACCAAGCCGGGCGTCTATTCCTCCGGCACTGGTGCGATGGATAACGGCCTGTGGCGCAGAAATGCCGTACGTTTCAAGCAGTTGGATCAGTTGGCGCGACGCTTGAATCAGGTCGAGAAGAGTTTGAAGGACAAGTAGTACTGCAAGCCCGGGTAGTACCTGTCCAGAGCAGAGTCTCGCACCTGCTTGGCGCACTGTCGGGCAATGAGCGGCTGCCAGCCACGCGCAAGGACGCTATAATGCGTGCCATTGCCCGAACGGCGGTCCGGACCGTCATTACATGCCTGCCCGCGAGCGGCAGGCATTTCGTTATTTCAGAGGTTGCAAGCCAATGGTTATGGACGTCAACGAGATCCGTGAGTATCTCCCGCACCGCTATCCTTTCCTGCTGATCGATCGTGTCATGGACCTGACCCTTGGCGAGTTCATCGTCGCGCGCAAGAACGTCAGCATCAATGAGCCGTTCTTCAATGGTCACTTCCCGGAGCACCCGATCATGCCGGGCGTTCTGATCGTGGAAGCCATGGCTCAGGCGGCGGGTATTCTCGGCTTCAAGACCGTCGACAAACGTCCCGCCGATGGCTACATCTATTATCTCGTCGGAAGCGACAATGTGCGCTTCAAGCGCCCGGTGATGCCGGGTGACCAGCTCGAGATCAGCGCCCGCGTGCTGCGCGAGAAGCGTGGCATCTGGAAATTCGCCTGTCAGGCCAAGGTCGACGGCGATCTGGTCTGCGAGGCCGAAATCATCTGTGCCGAGAGGAAGGTCGCTTGATACATCCTACTGCCATTGTCGATCCCGGCGCCCGCCTGGCCGATGATGTCGAGGTCGGCCCGTTCTGCGTGATCGGGGCTGATGTCGAGATCGGCGCTGGCACGGTGGTGGGGCCGCATGTCGTCATCAAGGGCACCACCGTCATCGGTGAGCGCAACCGTATCTTCCAGTTCGCGTCAGTGGGCGAGGACTGTCAGGACAAGAAGTACGCCGGTGAGCCGACGCGCCTGGAAATCGGGGATGACAACGTCATCCGCGAGGGCGTGACCCTGCATCGCGGCACCGTCCAGGATGCCAGCCTCACGCGTATCGGCAGTCGCAACCTGTTCATGGCCTACTCGCATGTCGGCCATGACTGCATCATCGGTGACGACTGCATCATGGCCAATCAGGCGACGCTGGGTGGCCATGTCCATCTCGGCAACCACGTCATTCTGGGCGGCCTGTCGGCGGTGCATCAGTTCTGCCATATCGGCGAACATGCCATGGCGGGTGGTGGCTCCATCATCACCAAGGACATCGCGGCCTTCGTGATGGTCAATGGCCATCCGGCGGAAGCGCATGGCCTCAACAGCGTTGGCCTCAAGCGTCGTGGCTTCAGCCGCGAGACCATCTCCGCGCTGAACACGGCCTACAAGACGGTCTTCCGTCAGGGGCTGACGCTGGCCCAGGCCCTCGAGCAGCTGGAAGCCGAGCCGCCGCTGGCCGAGCGCGATGTCTTCATCGCCTCGCTCAAGGCGTCCACTCGCGGACTGACTCGCTGAGCATGCGCATCTACCTGGTAGCCGGGGAACTCTCCGGTGACATCCTCGGTGCCAGCCTGATGCGCGCGCTCAAGGCGCGCTATCCCGATGTCGAGTTTCGTGGCATCGGCGGTCCGCGCATGCAGGCCGAGGGCTTCGACAGCCTCTATCCGCTGGAAACCCTGTCGGTGATGGGGCTGGTCGAGGTGCTCAAGCATCTGCCGGCGCTGATCAAGGTCCGTCGCCATCTGTTGCGCGACGCCCTTGAGTGGCAACCCGACGTGATGATCGGCATCGATGCCCCGGACTTCAATCTGGGGCTCGAGCTGCGCCTGCGCAAGCAGGGCATCACCACCGCGCACTACGTCAGCCCCTCCGTGTGGGCCTGGCGTCAGGGGCGCGTGAAGACCATTCGCCGCGCCGTCGATCGCATGCTGACCTTCCTGCCCTTCGAGGCCGCCTTCTATCGTGAGCATCAGGTGCCGGTGACCTTCGTCGGCCATCCGCTGGCCGATGAGTTGCCGCTCGAGGATGATCGCGCTGCTGCCCGTGGGCAGTTGGGGATCGACCCGGAAGTGCAGCTGCTGGCGGTATTGCCGGGCTCCCGCGCCAACGAGATCCGCTTTCTCGGCGAGACCTTCCTGGCCGCCATCGAGCGCCTCTGTCAGCGTTACCCCGGCCTTGAGGTGGTGATCCCGGCGGCCACGCCGCTGCGGCGCACCGAGCTCGAGTCCCTGATGGCGGAGCGTGAAGGGCTGGATCGCAGTCGCATCCATCTGGTGGATGGCCAATCGCGTGAAGCGATGACCGCCGCCGATGCCGTGCTGCTGGCTTCCGGCACGGCGGCACTCGAATGCCTGCTCTGTCACCGCCCGATGGTGGTGGCCTATCGCATGGCGCCGATGACGCATCGCATCGCGCGGCATATGGTCAAGACCGAGTGGATTTCCCTGCCCAATCTGATCGCCCGCGAGACGCTGGTGCCGGAGCTGATCCAGGACGCCGCCACGCCGGAGTCCATCGAGGAAAGCCTTGCGCCATTGCTGTCGCGTGCCGCAGGTGACGTCGCCCGCCAACGAGAACTGCGTGAGCGTTTCACCGCCATGCATCGTGAACTGACCTGTGATGCCAGCGCCGCGGCCGCCATCGCCATCGGTGAACTGGCCGGACGCTGATCCCGCGTGTCGCCGCCAGACATTGCGCTACCCTTGATTGAATCACCTCGACAGGCAGATCGCATTGGCGCTCTGCCTGTTGTCTTACGCCTTGAGATATCATGACCGACTCTGCCGACAGCCACGCCACCACGCCTTCTGCGCGCAAGCGTAAACCCGCCGATGATTTTCCGCCGCTGGTGATTCCCTATCAGGGGCAGTTGCTGGCCGGTATCGACGAGGTCGGGCGTGGGCCGCTGGTCGGCCCGGTGGTGGCGGCAGCGGTGATTCTGGACCCGAATGACCCCATCGAGGGCATCACCGACTCCAAGAAGCTCAGCGAGAAGAAGCGTCTGGCCCTCTACGAGCAGATTCGGGCCCGTGCCTGGGCGTGGGCGATCGCCGAGGCCACCAGTGACGAGATCGATGAGCTGAACATCTATCAGGCCACGCACCTGGCCATGCGGCGCGCCATCGATGCATTGGGCGTGCGTCCGGAATACCTGCTGGTGGATGGCAACCGCCTGCCGGGACACGAGGTTCCCGGCATGGCGGTGGTGAAGGGTGATCTGCGCCACGCTGCCATCGGCGCAGCCTCGATTCTGGCCAAGGTGCATCGTGACGCCCAGATGGCGGCGCTGGATTCACACTTCCCCGCCTATGGCTTCGCGCGTCACAAGGGCTACCCGACCCGTGAGCATCAGGCCGCCATCGAGGAACATGGCATCCTCACCCTGCATCGCAAGAGCTTCGGACCGGTCAAGCGACTGTTCATGTCGGGGCACGTGCCACAGGCCGTGCCGCCGGACGCGCTGATCGCGCTTCCGGCCCCGGAGCCGAGCGAGGCAAGCGAGGCGAGCCAGCAGCCCACGGCAAAAAAGCCGCCAGCCGTGGTCTGACTGATGCTAGTGAGACCACGGCATCCCCGTCAGTCGAGCCTGCCCGGGCGGATGCTGCGCCTTCAGATGCTATGCCTTCAGGCGATGGCGCTGACAGGCTATCCTTGAAGCCCGAGCCCGAGCCCGAGCCTTCAACCTCGCAGCCGCCGGCACCCGCAGCGACGACAGCACCCGCCGCAACCGAATCCTTCACCGTCACGCCGACTTCACGAGCCGATTCCATGACCACGCCCTTTGTTCACCTGCGCGTTCACACCGAGTTCTCCCTCGTCGATGGTCTGCCCGGCGTCAAGCCGCTGATCAAGGCGACCGCCGCGGCGGGCCAGCCGGCTGTCGCGGTGACTGACGAGGCCAACCTGTTCGGGCTGGTCAAGTTCTACTCCAATGCGCGCGCTGCTGGCATCAAGCCGATCATCGGTGCCGACATGTGGCTGATCAATCCCCAGGATGCCACACGCCCGTATCGCCTCACGCTGCTGGCGATGAACGACACCGGCTATCGCAACCTCACCGAGCTGATCTCGCGCGGCTGGACCGATGGCCAGAAGCAGGACCGCGCCTACCTCGAGAAACAGTGGATCTTCGAGCAGGCCGAGGGCCTGATCGTGCTGTCCGGTGGCCGTGAAGGCGAGATCGGCCGTCATCTGCTGTCGGACCACGAAGACAGCGCCCGGGCACTGCTCGGTGAGTGGAAGGCGGTGTTCGGGGATCGCTTCTATCTGGAGCTGACCCGCACCCAGCGTCAGTACGAGGAAGAGTGCCTGCACCTGTCGGTGGCGCTGGCCGAGGCCACCGATACGCCGGTGGTCGCCACCAATGATGTGCGCTTCCTCAAGCGGGAGGACTACTGGGCCCACGAGACGCGCGTCTCCATCGGCGAAGGCAAGGCGCTGGATGACCCGCGGCGCGAGACCCGCTACAGCGATGAGCAGTACCTGAAGAGCGCCGAGGAGATGAGCGAGCTGTTCTCCGACATTCCCGAAGCGCTCGAGAACAGTGTGCTGATCGCGGCGCGCTGCTCGGTGACCGTGCAGCTGGGCACCTACTTCCTGCCCGAGTTCCCGGTGCCGGAAGGCATGACGATGGACCAGTTCTTCCGCAAGGTCTCGCATGATGGCCTGACGGAGCGCCTCGACAAGCTGTATCCCCACGCCAGGCATCCGCGCGACAGCGAGGCCTGGGCCGAGATCGAGCAGCGCTATCGCACGCGGCTGGATTTCGAGCTCGACATCATCCTGCAGATGGGCTTCCCCGGTTACTTCCTGATCGTCATGGACTTCATCCAGTGGGGCAAGGACAACGGCGTGCCGGTCGGCCCGGGGCGTGGTTCCGGTGCCGGCTCGCTGGTGGCCTACGCCCAGAAGATCACCGATCTGGACCCGCTGGAATATGACCTGCTGTTCGAGCGCTTCCTGAACCCGGAACGTGTCTCCATGCCCGACTTTGACGTCGATTTCTGCATGGAGAAGCGTGACCGCGTGATCGATTACGTGGCCGAGCGCTACGGGCGCAACGCGGTCTCGCAGATCGTCACCTTTGGCACCATGGCCGCCAAGGCCGTGGTGCGTGACGTGGCGCGTGCCCAGGGCAAGCCCTACTCGCTGGGCGACAAGCTCTCCAAGCTGATTCCCTTCGAGGTCGGCATCACGCTCGAGAAGGCCATCGAGCAGGAGCCGCAGCTCAAGGAATTCATCGACAACGACGAGGAAGCCCAGGAAATCTGGGAGATGGCGCTCAAGCTCGAGGGCACCACGCGCGGCACCGGCAAGCACGCCGGCGGCGTGGTGATCGCGCCGACCAAGCTGACCGACTTCGCGCCGCTGCTGTGTGATGAAGACGGCAGCGGTCTGGTGGTCCAGTTCGACAAGAACGACGTCGAGGAGGCCGGGCTGGTCAAGTTCGACTTCCTGGGTCTGCGCACCCTGACCATCATCGACTGGGCGACCGAGATGGTCGACAAGATCCGTGAGCGGGAAGGGCTGGCGCCGCTGGATATCGATGACATCCCGCTGGATGACGCCAAGACCTTCGACATGCTGCAGAAGGCGGAGACGACGGCCGTCTTCCAGCTGGAATCCCGCGGCATGAAGGAGCTGATCAAGAAGCTCAAGCCCGACTGCCTGGAAGACATGATCGCCTTGGTGGCCCTGTTCCGTCCCGGCCCGCTGCAGTCCGGCATGGTGGATGACTTCATCAACCGCAAGCACGGTCGTTCCGAAGTGTCTTATCCACACCCGGATTACCAGCATGAGCTGCTCAAGCCGGTACTGGAGCCGACCTACGGCATCATCCTGTACCAGGAGCAGGTCATGCAGATCGCGCAGGTGCTGGCCGGCTATACGCTGGGTCAGGCCGACATGCTGCGCCGCGCGATGGGCAAGAAGAAGCCGGAAGAGATGGCCAAGCAGCGCGCCGGCTTCATGGAAGGCTGTGCGGGCAAGGGCATCGACAAGGACCTGGCCGGCAACATCTTCGACCTGGTGGAGAAATTCGCCGGTTACGGCTTCAACAAGTCGCACTCGGCGGCCTATGGTCTGGTTTCCTACCAGACCGGCTGGCTGAAGGCGCACTATCCGGGGCCGTTCATGGCCGCGGTGATCTCGACCGAGATGCAGACCATCGAGAAGGTGGTGCCGCTGATCGAGGAGTGCCGCCATATCGGCCTCACGGTCACGCCGCCGGATGTGAACATCGGCGGCTACAAGTTCACCGTCGACCTGGAAGGGCGCGTCGTCTACGGCCTGGGCGCCATTCGCGGCGTCGGCGAGGGCCCGATCGATGCCATCGTCAGCGCGCGCGCCGAGGGTGGCCCGTTCAGCGACATCTTCGATTTCTGCAAGCGCATCGACGCCAAGAAGATCAACAAGCGCACCTTGGAAGCGCTGATCCGCTCCGGCGCGCTGGACAACATCGGCCCGTCGCGTGCGGTGCTGATGCTGGCGGTGGAGGATGCGCTCAAGGCCGCCTCCCAGAATCACGCCAACAATGATGTCGGCATCACCGACATGTTCGGCGATGCCTTCAGCGAGCCGGAAACCGATGTCTACGCCGGCTATCGCAAGGCCCGCGAGTGGACCGACAAGGAGCGCCTCACCGGCGAGAAGGACACTCTGGGGCTTTATCTGACCGGCCATCCCATCGATGAGTACGAGGGTGAGCTCAAGCGCTTCATCAATGCGCGCATCAGTGATCTGAAGCCGTCGCGTGAGCCGCAGCGCATCGCCGGGCTGGTGATCGCCATGCGCACCATGAAGTCCAAGCGGGGCGACACCATGGCCTTCGTGACCCTGGATGACCGCACCGGGCGCATCGAGGCCTCGATGTTCGGTGAGCTCTACGATCAGGTGCGCAACAAGCTGGTGCCTGACAGCGTGGTGATCGTCGAGGGCGAGGTCAGCCAGGATGACTACTCCGGTGGCCTGCGTCTGCGCGGCAAGGACGTCACGCCGATCATCGATGCGCGGGCGCGCTTCGGTGAGGCGGTCGAGATGAGCATCGCCGCCGAGGACATCGGCGGTCGCTTCACCCAGCAGCTGACCACCTTGCTGACGCCACACCTGGCCAGTGAAGGCCTGCCGATGCGCCTGCGTTATCGCAACGCCGCGGCGGAGGCCTGGCTGGAGCTGGGCGAGCAATGGCGCGTTGCGCCCAGTGATGAGTTGTTGATCCAGCTGGGTGAGGTGGAAGGCCAGCGCGGTGTGCGCCTCAAGTACCGTGAGTGAGGTGCTGGCCGACAGGATGGTGCCTGTCTCGCCAAGCGGTGGGGCAGGCGCAGCACCGAGATGAGCGGCGTGGGCGCAGAGTTAATCCACGCCTAACAGGCGGGCAAGGTTTGCACCTGTCGAACAGGGTGCGATAATGCCTGTCCATCTTTTCCGTACCCAATTCCATGCCGACTGTGACCGCCGCGAGCCACAGATCGCCTGAGCGTGTGCTCAGGGGGAGTGACCCGGCCGACTCGCTTTCCTGGCTGCCCGAGACGACGAACGAAACGCCTTATGAATCCCAATTATCTGGACTTTGAACAGCCGATCGCCGAGCTGCAGGCCAAGATCGAGGAACTCCGTCTGGTCGGTAACGACTCCCAGGTCAACCTGTCTGACGAGATCGCTCGCCTGCAGGAAAAGAGCACCAAGCTCACCGAGTCCATCTTCAAGGACCTCGGCGCTTGGCAGGTATCTCAGCTGGCACGTCACCCGCAGCGCCCGTATACCCTCGACTACCTCGAGAATCTGTTCACGGACTTCGATGAGCTGCACGGCGACCGTCACTACGCGGACGACGAAGCGCTGGTCGGCGGTATCGCGCGCCTCGACGACAAGCCGGTGATGGTGATCGGTCACCAGAAAGGCCGCGACGTGAAGGAAAAGGTGCGTCGCAACTTCGGCATGCCGCGTCCGGAAGGCTACCGCAAGGCCTGCCGTCTGATGGAGATGGCCGAGCGTTTCAAGATGCCGATCCTGACCTTCATCGACACCCCGGGTGCCTATCCGGGCATCGGTGCCGAGGAGCGCGGTCAGTCCGAGGCCATCGCCTACAACCTGGCGGTGATGTCTCGCCTCAAGACGCCGATCATCTCCACCGTCATCGGTGAGGGTGGTTCCGGCGGCGCACTGGCCATCGGCGTGTGTGACGAGCTGAACATGCTGCAGTACTCCACCTACTCGGTGATCTCGCCGGAAGGTTGCGCCTCCATCCTGTGGAAGAGCGCCGAGCGTGCCGCCGATGCCGCTGATGCGATGGGCATCACTGCCTCACGCCTCAAGGAACTGGGCTTCGTCGACAACCTGATCAAGGAGCCGCTGGGTGGCGCGCACCGCAACCCGCAGTCCGCTGCCGACAGCATCAAGGCCGCGCTGGGCGAAGGTCTGGAGCGTCTTGGCGCCCTGGATACCGATGCCCTGCTGGAGCGTCGTTACCAGCGCCTGATGAGCTACGGCGCCCCGGCATGATGCCGGTGCCTCTCGCGTGATGCGCGATCGGTTCATGCCCGCGTGACCAGGACGCCTCCGGATTCTTCCGGGGGCGTTCTTGCGTTCAGGGCCGGCGCTTTCTTCTCCACTTCCTTTTCTCCTCCACTTCCTTCATCCGCTTCGCGACAGGAGCCCGACATGTCTCTGTCCCCCTCACTGGATTCGCTGTGCCTGCGTGCTCAACCGCTGAGCGAGATGGCAGAGTCGCGGGCACTCGTCGCCGTGCGTGAGGCGCTCGAGGCCAGCGATGCCAGGCGCACGGTGTGGATCGCGCTCTCGGGCGGGCTGGATTCGGTGATGCTGGCGCGGCTGGCGGCTCGCGCGGTCAAGGACTGCCCGCGTCGACTGCGGCTGGTGCATGTGCATCACGGCCTGCAGGCGGCCAACGATGATTTCGAGCGCCTGGCGCGTAGGCTGGCTTCGCGTCTCGGGCTACCGCTGAGCGTGCGTCATCTGGCGCTGGCGGAGACAGCACTCAAGTCGCGAGGACTGGAGGCGGCAGCGCGCGAAGGGCGGCTGGCGGCACTGAGCGCCTGTCTGGCGGCGGGGGATAGCCTGTGGCTGGCGCAGCATCAGGATGATCAGGCCGAGACGCTGTTGCTCAACGCATTGCGTGGCAGCGGCGGGCGCGGGCTGGCGGCCATGCCGCCTGAGCGGGCGCTGGCCGTGGGCGAGGCATCCCCGGGGCGAGACCAGCGCGCCCATGAGCGGGCAAGACTACTTCGGCCGCTGTTGGGCATCCCACGCGATGAGATCCAGACACTGGCGAGCCAGCAGGGCTTGCAGGCCGGGCGCGACTGGTGCGAAGACCCCAGCAATGTCGATCAGCAGTTTGATCGCAACTACCTGCGCCACAGTGTCGTGCCGCTGCTGCAGGCGCGCTGGCCGCAGGCCGTGGCCAGCCTGGCGCGTTCGGCGCAGCAGTTGCAGGAAGAGCAGTCACTGCTTGATGAGCTGGCGGCCGAGCTGTTGGCGAAGGTTCAGGTCTCAGGCGCAAAGCGCCTGGCTCAGAGACAAGGACAGGAGCAGGGGCAGGGCCTGAATCAGAGACTTAATCAGGGCCTGGATCAGGGACGGGCGCACGAGACGCAGTTGTCACTGGCGGAGCTGGCAGGCTTGAGTGAGTCACGTCAGCGGTTGGTCCTGCGCCATCTATGCCAGTCGCGTGGCTGGCCGGTGCCGCCGCGGGGTCGCTTGATGAGCCTGCAGCAGTTGATCGCCACGCCGCCCGACTCGGTGGCCGAGGTGCACTGGGCCAATGCCGAATACACCGTCAGCGTGCGCGCGTGGCGCGGCCAGCTGTGGTGGCAGGTGTCAGATACCGTTATTGAGCAGGGTATGCGTCATCGACAAGGCGATACCGGCTACGCGAGAAGTGGTCGCCAACCCGGCGGGACGCCTTCCTGCGAGTGGGATGCTGAGGCGCGCAAGGCATGGCGGGCGCTGGGAAGGGATGAGCAGCATGTTGCCTTCACCTCACGTCAGCCGGGAGATGTACTGCGAGTGGCAGGGCGGGGGCGGCGCGATCTCAAGCGCTTGCTGCAGGAAGCCGACATCCCGCCGTGGCAGCGTGACCAGTTGCGTGTGGCACGCATGCACGACGGGACAATCGCGGGGCTGTGGCATCCCTCGCGGGGCTGGTGGCTACTGGCCGCACTCACACAGCAGTGAGGCCAGCGGGCGGTCTCGCCGATGTCTTGCGCAGTGCTCGCTCAGGCATCGGCCAGTGTCAGCGTCATGCCGGCGGCTTTCTGCAGCTCGCTTTCCTGACTGAGGTCATCGTTGATCAGGCTGTGATCGCGATATTCCTCGGTCAGATTGAGCGTCAGGTCGTCGCCTTCGGCGCTGAGATGCATGCCGAGCACCGGTGCTTCCGAGCGTGAATGGTTGAGCATCACCGCCATGCGCAGCAGGCGTGCCAGACGCGCCAGACGCGGTTGCTGCGGCTCCGGCAGCGCCGCCAGTTCGTTCTTGGGGAACTTGCGACGGTGGGCGCGGACCAGGAAGGCCAGCGCGCGCTGTTCCGGACGCGAGAAGCCGAGCAGGTCGGAATGCTCGAGCAGGTAGGCGCCATGGCGATGGAACTGGCTATGGGAAATCGCCTGGCCGACTTCGTGGAGGTCAGCGGCCCAGCTCAGCAGCTGACGTGACGTTGCCCCCAGCGCCCAGTCGCCGGCGACCTGATCGAACAGCTGCAGGGCGGTGTCGCGCACATTGCTGGCGTGGCGGGTATCGATGCCGTAACGACGCTGCAGCGACTCGATGGCCGACAGACGTGAATCCTCCGGCGTGTTGCGCCCGATCAGATCGAACAGTACGCCTTCACGCAGCGCGCCGTCGGAGTAGCGCATCTGCTCCAGTCCCAGTGCCTCGAAGACACCGCACAGGATGGCGATGCCCGCCGGGAAGACGGTGGCGCGATCGCTCTTCAGGCCCGGCAGGCTGACCTTGTCGAGGCGCTTGAACTCCAGCAGTGCCGCGCGCAGCTTGTGCAGCCCTTCACGTGTGACCACGCCATGTGGGGCCCAGCCGTGCGCTTCCAGCACGTTGGCGGCGGCCTTGATGGTGCCGGAGGAGCCGACCGGGTCATCCCAGCCCATCTCGCGATAGGTGCGCTGGATGCTGGCCAGTTCCGAGCGTGCGGCCAGCTCGGCGCGGCGCATGCGCTTCTCGCTGATCTCGCCGTCCTGGAAGAAGGCCTTGGTATAGGCGACGCAGCCCATGTGCAGGCTTTCCAGCAGCTGGGGCTCGAATTGCTCACCGATGATGAACTCGGTGGAACCGCCGCCGATATCGACGATCAGGCGCTTGCCGTGCACATCGGCCAGTGCATGCGCCGCGCCCAGATAGATCAGGCGGGCTTCTTCGCGCCCGGCGATGATCTCGATGGGATGCCCCAGCAGGGCCTCGGCACGCTCGATCAGTTCTTCACTGTTATGCGCGGCGCGCAGGGCGTTGGTGCCCACGACCCGCAGATGGTCGGCCTCGATGCCATCGATGAAGGGCGCGAACTGGGCGAGGCAGTTGAGGGCGCGCTCCATGGCTTCCTCGCTGAGCATGCCGTCTTCGTCCAGCCCTGCCGCCAGCTGGACCTTCTCACCCTGCTTGGCCACGACCTGCAATTGC
The DNA here is from genome assembly GCF_029846405.1 of Cobetia sp. 29-18-1. Classification (NCBI taxonomy): domain Bacteria; kingdom Pseudomonadati; phylum Pseudomonadota; class Gammaproteobacteria; order Oceanospirillales; family Halomonadaceae; genus Cobetia; species Cobetia sp. 29-18-1. The sequence goes on from NZ_JARWKS010000004.1 coordinate 72,394, forward strand.
CCCGCCTGATGGTTGGCCAGCAGCAGGTGGAAGCTGTTGGAACCCAGATCGATGGCGGCCAGCTTCAGCAGCGGGGCCTCGTTGCCGGCGCTGCCTTCATCAGAGGCGGTGGGTTGCGGCTGCTGGGAGGGTGCTGATTCACTCAAGGGCGGAGTCCTTTACGGCGGGTCATTCATGGCAGGCATCATGCACTGCCTCCTTCACGCCAACTCCTGCGACGGCTTCCTTGCATAGCGACCATGGCGCAATGAAGTTGTCGTGAGCGTGGGCGGCCACCGGGCGCGAGCCTGCTGCGGGAAGATGACGCTGGCAGCAGGGCGCGGCGGCGACTCTCGCAAGATTGCGGCGACTGGCCAGAGGTGTCAAACCGGTGTCACACACGGCGCCATCACCACGAGGGGCTGGCGGCACATTCAGCGCATGGGGCATGCTATTCTAGCGGCGTGATATGACAGAACGACGAAGTCGCGGGTCATCATCACGCTCAATGAGTCGCAAGCCATCACGCAGCACAATCAGCAAGACCAACCGGGTCTGGGAGATAACGTCGCGATGAGCGAACGTGTGGTACCGATTGCAGAAAGGGACTTCGAATCCGTGGTGCTGGAGAGCGAGCATCCGGTGCTGGTGGATTTCTGGGCTTCCTGGTGCGGGCCGTGCAAGAGCGTGGCACCGACGCTGGAATCCCTGGCCGAGGAGTACGAAGGGCAGCTCAAGATCGTCAAGGTCGATGTCGATGAAGCTCCCGAGCTTGCCGCCCGCTTCGGCGTGCGCGGTGTGCCGACATTGATGCTGTTTGTGGGCGGCAATGTCGAAGCCAGCAAGGTGGGCGCCATGCCGCGCGCGCAGCTGGCAGCCTTTCTGGATGCTAATCTGTGAGACGGGCCTTGCCGCCGTCGGGTGCCTTGAGACGCCAGTGAAAGCGTCATGTCAGCGGCGGCTATCGCAGCACTGGCTGGCCGCTGGTGAGCGCTTCAGGCAGCGCCGGGTGCGCCACCAGGCCGCCGGGGCTTGCGTTCAGGGGCCGGCTTGACTACCATCGAGGCGTTCGCCTGATTACACGCTCTCTGATTGCGTCATGTCGACCGTCCCACGGTCCCCCAGTTGTCAGCCAGCCCTCTGGTAATGCTGCCCGCGACATGCCGGCCAGCCACCAGGCGATTCATACCGCTAGATTCCATATCGAGAAGACTTTTCTGTCAGGAAGCATGACGCTCCGTGTCCCTTCGACCGGTCCGTCGTCGCTGGACATCCGTAGCTCGACACTCCGTTGCTGAATTCGTTGTTCGGCCGTGGTGAGTGATCTTTCCTGAACTTTTGGCACCTGTCTTCATCCAGCTCAGGCGCTTGCCTCCGGGAATGCTGTCGAGTTCTGTCTGCACCTTTGCAGTGCCGGTCCTTGCCTTCTGCCCGTCTTCTCGATTCCCTTCTTATCTATCAGCCCTGCTGACCTGAGCCACGTTCAAACAAAGCCGATGAATCTTACCCAACTCAAGCAAAATACTGTCCCCGAACTGCTGGAACTTGCCCAGACGATGGGCATCGATAATCTGGCACGTTCGCGCAAGCAGGACATCATCTTCGCCATCCTCAAGAAGCACGCGAAAAGCGGTGAGGACATCTACGGCGACGGCGTTCTGGAAATCCTGCAGGACGGCTTCGGCTTCCTTCGCAGTGCAGACTCTTCCTACCTCGCGGGTCCTGATGACATCTACGTTTCACCGTCCCAGATCCGTCGCTTCAATCTGCGCAAGGGCGACACCATCTCCGGCAAGATTCGTCCGCCGAAGGAAGGGGAGCGTTACTTCGCGCTGCTCAAGGTCAATCAGATCAACTTTGACCGCCCCGAGAATGCCAAGCACAAGATCCTGTTCGAGAACCTGACGCCGCTGTTCCCGCAGTCGCGCCTGCTGATGGAAATCGGCAACGGCTCCACCGAAGACATCACCTCGCGCATCCTTGATCTGACCGCACCGATCGGCAAGGGCCAGCGTGGTCTGATCGTCTCGCCGCCCAAGGCGGGCAAGACGATGATGCTGCAGAACATCGCCGCCTCCATCACGCGCAACAACCCCGAATGTCACCTCATCGTGCTGCTGATCGATGAGCGTCCCGAGGAAGTTACCGAGATGTCGCGCACCGTGCGTGGCGAAGTCGTGGCCTCCACCTTTGATGAGCCGCCGGCCCGTCACGTCCAGGTCGCCGAGATGGTGATCGAGAAGGCCAAGCGTCTGGTCGAGCACAAGAAGGATGTCGTCATCCTGCTTGATTCCGTGACCCGTCTGGCGCGTGCCTACAACACCGTGGTGCCGTCCTCCGGCAAGGTGCTGACCGGTGGTGTCGACGCTCACGCCCTCGAGAAGCCGAAGCGCTTCTTCGGTGCCGCGCGTAACATCGAAGAAGGCGGCAGCCTGACCATCCTCGCCACGGCGCTGGTCGATACAGGTTCCAAGATGGACGAAGTCATCTTCGAGGAATTCAAGGGCACCGGTAACATGGAAGCTCACCTCGACCGCAAGCTGGCCGAGCGTCGTGTCTTCCCGGCCCTCAACATCCGTCGTTCCGGCACGCGTCGTGAAGACCTGATCGCGTCCGAGGATGAAATGCAGCGCATGTGGATCCTGCGCAAGCTGCTCAACCCGATGGAAGACGTGGCAGCTACCGAATTCCTGATCGATCGCCTGAAAGATACCAAGACCAACCTCGAGTTCTTCGAGGCCATGAAGCGCCGCTGATCGACACTTGGCCCAGCCGGTTGGCTGGCCATGCTCTCGACAGGTGCTTGCCAGGACGCCCACTTCCCGCCCGGGAAGTGGGCGTCTTGCGTTGCTGACCTGCCGAGTGCCGGCTGGCAATGGTATGCTCGGGACTTGATCAAGCCGAGCGGAAACTCCCATGCAGTATCGAGACTTACGCGATTTCATCGCGGCGCTGGAAGAGAAGGGCGAACTCAAGCGCATTCGTGCCGAGGTGGACCCCTATCTGGAGATGACCGAGATCTGCGATCGCACCCTGAAGGCGGGTGGTCCGGCGTTGCTGTTCGAGAACGTCAAGGGCCACAGCATGCCGGTGCTGGGCAATCTGTTCGGCACGCCGCGGCGCGTGGCGCTGGGTATGGGGCAGGAGTCTGTCGAGGCGCTGCGCGAAGTCGGCGAGCTGCTGGCCTTCCTCAAGGAGCCGGAGCCGCCCAAGGGCTTCCGTGATGCCTGGGACAAGCTGCCGATCTTCAAGCAGGTGATGAGCATGGGGCCGAAGAAGGTCAAGCGTGCGCCCTGTCAGGAGATCGTGCTGGAAGGGGATGATGTCGATCTCGACATGATTCCGATTCAGCACTGCTGGCCCGGGGATGCCGCGCCGCTGGTGACCTGGCCGCTGGTGATCACCCGTGGTCCGCACAAGGAGCGCCAGAACCTCGGCATCTATCGTCAGCAGAAGCTCGGCAAGAATCGCCTGATCATGCGCTGGCTGGCACACCGTGGCGGCGCGCTGGACTTCCGCGAGTGGCAGAAGGCCCATCCGGGCGAGCCCTTCCCGGTCGCGGTGGCGCTGGGTGCCGATCCGGCCACCATCCTCGGCGCTGTCACGCCGGTGCCGGATTCACTCTCCGAGTATGCCTTTGCCGGTCTGCTGCGCGGCTCGCGCACCGAGCTGGTCAAATGCGGCCTGTCGGATCTCGAAGTCCCGGCCAGCGCCGAGATCATCCTGGAAGGCTATCTGTATCCGGATGACGTGGCACCGGAAGGCCCCTACGGCGATCACACCGGCTATTACAACGAGGTGGAGACCTTCCCCGTCTTTACCATCGAGCGCATCACCCATCGGCGCGACCCGATCTATCACTCCACCTATACCGGGCGTCCGCCGGATGAGCCGGCGATTCTCGGCCTGGCGCTCAATGAAGTCTTCGTGCCGATTCTGCGCAAGCAGTTCCCGGAGATCGTCGACTTCTATCTGCCGCCGGAAGGCTGCTCCTACCGCATGGCGGTGGTGACGATGAAGAAGCAGTACCCCGGCCACGCCAAGCGCGTGATGATGGGGGTCTGGAGTTTCCTGCGTCAGTTCATGTACACCAAGTTCGTGATCGTGCTGGATGATGATGTCGATGCCCGCAAGTGGGAAGATGTCATCTGGGCCATCACCACGCGCATGGACCCGAGCCGTGATACCGTTCTGGTCGACAATACGCCGATCGATTATCTGGACTTCGCCTCGCCAACGGCGGGGCTTGGCTCCAAGATGGGCATGGACGCGACCAACAAGTGGCCCGGCGAGACGGACCGCGAGTGGGGCGAGCCCATCGTGATGAGCGAAGAGATCACATCCCGTGTCGATGAACGCTGGGACAGTCTGGGCATTCTGGACTGATTCCGCGACAGACCATCAACACCCATGCATTTACCCTGTCGTTGCGCGGCGCGCTGGCGGCAGGCATCAGATAACAAGAGGATACGATGACGGCGCGGACCCTGACCTGTCATGTCGAGAGTGTGGAAGATCTGACCCCGGACGTGTTTCGTGTGCGCTTCGCCGCACGTCCCGAGGCCCTGGCGCACGCGCCGGGCCAGTATCTCGAGATGAAGCTCGATGACACCACCTGGGTACCGTTCTCCATCGCCAATGCCGCCAGTGATGATGGCGTGCTCGAGCTGCATATCCAGCATTGGCCGGAGCGCAGCAATTCCGCGCGTCTGCGCAGCCTGCTGGTCGCGGCCAATCAACTTGAGCTGCGCCTGCCCAGTGGCGAGTGCGTGCTGGACCTCGACGACCCCAGCCCCATCGTGCTGATCTGTGCCGGCACCGGGTTCTCGCAGATGCACGCCATGCTGCAGGCGGCGTTTGCGCGTGGCCTGACCCAGCCCATCGAGCTGTGGTGGGCGGCGCGCGAGCGTCGCGATCTGTACCTGGAGAGCGCGGCGCTCAACTGGGCCGCCAGTCAGCCCAACTTCCGTTATTTCCCGGTGCTGGAAGAAGCGCCGGAAGTCGGTGATGCCCACCATCGCGCGCTGGAAGCGGCCGGTGTCGAGGCCGCTTTCAATGGCCATCTGGGGCGTATCGACGAGGCGCTGCGCAAGCACGCGGGCAGCATGGCGGGCAAGCGCGTCTATCTGTCCGGCTCGCCGGGCATGGTCTATGCCTGTGTCGATGCGCTGACGCCATTGGGTGTCGAGGCCAGCGCGCTGAGCTCCGATGTGTTCAGCTATGCGCCACGCGAGCCGCTGCTGGACCCGGCGCTGGTCTCTGCCTGAAGCAGCCTGACATTGCCTGAAGGAGTCGAGTGAATGAGCCAGTCCCCGATACTGATCACGGGCGGCGCCCAGCGTCTGGGGCGCTATTGTGCCGAGCGACTGATCGATGATGGTCATCCGGTCATCATCAGTTATCGACGCGAGCGGGAAGAGCTCGATGCCCTGCGCGCGCTGGGCATTCGCACCGTGCAGACGGATTTCTCCAGCGAGGCAGGCATCCAGGCCTTCATCGCGGCGATTCGTGAGCTGACTCCGACATTGCGGGCCATCGTGCACAATGCCGGCGACTGGGCGCCGGATGGCGACGGCGAGGGGCAGGGCGAGCTGTTCGAGCAGCTGTTCCGTGTCCACATGCAGGCGCCGTACCTGATCAATCTGGCGCTGCGCGATCTGCTGGAAGCCGGAGTCGAGACGCAGGCGGACATCGTCCACATGAGTGACTTCGTGGTCCAGAAGGGCTCGCGCAAGCATGCGGCCTACGCGGCCAGCAAGGCGGGGCTCGAGAACCTGACCTTGTCGTTCGCGTCGATGTTCGCGCCACGCATCCAGGTCAACACCATCGCGCCGGCGCTGATCATGCTGCGCCCGGACGATGATGATGACTATGCCGAGCGTGCGCGCGCCAAGTCGTTGATGCAGCAGGTGCCGGGGCCAGGCGTCATCTGGCAGGCACTGCGCTATCTGCTGGACAGTCCCTATGTCACGGGCACGACCCTGCCGGTGGATGGTGGCCGCCACCTGCGCTGATAGCTTGTGTCAGTGCTCTTTCGGTTATCGCTTTTGATTTTCGAGGCGTGACATTCGAGACCTGAGCACCGCACAAAAAAGCCCCCGCTTCTCAGCGGGGGCTTTTTTTCGTTGCTGCGACCGTTGTTGCGATCGTTGTGGCGATCGTTGCTACTACATCCTGTACTAGCGAAGCGCTTACAGGATGTGGCGGCCTTCGACCGGCGTCAGCTGGCCCTTCTTGAGGGTCGGGCCCATCTGGTTGCCGGAGGGAGCGCCCTGCGGGCTTTCCAGCGTGATCACCAGGTCGCTGTCGGGGAAGGCGGCCAGATACTCCTTGGGCACCTCGACCTTCATGGTGCCGGAGTGCGGCAGGATGCCCAGTGACATCGGCTCCTTGCCATCCTTGGCCATCAGCCACAGCTCGCAGACCTTGCCGGGGGCCGGCGCTTCGGGCCTGACGGCCTGCACCATCATCTCGCCCGAGTGGGAGGCGTTGACGATCCAGCCGGGGCTGCTGTCAGAGTTGTTGACCACGAACACGTAGTCGCTCTCCATGCCCGCGTTGTGCCCCAGGCTGAAGGTCAGGGTGACTGCCAGTGCCAGGCTGAACGCCGTGGCGGTCATGCCCTGCCACAGGCCCAGGCGACGCCACCAGGGCTGACGGGCGGTGCCCGTCGCCTCGGCGATGCCTTGCCAGACATGGGCCGGTGGCGTGACGGGGGGAAGCTGTTCATTGAACACGTTGAGATGCTCGCGCCAGCGCTCCACATCACGTTGCAGGTCGTGGCTGACGGCCAGCAGTGACTCGAATGCCGCGCGCTCGTCGCGTGTCAATGTGCCGAGCGCATATTCGCCCGCTGCGGCTTCGCGCAGTTCCGGGTCGCTCAGATCAAATGACTCATGCATGTCTTCAACCTCTCGAGTCCACGACGGACCCAGCTCTTGACGGTGCCCAAGGGCTGGTCCAGTTGATTGGCCAGATCCTGGTGGGTGAGGCCTTCGAAGTAGGCCAGTTCCAGGGCGCGGCGTTGATCGTCATTCAGCTCGGCCAGGCACTGGTGGAGTTCACCACTGTGCTGGGCCAGGTCGACATCTGCCTCGATATCACTCCGCCCCGGCATGGCGGCGATCAATTCATCGCTGTCATGCTCGCTGGGTCGCTGTCGACGTATCCAGTCGATGGCGATGTTGCGGGTCATGGTGCCGAGCCAGGTCATCGGGCGGGCGCGGCCGGCGTCATACTGGGCGGCGGCGGCCCATACCCGGATGTAGACCTGCTGAAGACAATCCTGCGCGGATGCCTCATGTCTCAAGATACGCAGCAACTGAGCGTATAGATGCGCACTGGTCGCTCGATAGAGCTGATCCAGTGCCTTGGCATCCTGCCGGGCGCATCCCGACAGATACTCAATCAGTGCATCATTTCGGGAATCCTGCATGCATGCATTCCAAGCTGTGGGCGCGGTGTCAGGCACCGCTGGACGAATGCGTGTTGCCGATCATGTTGCTCGACAACCAAAGATTATACTGATGCCACTTCAGGCTGATAGCCCTTCTTTATGCGTGCGGGCAACGGTTTGTTGCCGGTTCACGCTTGCGCAGGACGATCTGGAGTGCAAGGATAGGCCTATCACCTTTTCATCGTCACCACTGGATACCGGCCCGCCCCATGAATCAGACCACCAGCCACCGCCCGTTCACTGTCGCTGCCTGCCCTTCGGGCCAGGTCGTGACGGCGGCGTGTGCGGCCGGCTATTGGTATTGGTTTACACAGGGGCGCGCCTGAGGTTACGGCGCGCCTGTCTCGTACGGGCTGCCACCACCTTGAAGAACCCCCGGTCGCAGCCACGGCCGGGGGTTCTTGCGTTTCGGGCCTTGCGAAATCCATGACGAGAGGCATGCCACCCTAACGTGCCGACAATGATTGCAGCATGAATGACGAGAGGAATGACCATGCGCACCACTATCCTGACTACCCGCTTTTCTCTTGCCTCCGCTCGGGTCGTGCATGGTTATTGGCGCTGGCGATTTAGCGGCGTCCTGCCTCTTTCCGCTGTCACCGCGGGGCAGGGCGAGCAACACCGGGGTGACGATTCGCGAAGTCCCTGTCTGTCAGAATGAATATTGCGTGATGGAGCCGAGGCTTCATCACAGGAGAGAAGACCATGAACGCCAGCCTTGAACGCGTGTTGACCGCCAACCCGCATACTGCCGACGCCACTGTTGATCCCTTGACTGCCGAGAACGCCACCGTGACCCGCTCTGATGCCGCCCAGACACCGACCACACCCGGACGCATCAGTCGTGAAGCCCTGCCCAGCGCCAGCGAGTTGCGCGAGCAGCTGCCGGTGGACGCCGACCTGGCCGGCCAGATTCGCCAGCATCGCGATGAGATCAACGCCATTCTCGCCGGCGACGATGATCGTCTGCTGGTGGTGGTCGGGCCGTGCTCCATCCATGACCTCAAGGCCGCGCGCGAGTACGCCCAGCGCCTGGCGGTGATCGAGCCGCAGGTGCGTGATCGCCTCAAGCTGGTGATGCGTGTCTATGTCGAGAAGCCGCGCACCACGGTGGGCTGGAAGGGGCTGGCCTATGATCCGCACCTGGATGGCAGCGATGACATGGCCACCGGCCTGCGTCAGGCACGCGAGCTGATGCGCGAGATCAACCAGCTGGGCCTGCCGGTGGCGACGGAGCTGCTGCAGCCGCTGACCGCCGCCTACCTGGAAGACCTGCTCGGCTGGGCGGCCATCGGCGCCCGCACCACCGAGTCGCAGATCCATCGCGAGATGGCCTCCGGCCTCGGCTGTGCAGTGGGCTTCAAGAACGGCACTGACGGAGGCGTCGAGGTCGCCGTGCAGGCCATCGGGGCGGCGGCGCATGGGCATCGCCACTTCGGCATGGATGACAGCGGACGTCCGGCGCTGATCGAGACCGCGGGCAACCCGCACACCCATGTGGTGCTGCGCGGCGGCCATGGCCAGCCCAACTATGACGCCGCCTCGGTGGCCGCCTGCCGGCGTGAGCTGGAAGGCGCTGGCCTGACGCCGCGCCTGATGGTCGATTGCAGCCACGCCAATTCCCGCAAGGACCACCGTCGCCAGAGCGAAGTGATGCTGGATGTGCTCTCTCAGCGCCTGGCGGGGGATGATGCCTTGATCGGCGTGATGCTCGAGAGCCACCTCAATGAAGGCAAGCAGGCCTTGCCGGCAGCGGAGAAGCTCTCCCAGCTGCGTCATGGCGTGTCCGTCACCGATGCATGCCTTGGCTGGGAAACCACCGAGCACCTGCTGAGCCTGGCCGCCGAGCGCCTGCGCGAGGCCTGAGGTCAGACGTCAGGCGCCAGACTCGCGCCTCGATGGGAGGATGACGTCGCGCTTGCCTGATGTTTGCTGAATTTGTCGGCTTGTCCTGAAGTCCCCAGCGCCCAACGGTCGAAAGGCCGTTGGGCGCTGTCGTCTCTTGCCTTTGTTGCCCGTTCGTCACGGAATTGTCATCGGGCTCGCGTATCACTCTTGTTGCCTTCGGCATGCCCTCAAGGGGCATGCCTGAACAGAACAACCCGAAACCTGACTACGGGGAAGCGACATGAGCAAGGAAATCGAAGACCATCGCCTGCTTAATCCCAGCAGCAACGAGACGTTCTCATCCGTCATCGAACGACACATCTCGCGTCGTCGTGTCCTGCAGGGTGGCCTGGGCATGGCGGCTGCCAGCATGCTGGGTGGTTTCGGTCTTGCGGGGCTGAGCACCACGGCCAACGCCGCCAGCAATGCTGCGGGCGAGAAGACGGCTCTGGCACTGGCCTTCGAATCGATCAAGGGTTCACGCACGGATGCAGTCGTGGTTCCCAAGGGGTATACCGCACAGGTGCTGGCGCCGTGGGGCACGCCGCTCAATGCCAAGGCACCCAAGTGGAGCAAGGACCTGGCGATGACGCCGGAGATCCAGCTCAACACCGTCGGCATGCATCACGATGGCATGCACAATTTCGCCTTGAGCGACGACACGGCCTCCAGCAACTTCCTGCTGGTCATGAACAACGAATACATCGATCAGGATGCTCTGTGGGCACCCAAGGGCGGCGCAACCAATGCGGATTCCGGCAAGCGTCCGGCCGATGAAGTGCGCACCGAGATCAATGCCCATGGCGTGACCATCGTCGAGGTCAAGAAGGCCAGCAACGGCAAGTGGGAAGTGGTGGGCGATTCGCGCTACAACCGCCGCTACACCAGCGCCAGCGAAATGAAGCTGAGCGGCCCGGTGGCGGGCAGCGATTACGTCAAGACGGCCTTCTCGCCGGATGGCATGCGCACCCGTGGTACCAACAACAACTGCGCCAACGGCTACACCCCATGGGGCACCTACCTGACCTGCGAAGAGAACTGGCCGGGTTACTTCGTCAAGCGCAGCGATCGTCAGCTCGATGACAACCGCATCGGCATCGAGACCGAGCGTGGCCGCTATGGCTGGGAAACCGCCGCCGGGGATGCCAGTGAAGTCGATGGCGAATTCGCGCGTTTCGACAACACGCCGACGGCAGACACCGCCGACAAGGATTACCGCAACGAGCCGCGGACCTTCGGCTATATCGTCGAGATCGACCCCTACACCGGCGAGCAGGCCATCAAGCGCACCGCGCTGGGCCGCTTCCGTCACGAAGGTTGCTGGCCGGGCAAGCTGGTCGAGGGTGAGCCGGTGGTCTTCTACTCCGGTCACGATTCGCGCAACGAGTACATCTACAAGTTCGTGTCGGACGCCAAGTGGGACGCCGCTGATGCCCGTGGCGCCGGTGACTTCAAGGACCGCCTGGCGATCGGCGACAAGTACCTGGACAAGGGCACGCTGTATGTCGCCCAGTTCTCCGCCGATGGCACCGGCACGTGGCTCAAGCTGACCCCGGACGCCGTGACCAAGGATGGCCGCACCCTGGCCGAGGCACTGGGGCTGGCGGCCGATGACCTGGCTGGCATCATCATCCACACCACCGATGCGGCTGACCTGATGGGCGCGACCCCGATGGACCGCCCGGAGTGGGGCGCGGTGGACCCGGTGTCCGGTGAGGTCTACATGACGCTGACCAACAACTCCAAGCGTACCGAGGAAGGCACTGACGCCGCCTTCACCAACGATGGCACCGCCATCGAGGAGCCGGGTGTCGGTTACAAGACCGCGCCGACCAACGCGGCCAATCCGCGTGGCAACAACGAAGCGGGTCAGATCATCCGCTGGCGTGAAGCGGGCGATCACAAGGCCTTCGATTGGGAGATCTTCGTGTTCGGCGCAGCGGCCAGCGATGCCGACAACCTGTCCGGCCTGACCGAGATGAACGAGTTCGCCAGTCCCGATGGCCTCTACTTCGATGGCCGCGAAGGTCAGGACAGCATCCTGTGGATCCAGACCGACAACGGCTACGAAGGCATCACCGAGGTCACCAATGACCAGCTGCTGGCGGTCGTGCCGGCAGGTCTCGAGCAGGCCGAGGGTGACGCGGCCGTGATCGGTGCCGACAACCAGGCGCAGCTCAAGCGCTTCGCGGTGGGCCCGAACGGTTGTGAAGTCACCGGTATCTTCACTACCCCGGACAAGACCGCGATGTTCATCAACATCCAGCACCCGGCCAACTGGCCGCAGAGCGATGACGCCACCGCCGAGACCGACGGCAGCGTGCGTGCCCGCGCCGCGACCGTGGTCATCCAGCGCGAAGATGGCGGCCAGATCGGCGTCTGATGTAAGCCGCCGCGCGTCAGGTGTGAACGCGAAGCCCCCGTATCGATGATACGGGGGCTTTTTCATGCGCCTGAACCTGGCCCCGCTTCGCTTGAGGGTGCTTGGTCGATCAAGCGGGTGGGGAGGGCCAACGACAACGGCCCCCACGCAAGCATGAGGGCCGAGAGTTCATGAGCTTTGTTCTGTCCTGACCTTGCCGAGCGCGATCAGGCCTTGGCGGCGTAGGCGAACAGCAGGGTTTCCTGCACGCTGATCGGTTCCGCGTCGCCGGCATCCAGCTGGGTGTAGTGGCCATCGCTTTCCAGACGCCAGCTCTGGCAGTTGTCGACCAGATAGGTGTCCAGGTCCTTGCGGATACGCTGGGCCAGCTTCTTGTCGAGCAGCGGGAAGCAGGTCTCGACGCGGTGGAACATGTTGCGCTCCATGTAATCCGCGCTGGAGCACCAGGTTTCCGGCTGACCGGCATTGTGGAAGTGGAAGGTGCGCGTGTGTTCGAGGAAGCGACCGATCACCGAGCGTACGCGGATGTTGTCGGAAATCCCCGGCACGCCAGGGCGCAGACAGCAGACGCCGCGGATGATCAGGTCACACTGCACGCCAGCCCGCGAGGCGCGGTAGAGGGCGCGAATCAGCTTGGGCTCGGTCAGTGAATTGCATTTGATGATGATGTGGGCGCGCTTGCCTTTCTCGGCATTGCGCGCTTCACGGTCGATCATCTCCACCATGCGCTCATGCAGTGTGAAGGGCGCGTGCAGCAGCTTCTCGATATTGCGCTGCTTGCCCATGCCGGTCAGCTGCTGGAAGACCTTGTGGACGTCCTCGCACAGCGTCTCGTTGGCGGTCAGCAGGCTGTAATCGGTATACAGGCGCGCCGTCTTGGCATGGTAGTTACCGGTGCCCAGGTGCGCGTAGTGACGCAGCTCGCCGTGTTCACGTCGCACGATATGCAGCATCTTGGCATGGGTCTTGTAGGCCATCACGCCGTAGATGACGATGGCGCCGGCTTCCTGCAGGCGTGAGGCCAGCTGCAGGTTGTCGGCCTCATCGAAGCGCGCCCGCAGCTCGATCACCACGGTGATCTCCTTGCCCTGACGTGCGGCTTCCACCAGCGAGGAGACGATGTTGGAGTCGGCGCCGGTGCGATAGAGGGTCTGCTTGATGGCCAGCACGTTCGGGTCACGCGCCGCCTCGGCGAGCAGGTTCTCGACCGGGGAGAAGGACTGGAAGGGGTGATGCAGCAGGATGTCCTCGCGACGGATCGCATCGAACAGGCTGTTGTCGCCCTTGAGCGCCTTGGGAATGCCCGGGGTGAACGGGGCGTAGAGCAGGTCCTCGCGGCCGACGTCGCCGATGACTTCCATCAGGCGGTTGAGGTTGACCGGGCCCTTGACCTGATAGAGGTCACGCGTTTCCAGGTCGAACTGCTTGAGCAGGAAGGTGTAGAGCGCTTCCGGGCAGTTGTCGGCCACCTCGAGACGCACCCCGTCGCCGTAGCGGCGCGCCAGCAGCTCGCCACGCAGCGCGGAGGCCAGGTCGGAGACATCCTCGGCATCCACCGAGAGGTCGGCGTTGCGGGTCAGGCGGAACTGATAGCAGCCCTTGATCTTCATGCCCGGGAACAGCTCCTGGGCGTGAGCGTGGATCATCGAGGACAGGAAGACGTATTCGGTGTACCCCGGCTCGACGAGGCCATCCGGGATGCGGATCAGACGCGGCAGCGAGCGCGGGGCCGGCAGGATGGCCAGGCCACCTTCACGACCGAAGGCATCCTTGCCTTCCAGCTCGACGATGAAGTTGAGGCTCTTGTTGACCAGGCGCGGGAACGGGTGCGACGGGTCGAGGCCGATCGGGCTGATGACCGGCTGGATCTCTTCCTCGAAGTAATCGCGCACCCAGGCCTTCTGGGCATCGTTCCACTGATTGCGGCGACGGAAGCGGATGTGCTGCTCTTCCAGCGCGGGGATCAGGTCCTCGTTGAGCATGCGGTACTGGCGTTCGACCTGCTCATGCGTGATGCGGGATACCTCATCGAGCACCTTGCTCGGCAGCATGCCGTCACAGCCGGGGTCGGTGCGATCGAAGGCGATCTGATGCTTGAGACCCGCCACGCGAATCTCGAAGAACTCGTCCATGTTGGACGTGAAGATCAGCAGGAACATCAAGCGGTTGAGCAGCGGATGCGAGGTATCCTTGGCCTGCTCGAGTACGCGGATGTTGAACTGCAGGTTGGACAGCTCGCGATTGAAGTACAGCGCCGGATCAGCGAGATCAGCCTCGGGGGAGGGGGTGGCCTTGGCATGGATACCGGTACGCGTCCGGTTGACGCGCAGGGGCAGCGGTTCCTGAGCCGGCGGCTCATCCGCCGCCAGCTCGATCTCGCCTTCCCGTGGGGTGGATGCTGCCTTGGGGGCAGCATCCTTGTCGCGACTGTCAGCGACTTCCGGCAGGGTCGCCGTGTTGTTGTCGGTGTCTTGCTTGGGCGTCTGTTCCATCATCAACTCCATGATCCCGGTCAGCCGCATCCGCAATGGCCGGGGTTGTCAAAGGCGGTTTTTCTGCGCCAGCAATTCGGCCGCCTGGCGAGCAAAATAGGTGAGGATGCCGTCGGCACCCGCACGCTTGAAGCACATCAGCGACTCGAGAATGACCTTGTCGGCATCCAGCCAACCGTTCTGGAAAGCCGCCATGTGCATGGCGTACTCACCGCTGACCTGATAGGCGAAGGTCGGCACTTCCAGCTCGCGCTTCACACGCGTTACCACATCAAGATAGGGCATGCCCGGCTTGACCATCACCATGTCAGCGCCCTCGGCGATGTCCATCGCCACCTCATGCAGGGCTTCGTCGCTGTTGGCGGGGTCCATCTGGTAGGTCTGCTTGTCGGCCTTGCCCAGATTGCCGCTCGAACCGACTGCGTCACGGAACGGGCCGTAGTAGTTGGAGGCGTACTTGGCCGAGTAGGCCATGATGCGCGTGTTGATCAGGCCTTCCTGTTCCAGCATGGCGCGGATGGAGCCGATGCGGCCATCCATCATGTCGGAGGGCGCGATGACATCGGCACCGGCTTCCGCGTGTGACAGCGCCTGCTTGATCAAGGTCTCGACGGTGCGGTCGTTGAGTACGTAGCCGTCTTCGTCGAGGATGCCGTCCTGACCGTGAACGGTGTAGGGGTCGAGCGCGACATCCGTGATGACGCCCAGCTCCGGCAGCGCTTCCTTCAAGGCGCGCACGCAACGCTGCACCAGGCCGTTGGCGTTATAGGATTCTTCGGCATACAGCGTCTTGGCCTCGGCATCGACCACCGGGAAGAGCGCGATGGCCGGCACGCCCAGTCCGTGGACGGCGCGGCATTCTTCGACCATGAGGTCGATGGACAGGCGCTCGACGCCCGGCATGCTGGGCACGGCTTCACGACGCTGGGAGCCTTCGAGAACGAAGACCGGCAGGATCAGATCATCGGCCGTCAGCTGATTTTCACGCATCAGGCGGCGAGAGAAGTCGTCCTTGCGCATACGGCGCATACGAGTCGCAGGAAACTGGCGCGGGGTACGTTGGCTCAAGAAATGCTCTCCGGGTCGGGTGGTCCGCTCCCGTGATGGTCGCAGGCAGTCTAGGTCTATAATATTTCATTAATATTACAGTGATGCCAGCGGTCATGGGGCAAGGCCGGTCACGTGAGGTGCCAGCAGGGGCTGAACATGATGACAAGGCGTCTGTCGGGCGACGAGAAGGCCTGGCTTGCGGCCTGCAAGTGGGTGGCCCGTGACGGAAGCCGTCGTCCCTGTGGCAGGGTCAATTGAGTATATCAGCGTTGACTTGTGGCCACAGGTGCAGGAGATGTGTCGCGGTGTCGCGCCTCATGCACGGCCCTGATGGGGCGGGTGTGGGGCCTGACAGACCCCTCCGGACACCGCGGCAAGCCTCCGGCACCAGAGCCTTGATGGCATGCGAGTGGACGAGGAGCAGCACTTGAGTTGTGCCAGGGCCGCCCATAGTCTTGAGGGGATGCGCAGTGACATGCCCCGCCTGCACGCCTGTCACTGTCTGCCGCGTGGCGGTCGCGCATCTTCGGTGCCGCTGAAGCGTCTCGCGCCTGGCATGACGCCGGGCATGACGCCGGGCATTAAATCAGGCTCGGCATTCGAATCAGTCACGCGCTTGTATTAGTCTTTTCTGACCTGTCCGGCAATCGCCGCGCACAGCTCATCGTCAATGGAGTAACCCATGACCAAGCAGGTAGCCCTGATCCTTTCCGGTTGCGGTGTCTTTGATGGCTCCGAGATCTATGAAACTACCCTGACGCTGCTGCGTCTCGATCAGCTGGGCATTGCCTATGAGTGCTTTGCACCGGATGTCGCGCAGCATCACGTGATCAATCACGGCACTGGCGACGAGATGGAGGAGACCCGCAACGTGCTGGTCGAGTCCGCGCGTCTGGCACGTGGCAAGGTGCGCCCGCTGGAAGAGCTGTCAGCGGACGACTTCGATGCGCTGATCCTGCCCGGCGGCTTCGGTGCCGCCAAGAATCTGTGTGACTTTGCCGTCAAGGGTGAGGACCTCGAGCTCGTCGCGGGGCTGCAGGACGCGGTGCAGCCCTTCCATGCGGCCGGCAAGCCGATCGGCGTGATGTGCATCGCGCCGGTGATGGTGCCCAAGCTGCTGGGGGAAGGCATCTCGGTCACCATCGGCAACGATGCCAGTGTCTCCGGGGCGATCAGCGCCCAGGGAGGCCTGCACAAGAGCTGTGAGGTGACGGACATCGTCGTCGACGCCGCCAACCGTGTCGTCACTACCCCGGCCTACCTGCTGGCGGAGCGCATCAGCGAAGCGGCCCAGGGCATCTTCAAGCTGGTCGAGCGCATCGATAGCTGGATCGAGGACGACAAGGCGCGTGCCGCCGAGCAGGACTGACCTCGACACGCCAGTGCGTCTGGCGTGATAGCGCGTGGCTGGTCTGAGCAAGTTCATTGGCAACACAAAGCCCCCAGAAATAGAAAGCCCCGCCGGTGAACCGGCGGGGCTTTGTGTTTTGATGCTCTGATTCTGAGGCTCTGATTCTGGCGCCCTGTTTCTGGCGCCCTGTTTCTGATGCCCGATTGCAGGCAGTCGCGTTCAGGGCGTGTCCTGCGATGCCTCATCGTCTGATGCCGCACGCCGGCGCTTGAAGAGGCGCGAGGCCAGAATGCCGACCTCGAACAGCAGCCACATCGGGATCGCCAGCAGCGACTGTGAGATCACGTCCGGCGGTGTCAGCAGCATGCCGACCACGAAGCAGGCGATCACGATATAGGGGCGCTTCTTGCTCAGAGCCTCCACCGTGGTCGCGCCGGTCCAGATCAGCAGGAAGGTGGCGATGGGAATCTCGAAGGCGACCCCGAAGGCGAAGAACAGCTTGAGGACAAAATTCAGGTACTGATTGATGTCCGTCATGATCGCCACGTTCTCGGGGCCCGTGGTGGTGAAGAACTGGAACAGCAGCGGGAACACCACGTAGTAGGCGAAGGCTGCACCGGCATAGAACAGCAGGATGCTGGAAGCCAGCAGCGGCAGGGCCAACGCCTTCTCGTTCTCATAGAGGCCCGGCGCGATGAACGCCCAGGCCTGATAGAGCACGGCGGGAATCGCCAGGAACAGCGCCACCACCAATGTCAGCTTGAAGGGCGCCAGGAAGGGTGAGGCCACTTCGGTGGCGATCATCTGCGAACCCGGTGGCAGCAATGCCATCAGCGGTTCGGCGACATACAGATAGATCTGGTTGGAGAAGCCGTACAGCGCGGCGAAAACCACCAGCACCACCAGGGTGGCGCGCAGCAAGCGCGAGCGTAGCTCGATCAGGTGCTCGATGAGCGGCGCGTGTGCGGCGTCGCCCTGACCACCTGACGGTGAGGCATGTGGATCACTCATCAGGAACGTGGCTCTCGTGATTCACGGGTGTCGGAAGCAGTGCTCGGCTCGGTGGCCGGCGCACCATTCTCGGCAGGGCGGGGGCTGGTCTCGGCGCCGGAGGCGCCTGCATCGCGGGGCGTGCTGGACTCGGTGATGCCGCGCTCGACATCGCGTGCCTCGTTGCGCGCATGAGCTAGCGTCTCATCGAGCTGCTTCTTCTGCTCGTTGAGCGTCTGACGCAGTTCCTCGGCTTCCAGCTGGGCACTGATTTCCTGCTGAATGCCCGAGACACTGCGCTTGATGCGTCCCAGCCACAGACCCGCAGTGCGGGCGGCCCGGGGCAGACGCTCCGGGCCGAGCACGATCAGCGCCAGCAGCGCGATCAATGCCAGTTCAAAAAAGCCGATATCGAACATGCGGGTTACGAGCGCTTGTCAGCGGTATCGCGGCTCTCGGCCTCGACATCGATGGTGTCGCCACGCTTTTCCTCATGCGCGACCTTCTGCTGGGCAGTCGGCTCGTCGCTCTTCTTCTCTTCTTCCTTCATCGCGCCCTTGAAGCCCTTCACGGCACCGCCGAGATCAGAGCCGACGTTGCGCAGCTTCTTGGTCCCGAAGATCAGGATGATGATGCCGAGCACGATGAGAAGCTGCCAGATACTGATGCCACCTAACATGGGAAATTCTCCATTTGGGCCGCTGACACCGGGTCATTGGGCCTTGAGACTTGCAGGGTGCTGGCACCGCTGCCGGAAAGCCGACTTGCGCCGGAAGAATACGGGTCCTTCACTGGCCGCGAGCGGCCTTTTCATCATGGCCGGAAACACCGAAGCGGCGTGCCAGCTCATCCAGCACTTCCTGATGATCCAGCCCCAGATGCGACAGCATGACCAGTGAATGGAACCACAGGTCAGCGGTCTCACCGATCACGGCACGCTGCGAGTCCACGTCGTCGTGAGCGAAATCCTTGGCGGCCAGTACGGTTTCGGTCGCCTCTTCGCCAATCTTCTCCAGTACCTTGTTGAGGCCCTTGTGATGCAGGCTCGCGACATAGGAGGAGGTCGGGTCAGCGTCGCGCCGTTCTGCCAGTACCACTGACAGACGGTTGAGAATATCACTCATGAATCATCATTCCTGAAAGCTTGGGTCTTGCGTTAAGTCATCGAGTTCTGCGCTGACGTCACACCTTGCACGGCAAACGGCACGGCGTGGGCAGGCGACTCAGGATGCAAGTGTTATATGTCATTCATATTGCACTGCGTCCCATGGGGCGGCAAGTGTCGTTGCGCGCCGGGCCAGTCAGGCCATCATGTCTGCCTGCGGCTAGCGCCACAGCAATAACACGATTCCCAGTCCTGCGCCCACCAGTACCGCCACGGGCTGGGTCTCCGCCCAGGCCATCAGGGGCTGCCAACCGAAAGCGCCGGCCACCAGCAGCAGGCCC
The DNA here is from genome assembly GCF_029846405.1 of Cobetia sp. 29-18-1. NCBI lineage: Bacteria > Pseudomonadati > Pseudomonadota > Gammaproteobacteria > Oceanospirillales > Halomonadaceae > Cobetia > Cobetia sp. 29-18-1. The sequence continues at coordinate 91,428 of NZ_JARWKS010000004.1, forward strand.
GCGCGCAGCCGCCAGCTGGTGCTGGAGGCGTGATTGACCCGGTCGCGCAGCGTGGTGATGGCTTCTGTCTGGCGTTGACGGGCGCGATGCTCGTCCTCGATGCGCTCCATGGCCTGGAAGGCCATCGCCGGCAGCTGTGGCAGCTGATGCGACAGCTCCGGTGCCTGCTTGACCATCTCGGCCCAGAACGCCTTGGGGCCAGCGCGCTCCTTCATCCAGCGCTCCAGATAGGGGCGGGCGGTGGCCCACAGGTCCAGGTCCGGATACAGCTGGCGGCCGAGGCCCTCGATGTTGAGCAGGGTCTTCTGCAGCAACACCAGCTGCGGCTGGACTTCCATGTTGAAGCGGCGCGCGGTCTGGAACAGCCCCAACAGGACCTGGCCGAAGCTGATGTCCTTGAGCGGCTTCTCGAGAATCGGCTCGCAGACGGCGCGGATGGCCGCGGCAAACTCGTTGGCGCGCGTGCCTTCGCCGACCCAGCCGGACTCGATGTGCAGCGCCGCGACCTCGTAGTAATCCTGGCGGAAGAAGGCCAGCAGGTTGCGCGCCAGATAGTCCTGATCCTCGCGGGTCAGGCTGCCGACGATGCCGCAGTCGATGGCGATGAACTGCGGGTCGTGCGGGTTCTCGCGCGAGACGAAGATGTTGCCGGGGTGCATGTCGGCGTGGAAGAAGTTGTCGCGGAATACCTGGGTGAAGAAGATCTCCACGCCGCGCTCGGCCAGCTTCCTGAGGTCGGTGCCCTGCGCCGTCAGCTCCTCGATATCGGCGACCGGAATGCCGCGGATGCGTTCCTGCACCATCACGCGGCGGCGCGTCAGTGGCCAGTGGATGGCCGGGACGTAGAGCAGCGGCGAGTCGAGGAAGTTGCGCTTGAGTTGGGAGGTGTTGGCGGCCTCCTTGTGCATGTCGAGCTCGTCGAACAGCGTCGCCTCGTAGTCGGCGACGACCTCGACCGGGCGCAGGCGACGGGCTTCCGGCGAGACCTTCATCAACAGGCGCGCGAACATGTAGAGCAGGCCGATGTCCTTGCGCATCACTTCCTCGATGCGCGGGCGGATGACCTTGACCACCACGTCCGAGCCATCGTGCAGGCGTGCGGCATGTACCTGGGCGATGGAGGCGGAGGCCAGAGGCTGGGCCTCGAATTCGGCGAAGGCTTCCTCGACCGACATCTCGAGTTCCTGCTCGACCAGCTCCCGCGCGACCTGGTTCTCGAACGGTGGCACCTGATCCTGCAGGCGCTTGAGTTCGTCGGCGATGTCCGGCGGCAGCAGGTCGCGGCGCGTCGAGAGCATCTGGCCGAACTTGATGAAGATCGGGCCGAGGGCCTCGAGCGCGAGACGCAGACGCTCGCCACGCGTGCGTCTGCCGATGGGGAACAGACGCAGCGGCGACAGCTTGAGCAGCGGGCGCAGCAGGGCCGGCACGCGCCCCGGCGGCACCAGGTCGTCGAGGCGGTAGCGGGCGATGACCCACAGGATGCTCAGCAGGCGATAGAGTCTCACGACGGCTGGCACTCCCGCTCGGCAGGTTGATGGGAGGTGGCGGCCTCGAGATGACGGCGCAGCCGCGCCAGACGTGCTTCGGTGCGATCCAGACACTGGGTCAGCTCGGTCAGCTCGTCGCGGGCGACGCGCATCTGCGCCTGACCGGGCAGCCAGCGCGCCTCCTCGGTGAGGTATTCGCGCAGGTCCAGCTCCAGCTCACGGCGACTGATCAGGCCGAAACGCCCGAGGCTGCGCAGGCCGCTGGCCAGGCTATGGCCCGGGGCTTCGCCGAACCATTCACTGAGCGCGCCTTCCCAGTCCAGGTCGAGGTCCATCACCAGATCTCGAGCGCTCTCCAGCAGATGGATACGGCCACGCACGGCGAGGCGACCCTCGAACATCAGGCGCTCGATGGATTCACCGGACAGCAGGGCGGCGGCGGTCTCCATGTCGAGCTCCACCACCACATCGCCATCGCTCTCGTTGGCCTGGGGCAGGCGCAACAGGTGCAGGCCCTGCAGGTCGAAGTGCACCAGCAGGTCGAAGGCGGGGCGTTCGACACGCACCAGCAGGCGTCGGCCTGCCAGTGCATTCAGGCGCGACGTCGAGGCCGGGTCGCGAGCAAGCAGCTGATTCAGCGTCCGCTCAGCGGTCGCCAACAGCAGGGGGGTCAGCAATGCCATGACAGCCTCAGAGCTTGATACCGCGGTGCAACGCGACGATGCCGCCCGTCAGGTTGGTGTACTCGACGCGCTCGAGACCGGCCTCTTCCATCATGCCGGCCAACGTCTTCTGGTCGGGGTGCATGCGGATGGACTCGGCCAGGTAGCGGTAGGAGTCGGCGTCGCCGGCGACCATCTCGCCCATCTTGGGCAGCAGCCGGAAGCTGTACTGGTCATAGGCGGTGGAGAGCAGCGGATTGACCGGCTTGGAGAATTCCAGCACCAGCAGACGGCCGCCCGGCTTGAGGATGCGCTGCATGGAGCGCAGGGCCTTGGCCTGGTCGGTGACGTTGCGCAGCCCGAAGGCGATGGTGATGATGTCGAAGGTGTTGTCCGGGAAGGGCAGGGCTTCGGCATTGGCCTGCACGTATTCGACGTTGCCGCCGACGCCACGGTCGAGCAGCTTGTCGCGGCCGACGTTGAGCATCGAGGCATTGATGTCGGCGAGCACCACGCGGCCTTTCGGGCCGACCAGACGCGAGAACTTCAGCGTCAGGTCACCGGTGCCGCCGGCGATGTCCAGCACCGACTGGCCGGGACGGGCGCCGGCACGCTCCAGGGTGATGCGCTTCCACAGACGGTGGATGCCGAACGACATCAGGTCATTCATCACGTCGTACTTGGCGGCGACACTGTGGAAGACATCCGCGACGCGGCCTGCCTTCTCGTCCACGGCAACTTCCTGATAACCGAAGTGAGTCGTACGCTTGTCCATGACTTCCCCTGTTGTGACGTCGCCGTGGCGACGTCAGCACAATATGGTGAGCTTTCGCAGTGGCTCGATTGTAACCGCTGGCCAGCGGGCTGTCTTTTGGCAAGACGTCGACTCGGACATCTTGCCGCGCCCAGTGGCATCAGTGGCTTACAGCTGGTTGAGCGGAATGCCCAGTGGTTCGCGCGAGGCGCCGGCCTCTTCCAGCTGGCGCAGGTAGTAGGCCCACATGGCGTCGCGGCGATTGGCCAGTTCCCACAGGTATTCCCAGGTATACAGGCCGCTGTCATGGCCATCATCGAAGTGCAGCTTCAGCGCGTAGCGGCCGCTCTGGGTGATGTTGGTCAGCCCGACGTAGCGCATGCCGACCTGCAGGGTTTCCTGGCCGACACCGTGGCCACGCACTTCCGCCGACGGCGACATCACGCGCAGGAATTCGGTGCTCAGGCGGAAGCTCTGGCCATCGGCGTAGCCCAGTTCCAGTTCGCGCTCTGACTTGTGGTAGTGCACGCGCGTCGGCACCGGGGCCTCTTCGCCATCACGGGCATGGCGCTCGTTGAGGCGGTAGTCGCGCTGCTGGCCGCTGGTATCAGCGTCGTGGGACGCGGCGGCGTCCTTGGGAGTGTCGTGGCTCATCGGGGCATCCTCGGGCTTGCATGCCGCGCGGCGGCGTAGGGCGTAGGGCGCAGGGCGGCATGGCGAAGGCAGATAGGCGTCGAGCACGGCGCTTGGCCGGTCGATGTGTCTTGTGCGCATGATGCACTGACGCCCGATCCGGGCCAAGCCGGATCGGGCGTCAGAAGTCCCCTCAGGAACGGGACTGGCTTCCATGAGGGGCTGTCAGGCGCGTGAGCGTGTCGTCAGAGGATGTAGCGCGACAGGTCTTCATCACGCGCCAGATCACCCAGGCGGGCATCGACGTAGGCGGCATCGACCTTGAGTTCGCCGGGCTGATCGCCACCCTCGTAGGAGATCTCTTCCAGCAGACGCTCCATCACGGTGTGCAGACGACGGGCGCCGATGTTCTCGGTGCCTTCGTTGACCTGATAGGCGATCTGGGCGATGCGCTCGATGGCATCATCCGCGAAGCTCAGCTCGACGCCTTCGGTCGCCAGCAATGCCTTGTACTGACGGATCAGGGCGGCGGACGGCTCGGTCAGGATGCGCTTGAAGTCTTCCGGCGTCAGGGCGTTGAGCTCGACGCGGATCGGCAGACGGCCCTGCAGCTCCGGAATCATGTCCGACGGCTTGGAGAGGTGGAAGGCACCGGAGGCGATGAACAGGATGTGGTCGGTCTTGACCATGCCATGCTTGGTGGACACGGTGGAGCCTTCGATCAGCGGCAGCAGATCGCGCTGCACGCCTTCGCGGGACACGTCACCGCCACTGCCGGATTCGCCACGCTTGGCGACCTTGTCGATCTCGTCGAGGAAGACGATGCCGTTCTGTTCGACGGCCTCGATGGCACGGCTCTTGAGGTCTTCATCGCTGACCATTCTGGCCGCTTCTTCCTCGTGAACCAGCTTGAGCGCTTCCTTGACGGTGATGCGACGGCTCTCTTTCTGCTGCTTGCCCATGTTGGAGAACATGGACTGCAGCTGGCTGGTCATCTCTTCCATCCCCGGCGGGGTGGCGAAATCGAGACTCTGGCTGGCCGGGCTCAGCTCGATGTCGATTTCCTTGTCATCCAGCTGACCTTCGCGCAGCTTCTTGCGGAACATCTGGCGCGTGCTGCTGTTGTTGGCGGCAGCGTCGTACTCTTCGCCACGCACCCGCGGCAGCAGGGCGTCGAGGATGCGCTCTTCGGCGGCATCTTCGGCCTTGTCGCGCACTTCCTTCATGGCGTCTTCGCGCACCAGCTTCATCGCGACCTCGACCAGGTCGCGGATGATGGATTCCACGTCACGGCCGACATAGCCGACCTCGGTGAACTTGGTCGCCTCGATCTTGAGGAAGGGCGCGCCGGCCAGCTTGGCCAGACGACGGGCGATCTCGGTCTTGCCGACACCGGTCGGGCCGATCATCAGGATGTTCTTCGGCGTGACTTCCGGACGCAGATCGTCATCGAGCTGCATGCGGCGCCAGCGGTTGCGCATGGCAACCGCCACGGCGCGCTTGGCTTCAGGCTGGCCGACGATGTGCTGATCGAGGGCGTTGACGATTTCCTTCGGGGTCATCTGGGACATCTCAGGACAGCTCCTCGATGATGGCATTGTGGTTGGTGAAGACGCAGATATCGGCCGCGATGGAGATGGACTTCTCGGTGATCTCGCGGGCGGAAAGCTCGGTATTCTCGATCAGGGCGCGGGCAGCGGCCTCGGCGTAGTTGCCGCCGGAGCCGATGGCCAGCACGCCGTGCTCGGGCTCGACCACGTCACCGTTGCCGGTGATGATCAAGGAGGCGTGCTTGTCGGCGACCACCAGCATGGCCTCAAGCTTGCGCAGGGCGCGGTCTGAGCGCCACTCCTTGGCAAGCTCCACGGCGGACTTCACCAGCTGGCCCTGATACTTCTCGAGCTGTGCTTCGAAGCGTTCGAACAGCGTGAAGGCATCGGCGGTACCACCGGCGAAACCGGCCAGTACCTGATTGCGATACAGACGACGCACCTTGGCGGCGTTGCCTTTCATGACAGTGTTGCCAAGGGATACCTGGCCGTCACCAGCCAGGGCGACCTGGCCGTTGCGACGCACGGAGACGATCGTGGTCATGGATAACTCCTGAGAGAGCATGCCGGCGATTGGAATAAGGTGAACGGGGCCGGGCATGGCATTTCTGGGCAGACGAGGCCGTGGCCTCGTCGCGTAAAACGGGTGGTGATCGTCAGCCTGGCGCTTGCCACTGCTTGCCGCGATCCTGCACCGCCTGACGGGCGGCACGCGGGCCTGATATCTCACCGGAATGCTGTAGATGGGGGCGCCGATACGGGTTTCAAGTCATCGGCGACTCAGCGTTGACTGCGATCGGTCCTGGTCTGTGCCCTCATGCAACGGGCCCGCTCAAAAATGAGCGGGCCCGTCTGTCGCAAGGCTCACGCCTGGCTTACTGCAGCTTGATCAACAAGGGCTCGATGCCCTGGGTGTTCATCAGGTCCTGGGCGCGATTTAGCTCACGGGTGTCCTTGTAGGGACCGACCTGCACCCGGTGCCAGACGGTACCGCCGGAGGCATTGACGTCACTGACCTTGGCCAGCAGGCCAAGGTCCTTGAGCTTGCCGGCCAGCTTCTTGGCATCGCTCATCTCGCGGAAGGACGCGGCCTGCAACATGTAGTTGGTCAGCGAGGCCTCGGACTTCTTGGTGCTCTCGGCGCTGCCCGGACGCGGCGTGGACTTGTACTCATCCACCTTGGGTGCGATCACCTCGGTTTCCGGCAGCAGGGTGTAGAACTCGAAGGTCGGCATGTTGCCGGCGGACTCTTCGGGGGCTTCCTTCTGCTGCTGGTTGCCCTGCTTGGCGGTCTGCTGCCCGCTCTGCTGTCCGTTCTGCTGCGTGTTGGCCTTGGGCACGATGGCCGCGACCGGCAGACGCGGGGCCTGTTTCTCGAAGTACTGCGCGAGAGCGAAGCCGGCGATCAGACCGATGATGCCCCACAGCCAGCCGGGCAGACCACGACTCTGGCTGGCAGCGGGTTGCCGACGGGGGCTCGCCCCCTGGCGGGAGGCGGGCTTCTTGTTGGCGGGGCGCCGAGCAGCCATGGCTTACATCTCCTCGGGAGCGCTGACACCCAGCAGGGCCAGGCCGTTGCGGATGACCTGAGCGGTCGCCAGACCCAGCGCCATGCGCGCATTGCGGGTCGCGTCGTCCTCGACCATCACCTTCACCGCGTTGTAGCAGGTGTGGAAGTCGGAGGAGAGGTCCTGCAGGTACTGGGCGACCTGCTGCGGCTCGCGCACCTTGGCGGCGTGGGCGACGACGTCCGGGAACTGCGCCATGCGATTCATCACGGCCTTTTCCTGGTCGCTGGTCAGCAGGGTGAGCTGCGCCATGGCCAGGGCTTCGTCGAAGGGCTTCTCTTCGCGGCTGGCCTTGCGCAGCACGCTGTGCACGCGGGCGTGAGCGTACTGGATGTAGTAGACCGGGTTGTCATTGGACTGGGAGCGCGCCAGGTCGATGTCGAAGGTCAGCTGGGAGTCGGCGCGACGTGCCGCCAGGAAGTAGCGGGTCGCATCGCGGCCGACTTCCTCGATCAGGTCGCGCAGGGTCACGTAGCTGCCGGCACGCTTGGACAGCTTCACTTCCTCGCCGGAGCGCATCACGGTGACCATCTGGTGCAGCACGTAGTCCGGCCAGCCCTTGGGAATGTCCGCCTGCAGGGCCTGCAGACCGGCACGCACGCGGGTCACGGTGGAGTGGTGATCGGCGCCCTGCTCGTTGATGACCTGGGTGAAGCCACGCTGCCACTTGTCGAGGTGGTAGGCGACGTCGGGCAGGAAGTAGGTGTAACCGCCGTCACGCTTGCGCATCACGCGGTCCTTGTCATCGCCGAAGTCGGTGGTGCGCAGCCACAGGGCACCGTCGTCTTCATAGGTGTAGCCGTTGTCGACCAGGCGCTTGACGGTCTCCTCGACCTTGCCGTCGCTGTAGAGCGAGGACTCGAGGAAGTAGACATCGAATTCGACGCCGAAGGCCTTGAGATCGAGATCCTGCTCGTGGCGCAGGTAGGCGACGGCGAAGACGCGGATGGCCTCCAGGTCATCGGGGTCCGCGGCGCCGGTCACCTGCTTGCCATCGGCTTCGACGGTGTCGCCGGCCATGTAGGAGGCGGCCAGTTCGCTGATGTAGTCACCGCGATAGCCATCGGCCGGCCAGCTGGCATCGTCCGGGCCCAGACCCTTGGCGCGCGCCTGGACGGAGAGCGCCAGATTGTTGATCTGGGCGCCGGCATCGTTGTAGTAGAACTCGCGCGTGACGTCGTGACCGGTGGCGGCCAGCAGGCGGCACAGCACGTCGCCGACCGCGGCGCCGCGGCCGTGACCGACGTGCAGCGGGCCGGTCGGGTTGGCGGAGACGAACTCGACCTGCACCTTCTCGCCGGCACCCACGTCGCTGTGACCGAAGCTGTCGCTTTCGCTGAAGACGCGACGCACGATATCGGCTACCGCACCGGTATCAGCGAAGAAGTTCAGGAAGCCGGGGCCGGCGATCTCGACCTTGGAGACGGCATCGGAGGCCGGCAGCGCCGCGATCAGCTTCTCGGCCAGATCGCGCGGCTTCATGCCGGCGGCCTTGGACGTCATCATCGCCAGATTGCTGGCGTAGTCGCCGTGGCTCTTGTCCTTGGTCGGGTCGACCTTGATCTGCGGGCTGGCGTCGGCGGGCAGGGTGCCGTCGGCCTTGAGGGTTTCCAGGGCCTGGCCCAGCAGTTCGATGATCGTCTCTTTCATGGAATATCGGTCTCTTCACGGCTCGGGTCGCACCGCGTGCCATACAGCAGGCGGTTGCAGGCATCAGGCCTGCGGGCAATGGGGGAGTGCGGATGTCGCTGCACGATGGCGGGCATTATCACCGATCCTGCGGCTTGCATAAACCGTCGTGATCAATCGCGCCGCATTCCGCGCCCTGCAGGGATAGTGGTCAGTTCATCGCAAGCGGCGTGAAGGGCTGTCACACCGCTTGCGTATCACTCAGGCCATGCCGATGGGATCGACATCCAGCGACCAGCGCAGGCGGCGCGCGTCGCGGTCCTGCTCGCAGAGCGTCACCAGCCAGGCCGCCGCTTCATGCAATGGGCCGCGTTTCGCACAGCGCAACAGCAATTGGGCGTGATAGCGATTCTGGCGACGCTCCATCGGTGCGGGCACCGGGCCGAGGCAATCCACCTTGAGATTGGCAGCCTCGAGGTGCTGGCGCAGGGCGCCACCGACCTTCAACAGCCACTGTTCGACCTGCTGCTGGTCGCTGGCCTCGGCGCGCAGCAGCGCCAGATGGCTGAACGGCGGCAGCTGGGCGATACGGCGCTCCTCGAGCAATTCCCCCGCCAGCTGCGGGTAGCCGGCCTGAATCAGCGTCAGCAGGTTGGGGTCTTCCGGGTGGCGGGTCTGGATCAACACCTCACCGGGGCGCTCGGCGCGTCCGGCACGCCCCGCGACCTGCACCAGCAGCTGCGCGGACTGCTCCAGCGCCCGGAAGTCGGCGGCATAGAGGCCGCTGTCGGCGTTGACCACCACCACCAGGGTGACGTGGGGGAAGTGGTGGCCCTTGGCCAGCATCTGGGTGCCGACCAGCAGGCAGGGTTCGCCACGCCGGATCACCGCCAGCGCCTCGCTCATGGCGTCCTTGCGCTGGGTGCTGTCGCGGTCTATGCGCAGCACCGGCACGTCGGGGAATTTCTCGCCGAGCAGCTCTTCGGTGCGCTCGGTGCCCGCGCCCTGCGGGCGAACATCTCCGCTGCCACAGGCCGGGCAGGCATCCGGCAGCGGGCGGGTACGCTCGCAGTGGTGGCAGGTCAGCTGGGGCGGATGACGATGCAGGGTCATGCGGGCATCGCAGTTGTCGCATTCGGCGATCCAGCCGCAGGCATGGCAGGTCAGGGTCGGCGCGAAGCCGCGCCGATTGATGAACACCAGCACCTGATCGCCCTGGGCGAGGCGCTTCTCGATCGCCTCCAGGCTCTGGGTCGAGAGACCGCCCAGCGTCATGCGGCCGCGCAGGTCGACCGGGTGCAGGCGCGCCGGCTGGCTGCGACCGGCGCGCTGATGCAGGTGCAGATGCGTGAAGCGGCCCTCGCGAGCATGGCGCAGGCTCTCAAGGGACGGCGTGGCGCTGCCGAGCACCACGGGTATGCCTTCCTGCTTGCCGCGCACCAGCGCCAGATCGCGGGCGTGATAGCGCAGGCCGTCCTGTTGCTTGAAGGAGCCGTCGTGCTCCTCGTCGACGATGATCACGCCGAGTCTGGCCATCGGCGTGAAGATGGCGGAGCGGGTACCGATCACGATGCGCGCGCGACCGCTGCGGGCGGCTTCGAAGCCATCGAGGCGTTCACCATCGCTGACGCCGGAGTGCAGCATCACCTGCGGCACGCGGAAGCGTCTGCGGAAGCGCTCCAGCGTCTGGGGCGTCAGGCCGATCTCGGGCACCAGCACCAGCGCCTGGCCACCGCGGTCCAGCACCGCCTCGATCAATTGCAGATAGACCTCGGTCTTGCCGGAACCGGTCACGCCCTCCAGCAGTGTGGGCGAGAAGCGGTTCAGGCCCTCATGCAGACGCGAGAGGGCGCGACCCTGCTCATCATTGAGGGCCAGGCCGGGTTCGGCGAGCACGCCTTTGTTGGCCTGCTCCGGCGTGGCGCCGGTCACCGGCTCCTCACGGGATTCGATATAGCCGCGGCCGCGCAGGGTCTCCAGCTGCTGGCGGGTGAAGCCCTGGGCGGTGATGGCGCTGTGCACCAGACCATGACGATGCTGAGCGAGCAGCTCCAGCAACGCGATCTGGCGGGTGGCTCGCCCCAGGCTTGCCGGCTCGGTGGCGCGGCCCTTGTCGGTCAGCGTCCAGCGCTCTCGGGTACGCGCCTCCAGGGCGCGCCCCTGACGCAGCAGCGAGGGCATCGCCTGGGCGAAGGTGTCGCCGAGCGAGTGCTGGTAATAGCGCGCGGTAAACTGACATATCCACAACCAGTCGGCCGGCAGCGGTTCGTCATCGATGACTTCGCTGACAGGCTTGAGCTTGTCGATGGGGAAGCTTGAGTCGCTGCGCAGCTCGGCGATCACCCCGACCAGCTGGCGACGCCCGAATTCGACGCGCACGCGCAGACCCACCTGCCAGCCGTGACGAGGCGGCTGGCGGGATGGCAGGTAGTCGAACAGATCGCGCAGCGGGCCGGGAATCGCGATGCCCAGCACACGTCCCGGCAGGTGAGTCGCAGTCTTGTCGGTAGTGTCAGGCACGCAAGGTATCCGGATATGAGGTGATATGAGGCGTTCAGTAAAACGGGGATATGCCGTGGCACGCAGTCTACAGAGTGTTGCCCGCAATAAACGGCACAAAGTTTGGTCTTGCGGCAGATGACTGGTAAAATGCGCGGCCTTCCGTCGGAAACGGCGGAATGACCGGTTCAATCCAAAACCCGTGTACGGTGCCTGGCAAGTGATCAGGTGGCGGTGCACAGCGACCTGAGGTTACACATCATGAAACAGGGTATCCATCCGGACTACCAGCGCCAGACCGCAACTTGCTCCTGCGGCGCGCAGCACGAAATCGGTACCACTTCCAAGCAGACTTTCGCGCTTGACGTGTGCTCCGAGTGCCACCCGTTCTACACCGGCAAGCAGAAGCAGGCTACCACCGGTGGTCGCGTCGAGCGCTTCAACAAGCGTTTCGGTGCTGCCATCAAGCGCTGATACCTTCAGCTGCTTGTCGCTTTCATGGCGCTGCGCATCTTGCAGCGTCATGGACGAAAACCCGCTCACGAGCGGGTTTTTTTGTGCCTGTCGTTCAGACCACCCTGAAGAGAGCCGCGACCACGCCAGCCGGCCCGGGATGCCCTTGTCGTGATGGTCTGGCGTGATGGTCTGATGTGATGGTCTGCCGTGATGCCCTTGCGAAGGTCTCACCCCTGCGCTGCGCTTGCTGAAAGGAAAGATTGTTTCCGATTTGGCACTTTTTCTGCTCTGCCTCTGCATCAAGCGCGCCGGAATGGCGGGTTGCGTCAGTGAGCGGTCGAAAATCGAGGATCGTGCGCGAATCGTGGCGTCATCTCGGGCCGAAATCGGCGTGAAAGCCGGTCAGCGATAAGGAAAGGTTTATGGCTGGGCAGGGCATCCATAACGTTAGACGAATGGCTAAAATATTTTTTAAACGAACGTTTTAAAGTCATGCATAACAGCAAGTTGCGTCGGTTGTTCAGAGGTGTCTTTTTCTATATTCTGGAGCAGCCAACCCCCCGCCAAAATACCGGATGACACGCATGTCTGATGCCATGAAGAAAGCAGCACTGCAATATCACGCCGAACCGATTCCCGGAAAGCTCTCCATCGAGCTGACCAAGCCGACCGAGACCGCCAAGCACCTGGCGCTGGCCTACAGCCCGGGCGTTGCCGAGCCGTGCCGCGAAATCGCCGCCGACCCGGAAAATGCCTACCTGTACACCGGCAAGGGCAACCTGGTCGCGGTCATCTCTGACGGGACTGCCATCCTTGGCCTGGGCAACCTGGGGCCGCTGGCTTCCAAGCCGGTCATGGAAGGCAAGGGCGTGCTGTTCAAGCGCTTCGCTGGCATCAACTCCGTCGATGTCGAAGTGGATGCGGAAAGCCCGCAGGCCTTCATCGACACCGTGCGTCGCATCCACACCACCTACGGTGGCATCAACCTGGAAGACATCAAGGCGCCGGAGTGCTTCGAAGTCGAACAGGCGCTGATCGAACAGTGCAACATCCCGGTCTTCCATGACGACCAGCATGGTACCGCCATCGTCACCGCGGCCGGCATGCTCAACGCCCTGGATATCGCCGGCAAGAAGCTGGAAGACGCGCGCATCGTCTGCCTGGGCGCCGGCGCTGCCGCCATCGCCTGCATGAAGCTGCTGGTGGCCAGTGGTGCCAAGGTCGAGAACATCTTCATGCTCGACCGCAAGGGCGTGATCCACAGCGGCCGTGATGATCTGAACCAGTACAAGGCGATGTTCGCCACCGAGACCGAGCTGCGCACGCTGGACGACGCCATCGATGGCGCCGACGTCTTCGTCGGTCTGTCCGGCCCGAACCTGCTCAAGGCAGAGCAGCTCAAGAAGATGGCCGCCAATCCGATCGTCTTCGCCTGCTCCAACCCGGACCCGGAGATTCACCCGGATACCGCTCGCGAAGCACGCCCGGACGTCATCATGGCGACAGGTCGCTCCGACTACCCGAACCAGGTCAACAACGTGCTGGGCTTCCCGTTCATCTTCCGTGGCGCGCTGGATGTGCGTGCGACGCGCATCAATGAAGAGATGAAGCTGGCCGCCGTTCACGCCCTGAAAGACCTGGCGCGTGAGCCGGTCAGCCAGGATGTGCTGGATGCCTACGAGATCGACAGCCTCGAATTCGGCCCGGGTTACATCATCCCGACGCCGATGGACTCGCGTCTGCTCGAGCGTCTGCCGGCCGCCGTGGCCCAGGCGGCCATCGATTCCGGCGTCGCACGCAAGCCGTACCCGGCGCACTACCCGCTGACCAGCACGGATCAGGTCTACGGTTAAGCGCCAGCGGTCGAATGGTCGGTTGGCGGCGTCGCTGAAGCGACGCAAGACATGAAAAAGCCCTCGTCGGAGATTCCGGCGAGGGCTTTTTGTTGGTGGCTGCTTTCAGCCTAGAGCCTTGAGCCATGAACCGCGAGCCATGAGCCATGAGCCACCAGCGACTGGCGCCTGGGCGGGCAGGCGTCAGGCCTGTGCTCAGAAGCTGTAGAGGATGGAGGCCGCCGTGGTGGTGTCGGTCTTGGCATCCGACTCGTCGGGCGGGTTGGTGTTGTTCTCGATCTCGTGCGAGAGCTTGAGAGCGAGGCTTGCATTGATGGCGACCGTCAGCGCGGTATAGCTGCGACTGATCACGTTCTCGCGCGTGGCCTCCGCCGAGAACTGCTGCTCGAACTTGGAGGTGTCGGACAGCTGCCAGCGGTAGTCCATCGCGCCATAGCCCAGCAGGTAGTTCTCGTGATCCCCCGCCGTGATGTCATCGAAGCGATAGCCCGGCCCGGCCTCGAGGGAGAGGTTGTGCTCGGGGCCATCCAGTATCGTGATGCCCTCACCGACGATGGAGGTGACCTGGTGGTTGTAGCCGGAGAAGCGCTCCTTCTCCCAGCGCAGCAGCCCGAAGGCGTAGTGGTCATCGCTGAGGTCATAGCGCTCGCGCTGCCCGACCAGATACTTGTCGGTCGTGGTCTCGCCACTGCTGGAGACGTGCTTGGCCTCCACACGGAAGGTGTGAGTCCAGGGCTTCAGGTGCCAGGACAGGCTGGTCTTGCCCAGTAGGGTCTCGCTGTTCGAGTTGCCCGACAGCTTGGTGAAGCCCAGCTCGGCCTGGCCGCTGAAGGGCTCAGAGTCCTCGCTGGCGGGTGGTGGCGCATAGAAGAGGTCGTCTGCGACAGCCGTGTCGAGGGGAAGCAGGGCCAGGCACAGAAACGCGGTCCTGCGCAGTGTGGGCAATGGGTGAAGCATGCGAACTCCGGCATGTTTGAGGCATGACATCATCATCGGGAATGTGGCTTGCGAGATGACGCTTGCTGAGCGAGGCGGCCTGGCGCGTCATCCGGACGCTACCAGTGGATCGCGATACGGGGGAGCCTTGCGAATGCTCAGATGGCAGAAGAGCGACCAGCGGCCGCTCTTCCTTGGGCTCTCCCCCTGCCGATGAGGCTGGCAGGCGAGGTCTGGAGATCAGATCAGAAGATGGCCTCGAAAGTTCCGGTACCTTCCGAACCGCTTTCCTGCTCCAGTTCCTTGCGGATGGTGCGTTCCTGGTAGGGCGGCAGATTATCCTTGCGGAACAGCTCACTGATGCCGCCGGACTGACCGCTGCGCAGGCGCTTGCCAGAGTCCGGGTCGATGGTCGCCGTCACGATGTTGTCCGGACGCTCCATGGTGGAGGACGGCATGCCCTTGAGGGCGCCGCGCATGTAGTCGACCCAGATGGGCAGGGCGGCCTGGGCGCCATACTCGGCCAGGGTGTCGTTGGAGTCCTTGCCGACCCAGACCGTGGCCACCAGCTTGCTGTTGAAGCCGGAGAACCAGGCATCACGCTGGTCGTTGGTGGTGCCGGTCTTGCCGGCCAGGTCATCACGACCCAGCGCCAGGGCGCCACGGCCAGTACCGCGCTTGATGACATCCTGCATCATGTCGCGGATCAGATACATGGCTTCGGGGGAGGCGACACGCTCGGCCAGCGGGTACTGGCGACCGTCACGATTGACGGTGACCATGCCCGGCGCACAGTTGGCGCAGGCAACCGGCGGATGCGCTTCATAGTCGGTCTCGTCATCGCCACGCGTGATGGTATCGATGTACCAGGGCTCGACACGGAAGCCGCCATTGGAGAGCACGGCATAGCCGCGTGCCATCTCCAGCGGGGTCAGCGAGGCGCTGCCCAGGGCCAGTGACAGGCCATTGGGCAGCTCGTCACGCTGGAAGCCCAGCTTGACCAGGAAGTCGAGGGTCTTGTCGAGGCCGACCGTCTGCAGCAGGCGCACGGAGACCAGGTTCAGCGAACGATACAGGCCAACGCGGATACGGGTCGGGCCGGTGAACTTGCCGCCGGCATTTTCCGGACGCCACACCTTGCCGCCATCCTGAAGCACGACAGGGGCGTTGTTGATGATGGTCGCCGGTGACATGCCGGCCTGCTCGAGCCCGGATAGATAGACGAACGGCTTGAAGATCGAGCCTGCCTGACGGCGTGCCTGGATGGCGCGGTTGAACTTGCTGGCGGAATAGCTGAAGCCACCTTGCAGGGCGAGGATGGCGCCACTTTCCGGGTCCAGCGAGACGATGGCGGATTGCGCGTCCGGCAGCTGGCCCAGACGGTAGCCGTCGTCCTGCTTGATCACGCGTACCAGATCACCGGCCTTGGCGATCTCGGCGGCCGACCCCGGCACGCCACCACGCCATTTGGCGCTCTTGTACTCACGCGCCCACTTCAGGCCGTCCCAATCGAGGGTCACGACCGTGGCGTCGGCCAGCAGTGCCTTCATCTGCTTGCCGGTGCTTTCGACCACGATGGCGGCCTTCAGCGGGCCGTAATCCGGGGTGCGATCGAGCACTTTCAGCCAGTTCGAGACATCACGGTCGATGCCGGCGATGCGCTTCTCGCTCTTCTGGGCCGCCTGCTTGGCGGTTTCCAGCACTTCCGGTGACTTGGAGAGTTCTTCCTCGAGGCCGGCCTGATCGGTCTGGTCCTGAGCTTCCGCCAGGGAGGCGGCGATGTCGGATTCCTCGACCCCGCGCCAACCGTGGCGGGTATCGTAGGCGATCAGCCCCTTGATCAGTGCATCACGTGCCATTGGCTGCAGCGAGCTGTCCAGCGTCGTGGTGATGCGGACGTTGTCGGTGTAGGCCTTGTCGCCGAAGCGGTCGACGGCGAAGCTGCGCGCCATTTCCGCGACGTAGGGTGCCTGCACTTCCGGCCGGGAGTAGTGGCGTGCCGCGGTGATCGGTGCCTTGACGGCTTCGTCATAGGCCTGCGGCTCGATGTAGCCCAGCTCCTTCATGCGCAGCAGGATCCAGTTGCGACGGATCAGTGCGCGCTGCGGGTTGGTCAGCGGGTTGAAGCTCGACGGCGCCTTGGGCAGGCCGGCCAGCATGGCCTGCTCGGCCAGGGTCAGCTCATCCAGGGACTTGTCGTAGTAGGTGCGCGCAGCGGCGGCGATCCCGTAGGCGCGATGGCCCAGGAAGATCTTGTTGACGTAGAGCTCCATGATCTCCTGCTTGGAGAGGATCTCTTCCATCTGCAGCGACAGCAGAATCTCGCGAATCTTGCGCGTGAATGTCTGGTCCAGCGTCAGCAGATAGTTGCGCGCCACCTGCATGGTGATGGTGCTGCCACCGGACTGGATGCTGCCGCTGGAGGCCAGCTGCACGGCCGCGCGCGCCAGCCCCTTGGGGTCGATGCCCGGGTGGGAGAAGAAGTTGCTGTCCTCGGCGGCGAGGAGGGCGTCGACGAAGGTCTCGGGGATCTCGTCGTAGGTGACCGGGATGCGGCGCTGGTCACCGTATTCGCCGATCAGCTTGCCATCGCGGGTATAGATGCGCAGCGGCGTCTGCAGCTTGGTATCCTGAAGCTGATGGACGTCGGGCAGGCCCGGCGAGAAGTACAGCGAAGCGCCAACGATGGCCAGAAGTCCCGCGGCACATAGTGATAGCAGCAGCCAGAACACTGGCGAAAATAGTCGTCTCAATAGCTTCATGGGCAAGACAGGGTCCGTGGGTAAGAAAAGCGAGTGGCTGCGCGGGGATTGGCAATTCCATTGCTGGGGCATTATAAGTAGCGGGTTCAGATGCGGCCAGCGTTGAACCCTGACTTGCGCGTCTGTTGTGTTATTCTGGGAAACATAATGTAACATCCTGGAATGATAGAGGGTGTCGCGGCAACGTCGTCAGGGAACCGGCGGCCAGCCAGTCTGGCAAGATCGTCATCAGAGCAGGGGAACGCCAATTGCTGGGACTCAAATCCGCCGGCAAGGGACTCATTGGGGTCGATATCACGTCGGCCACGGTGAAGCTCCTGGAGCTGTCCAGGCAAGGAAATCGATACCAGATCGATAGCTATGCGGTGCGTCCACTCAAGGAAGGCGCAGTCGTCGAGCGACGTATACGGGACATGGACGAAGTCGTGCTGGCCATCAAGCGCGCGGTCGAGCAGGCACAGCCGCGCTCGAAGCGCGCCGTGGTCGCGGTTCCCGCGAGCGCTGCCATCACCAAGACACTGAGCTTCCCGGCCAATCTTGCCGATGACGAGATCGAGCAGCGCATCGCGCTCGAGTCCGAGAAGCACTTTCCCTTTCCGCTGAACGATGTCGCGTTCGACTTCCAGCATCTGGGCGTCAATCCGCGCAATCCCGATCAGCAGGACCTGCTGCTGGTGGCGTGTCGCAGCCTGGACGTCGATCAGCTGACCTCGGCACTGTCCCAGGCCGGCCTCGAGCCAGCTGCCGTCGATGTCGAGACCTTCTCCCTCGAGCGCGCCTTCGGCGAGCTGCGTCATCAGTTGCCGCCGACCTACGACAACGAAGAGTGCGTTGCCGTCGTCGATATCGGTGCGACGATGACCGCCTTCCACGTCATCCAGAATGGCCGCATCGTCTACAGTCGCGACGCCGTCTTCGGGGGGCGTCAGCTGACGGACGAGATCATGAATCGCTTCGATCTCTCCAATGATGAGGCGGGCCTGGCCAAGAAGCGTGGCGGTCTGCCGGATACCTATGACAGCGAAGTGCTGGGTCCGTTCCGCGAGACGCTCATCCAGCAGATCGCACGCTCACTGCAGCTCTATTACACCGCCGGCAAGCGCCGCGAGGTGCAGCGTATCCTGCTCGGGGGCGGTACGGCCGCCATCGTCGGGCTGCGTGAAGGCCTGGCGGAGCACACCGGGCTTGAAGTGATCATGGCCAACCCCTTCACTCACATGAGCGTCAATCCGCGCGTCGACATCCAGGCGCTGGCGGGCGATGCCCCGGCGATGCTCACGGCCTGCGGTCTTGCGATGAGGAAGCGCTCATGACCATCGAGATCAACCTGCTTTCCTGGCGTGAAGATCGGCGTGAGAAGCGCAGCAAGCGCTTCATGGGCATACTGGCGCTGGCGGCTGTCATCGGTATCGGTGGCGGCTATGGCATGAGCGAGTATTACCAGAGTCAGCTCGAGGCGCAGCAGCAGCGCCATGCCTTCATCGAGAAGGAAATGGCCCGCCTCAATCGGGACATCAAGGAAGTCGAGGACATCGAGGCACGCCGCACCCAGATGCTCGACCAGATAGAGCTGATCCGCAGTCTGCAGTTCTCGCGTCCGGAAACGGTGCGGGTCTTCAATCAGCTGGTGACGTCTCTGGTGGACGGCGCCTGGTATCAGAACATCAGTCGCAGCGGGCGCCAGCTCAAGGCGAATGGCACGGCGGAAAGCACGCGTCAGGTCTCGGGTCTGATGCGCGCCATCGCCCTGTCGGATTCCTTCGGCACCCCGACGCTCTCCGATGTGCAGAGCAATGACGACGATCAGCGCAGCTTCAATATCATGATTCCGGAGCGCCCGACGGGGTCGGCGCTGAGCGCTGCCGATGCGGAAAATGACAAGAAAGGAGGTCGGCGATGAGTTTCATCGATGCTGAAATCCGCCGCCTCAAGTCGACGGATTTTCGTGATCTTGATCTGAAGGAAGCCGGCATCTGGCCGGTCACGCTGCAGGCCGTGCTGGCGCTCATCGTGCTGGGCGCCCTGTTCTGGGCGTCCCATTGGTTCCTTGCCGCGCCCAAGGCGGAAGACCTCGAGCGTCTGCGTGCCCAGGAAAGTCAGCTGCTCCAGCAGTTCGAGAGCAAGGCGTTCAAGGCCGCCAACCTGCCGGCCATGCGCGAGCAGATGGTGGAGCTGGAGTCCCGCATGGGGCAGCTGCTGGAAATGCTGCCCACCGACGCGGAAGTCCCGGCGCTGCTGGATGACATCAGCGAGACGGCGATCAACAACCAGCTGGCGGTCGAGTACATTCGTCTGAAGCCGGCGGAGAATCGCAACTTCTATGTCGAACAACCTTTCGATATCAAGGTGCGCGGCGACTATCATCGTATCGCCGCCTTCATTTCCGGTGTCGCGGGGCTTTCACGCATCGTGACGCTGCATGATTTCGTGCTGACGCCGGTCGCCAACAGCGATGATCTCGAGCTTTCGCTGCTGGCCAAGACCTACAATTATCGCCAGACCCCGGCAACATCAGGAGGCAAGCAATGAGCCTGATGACACGTCGAAATACCGTGATGGGAAGTGTGTTGCTGGCCACTCTGCTGGCGGGTTGTGGAGATCCGCAGCTGGGCGCGCTGGAGGGGGAGCTCGAGTCCTTGAGAGGGCGTCCTTCCGGCAAGGTGCAGGAGTTGCCGCCGCAACCCGAGTATCATCCCGTCACCTATGACATGGCGGACGCGCGCAGTCCTTTCCAATCACGCCTGCCGGAGCCCGAAGAGGAGCTGACGGCCGTCGACAACGGTGTGCGACCGGACCTCGATCGCCCTCGTGAACCACTGGAAGCCTGGCCGATGGAGCAGCTCAGCATGGTCGGGACGCTGGATGTCGATGGCGCGCGTTCGGCGTTGATTCTGACGCCGGAGCAGGAAGTCCAGCGTGTGCGGGTCGGCAACCACATGGGCAGCAACTTCGGCAGGATCACCCGTATCGGTGATACGCAGATCGATATGGTGGAAATCGTGCCCAATGGTCAGGGCGGTTGGATAGAGCGGTCTCGCGCCATGGCGCTGAAAGAGCCCGTGTCGCAAGGTGGTTGAGATCACTGGCGTTGGCAGTAGCCATATTGTCACGGAAGACGAACGGTCGACCCGCAAGAGTTGGCGACCGACACCATAACGCTTCGATAAGAATAAGGCGCGATCAGCCCGACGGTTGAACGGAGCCACGGCGAGACAGGGGACTAGGGAACATGACGCGATTGCAACGAATGAGTCTGCTGGGGCTGGCGGCAGTCGGTAGCCTGATGGCGAATGTGGCGATGGCTGCGTCGTCGCTGCAGGACCTCAACTTCACCGCCCTCGGGGGCGACCGTATGGAGCTCAAGCTCGACTTCGTCGGCGGAGTGCCGGAGGTCAAGGGCTACCGTATCGAGACGCCGCCGCGCATCACCATCGACCTCCTGGATACCAGCAGCCAGCTCGACAAGCGTCGCTTCGATCTGGGGCTCAGCGGCGTAGACGAACTGGTGGCGCTGGAGGCCGGCTCGCGCACGCGTCTGGTCATGAAGCTCAACCAGTCCAAGCCGTACGTCACGCGCACCGAGGGCAACAGCCTCTACGTCATCATCGGCGAGCAGGGCGGTGCGCCGGGCGCTCAGCCTGCGGCTGCCTCCCAGGCGAACGCCACCAATGTGCCGCCGGACAATCGTGCCCTGGAAGTGGCCAGCGAGCCGGCCGTCAGTGGCATCGATTTCCGTCGTGGCACGGACGGCGAAGGTCGTGTCGTGATCAACTTCAACCGCTCCAACGTCGAGTCGCGCGTCACCGAGCGTGGGCGCAAGATCTACGTCGACATCAAGGGCGTGAAGCTGCCGCCGGAGATGAATCAGGTGCTGGATGTCGGCGATTTCGCCACGCCGGTGACGCGTATCGATCCGCAGCGTACCCGTGATGGCGTGCGCATGGTGGTGGATGCCAGTGGCTACTACACCCAGCTTGCCACCCAGGCAGGCAACGAGCTGGTGCTCGAGGTCAAACCGCTGACGCGTGAAGAGCAGGCGGAGCGCATCAAGGACAAGTTCCCCTACACTGGCAAGAAGATCTCGCTCAACTTCCAGAACATCGAAGTGCGCTCCGTGCTGCAGATCATCGCTGACTTCACGGGGCTCAATCTGGTCGCCAGTGACAACGTCACCGGCAACGTGACCCTGAACCTGAAGGAAGTGCCCTGGGATCAGGCGCTGGATCTGGTGCTCAAGTCCAACGGTCTGGCCAGTCGTCGCATGGGCAACGTGCTGATGGTCGCGCCGGCCGAAGAGTTGGCGGCACTGGAGCGCAAGGAGCTCGAGGCGAACCAGCAGGTCAAGGAGCTGGCGCCGATGACCACCGAATACATCCAGGTGCGTTATGCCAAGGCGGCGGATCTGGCGGCGTTGCTGCGCGGTGAAGGCGGGATCGGTCTGCTGTCCGAGCGGGGTCGCGTGATGGTCGATGAGCGCACCAACACCATGCTGATCCAGGATACCCGCGATACGCTCGAGTCCATTCGCGGCACGCTGGAATATCTCGATATCCCGGTGCGTCAGGTGCAGATCGAGGCGCGCATCGTCATCGCGCGCAGCAGCGTCTCCAGCGAGATCGGTGTCAACTGGGGGCTTTCCAACAGCAGCAACGGCAAGTTCGGCCTGGAAGGCGCGTCGACCGGTACGACCAGCAACGGTGGTCTGAGCGTAGATCTGGGGGATGACAGCAGTCCGGGAAGCACCTTCAGCTTCGGTTACCTGTCCGGCGATATCCTGCTGGACCTGGAGCTCTCGGCGCTGGAAAGCGAAGGCAAGAGCCAGACCATTTCCCAGCCCAAGATCATCACCGCCAACCAGAAGAAGGCCGTCATCAAGCAGGGTCAGGAAATTCCCTACGAGGAGGCGACCTCCAGCGGTGCGACCAACATAGAGTTCAAGGAAGCGGTGCTGGCATTGGAAGTGACGCCGCAGATCACGCCTGACAACCGCATCATCATGGATCTGTTGATCAACAATGACGATGTCTCCGATGACAGCTTCAATGGCGAACCGGCCATCGATACCAATGAAATCGAGACGCAGGTGCTGGTCAATGACGGCGAAACCGTGGTGCTGGGCGGCATTCTGACCTCCGAGCAGATTCGCAGCGTCTTCAAGACGCCCTTCCTCGGGGACCTGCCGGTGATCGGGAATCTGTTCCGCTATACCGAAGAGTCCAACGAGAAGGTAGAATTGCTGGTATTCATTACCCCGAAGATCATCGAGGACGGCCTGGCGGTGCGCTGATGCATGTGATTCCCAACGTATTCCTTGTTGGCCCCATGGGGGCCGGCAAGAGCACTATCGGCCGCCTGCTGGCGGCCGACTTGCATCGTGAATTTTGCGATAGCGACCATGTGATTGAAGACCGCTGCGGAGCCAGCATTCCGTGGATTTTCGACGTCGAGGGCGAGTCCGGCTTTCGTGAGCGTGAGCAGGCTGTCATCGATGAGCTGACCTCGCTCAGGGAAGTCGTGATGGCCACCGGTGGTGGCGCCATCATGGCGGAGGCCAATCGGCGCGTACTGCGCGAACGCGGCACTGTCGTGTATCTCTACGCGCCTGTCGAACAGCAGCTCAAGCGAGCCGGCCGTGATCGCAATCGTCCGCTGTTGCAGCAGGATGACCCCGGGCGGGTGCTCAAGCGCCTGTTCGAGTTGCGTGACCCGCTCTACCGCGAGACGGCCGATATCATCGTGCGTACCGATCGGCGCAGCCCTCGGGCGGTCACCAACGAGATCCGTCGCCGCATCAAGGCGCTGGCGGACCCGTTGCACGCCCCTGGCTAGTCTCATCAGCGGCTGGTGGCCCTGGCGGGCATCAGTCGCTGTCATCTGTTTCGCCCAAGGAGAATTCTGATGTCCCTGGCACCTGCTCATCGTCTTGATGTCGCGCTTGGCGAGCGTAGTTACCCCATTCATATCGGGCCGGGCCTGACCGCACGTGGTGATCTGATTCGGGAGCACCTTGCGGGGCGTCAGGTGATGATCGTCACCAACACCGTGGTGGCACCGCTGTATCTGGACGCACTGAAGGCCTCGTTGGGCGAGGGACTCGATATCCGCGAGGTCATTCTCGACGACGGTGAGCAGACCAAGCACATGGCCAGCATCGGCCTGATCTGGGATGCCCTGCTCGAGGCCGGCTTCAATCGCCGCTGCACCTTGATCGCCCTCGGTGGTGGCGTGATCGGTGACATGACCGGCTTCGCGGCGGCCTGCTATCAGCGGGGCGCAGCCTTCATCCAGGTGCCGACCACGCTGCTGTCGCAGGTGGATTCCTCGGTGGGCGGCAAGACCGGCGTCAATCATCCGCGCGGCAAGAACATGCTGGGCGCCTTCTGGCAGCCGCGTCTGGTGCTGATCGATACCGCAAGCCTCAAGACATTGCCGCAGCGTGAGCTGTCAGCGGGCATGGCCGAGGTCATCAAGTATGGTCTGCTGTGGGATGAAAGCTTCCTGAGCTGGCTGGAAGACAACATGACGGCCTTGATGGCGCTGGACGAGACCCTGCTCGGTGAAGCCATTCGCCGCAGCTGTGCCATCAAGGCGGATGTCGTGGCGCAGGACGAGACCGAGCAGGGCGTGCGTGCGCTGCTTAATCTGGGTCACACCTTCGGGCATGCTATCGAGACGGACCAGGGCTATGGCGTCTGGCTGCACGGTGAAGCCGTCGGCACCGGCATGCTGATGGCGGCTGAGCTTTCGGCGCGCATGGGCTGGCTGTCGAGTGCGGATGTGGAGCGTGTCTCGCACATCATTGCCAAGGCGGGCCTGCCGCTGGCGGCTCCGGAAGATATGGGTGTCGAGGACTTCCTCAAGCACATGCAGCTGGACAAGAAGAATGTCGATGGCCGTCTGCGCCTGATCCTGCTTGAGCGCATCGGCCGAGCGGTGATTACCGAAGAGGCGCCAGCCGGCGTGCTGGCCGACATGCTGGAGCACTGGCCACGCAGCTCTCGCTGACATCCCGGCCAGCCATCGGCTGGTTCATGGGCGCTGCACGACCACGCAAGCCGTCACCCTTTGGGTGGCGGCTTTTCTTTTGGCCGGTGTCAGCGCGCCGTGACGGAGTCATTGGTGGAGCGTGATTCCTGAATTGGTATGCCGTATGCGTAATCGGTATGGGGTAAATCGAATAAAAACGCTGTTTTTTATTTAACCAATACTAAAGTTGCAAGGCGAAATTCATGAGGCATGTCTACCCGCTAAGCGCTTGAGCCTACAGGGTTTTTTGGTTGAATGTTCTTCTAACCTTCGGTTTTGTCAGGTTTTTTTGGTCGATGGGCGACCTGTGGAGAATTGCGCAGGCGGGAAGCTGGGGGATATGCTCGAGGGAAATCTGGCGTCGTGTAGCGACACTGATGGCGCCACTATCGGCAGGTATAAAAATAAAGATAACCGATAACTATAACCGGGAAAATGCTTGAAAAAAAGCATCTGGACACATGATTTCTCCGTGAGGCACGCCCCATGAACAAAGGTCTCCACCATCCGGGAGAGTTCCGCGACAACTGCGGCTTCGGTCTGATCGCCCATATGGAAGGGCAGGCGAGCCACGAACTCCTGCAGACCGCCATTGAATCCCTGACCTGCATGACCCACCGTGGCGGGATTGCCGCTGACGGCAAGACCGGCGATGGCTGTGGCCTGCTGCTCAAGATGCCGGACGGCTTCATGCGCCAGATCGCTCGAGAAACCCTCGGGCTGGAACTGGGCGCCCGCTATGCCGTTGGCACGCTTTTCCTGCCCGATGATGACGCGCGTGAACAGTCCGCGCGTGACGCCTTCGAGTCGGCGCTGAGCGCGCGCAATCTCGAGGTGCTGGGCTGGCGCGACATGCCGGTAGATGACAGCGTGTGCGGCCCGATGGCCCGCGACTGCCTGCCGCGCATCCGTCAGGTCTTCGTCGGCGCCGCCGACGAGCGCACTGACATCGCCTTCAATGTCGATCTGTTCATGGCGCGTCGCTATGCCGAGCAGGCGCTGAAGAGTGAAGAGGACTTCTACGTCTGCTCGCTTTCCGGCAAGGTCATCTCCTTCAAGGGCCTGGTGATGCCGGAAGATCTTCCGCGCTTCTACAAGGACCTGGGCGACCCGCGCCTCGAGACTGCGATCTGTGTCTTCCACCAGCGCTTCTCGACCAACACCGCGCCGCGCTGGCCGCTGGCCCAGCCGTTCCGCTTCCTCGCCCACAACGGCGAGATCAACACCATCGAGGCCAACCGCGGCTGGGCCAACGCGCGCAAGGAGAACTTCGTCTCCGAGCAGCTGCCCGAGATCGCCGAGCTGGACGAGATCGTCAACACTGTCGGCTCCGACTCCTCCAGCATGGACAACATGCTGGAAGTCCTGCTGACCGGTGGCATGGATATCTATCGCGCCATCCGCATGATGGTGCCGCCGGCGTGGCAGAACGTCGAGCAGATGGACTCCGATCTGCGTGCCTTCTACGAATACAACTCCATGCACATGGAGGCCTGGGACGGTCCGGCGGGCATCGTGCTCACCGACGGTCGCCACGCCGTGTGCATGCTGGACCGCAACGGCCTGCGTCCGGCGCGTTGGGTCATAACGCGCAATGGTTTCATCACCCTGGCCTCCGAGATCGGCACCTACGATTACAAGCCGGAAGATGTCGTCGCCAAGGGGCGCGTCGGGCCGGGGCAGGTGCTGGGTGTCGATACCGAGACCGGTGAAGTGCTGCACACCGATCAGGTCAGCGAGCGCCTCAAGGGCGCGCATCCCTACAAGCGCTGGCTGCGTGAGAACGCCAACTATCTCGAGTCAGCACTGACCGAGCTGGCGCGTTTTCAGCCGATGGATGCCGATCAGCTGGACGTCTACCAGAAGATGTTCCAGGTCAGCTTCGAGGAGCGCGATCAGCTGCTGCGCCCGCTGGCCGAGAGCGGTCAGGAGGCGGTCGGCTCGATGGGCGATGACACGCCGATGGCCGTGCTGTCGCGCCAGAACCGCGTGCTGACCGACTACTTCCGTCAGAAGTTTGCCCAGGTCACCAACCCGCCGATCGATCCGCTGCGCGAAGCGATCGTGATGTCGCTGGAGACCTGCTGTGGCGCCGAGCTCAACATCTTCGACGCGACGCCGGAGCACGCGCATCGCCTGATCCTGACCACGCCGGTGCTGTCACCGCGCAAGTTCAATGCGCTGGTCAATCACGAAGATCCGGCCTTCACCTCGCAGACGCTCAAGCTGCACTACGATCCGGCGCAGGATTCCCTCAAGCAGGCGCTCAAGGGCCTCTGTCAGCAGGCCGAGGAAGCGGCGCGCAATGGCAAGGTGATCCTGGTACTCAGCGACTGTGGCTTGAAGAAGGGGCAGCTGCCGATCCACGCCGCACTGGCGACTG
This sequence comes from Cobetia sp. 29-18-1, assembly GCF_029846405.1. Classification (NCBI taxonomy): domain Bacteria; kingdom Pseudomonadati; phylum Pseudomonadota; class Gammaproteobacteria; order Oceanospirillales; family Halomonadaceae; genus Cobetia; species Cobetia sp. 29-18-1. The sequence goes on from NZ_JARWKS010000004.1 coordinate 117,629, forward strand.
GCGCCATCCATCATCACCTCGGTGCGCTGGCCCTGCGCCCGCGCGTCAACCTGGTGATCGAGACCGGCTATGCGCGTGACGCGCACCAGATGGCAGTGCTGTTCGGGGTCGGCGCCACGGCGGTCTACCCGTACCTTGCCTATCAGGTGATGGCTGACATGCATCGCACCGGCGAGCTGTCCGGCAACCCTGCTGATGCCCGCGAGAACTATCGCAAGGGCATGCAGAAGGGGCTCTACAAGATCCTGTCCAAGATGGGCATCTCGCACATCGGTTCCTACCGTGGCTCGCAGCTGTTCGAGGCGGTCGGTCTCAACAGTGAAGTCATGGACATGTGCTTCACCGGCATGGCCTCGCGCATCGAAGGCGCCGGCTTTGCCGAGCTGCAGTTCCAGCAGGAGCTGCTGGCCCGTGAAGCCTGGCTGCCGCGCAAGCGCATCAAGCAGGGCGGACTGGTCAAGTACGTGCATGGTGGCGAATACCACGCCTACAACCCGGATGTGGTGGTGAAGCTGCAGCAGGCCGTGCAGCAGGGTGACTACGGCAAGTGGAAGGAATTCGCGCGCCTGGTCAACGAGCGCCCGGTGGCGACCATTCGTGACCTGCTGACCCTCAAGCCGGTCGCCGAGCCGCTGCCGATCGAGGAAGTCGAGTCCGTCGAGTCCCTGTTGCCGCGCTTCGACAGTGCCGGCATGTCGCTTGGTGCACTGTCTCCCGAGGCACATGAAGCGCTGGCCCAGGCCATGAATGAGGCCGGTGGGCGCTCCAACTCCGGTGAAGGCGGTGAAGACCCGGCGCGTTACGGCACCGTGCGCTCCTCCAAGATCAAGCAGATCGCCTCCGGTCGCTTCGGTGTCACGCCGGCGTACCTGGTCAATGCCGAGGTACTGCAGATCAAGGTCGCACAGGGCGCCAAGCCCGGTGAGGGCGGTCAGCTGCCGGGCGGCAAGGTCAACGACCTGATTGCACGTCTGCGCTACGCCGTGCCGGGGGTGACACTGATCTCGCCGCCGCCGCACCACGATATCTATTCCATCGAGGATCTGGCGCAGCTGATCTTCGATCTCAAGCAGGTCAACCCGTCGGCGCAGGTCTCGGTCAAGCTGGTCTCCGAGCCGGGGATCGGCACCATCGCCACCGGTGTCGCCAAGGCGTACGCCGACCTGATCACCGTCTCCGGCTATGACGGTGGCACCGCGGCCAGCCCGATCACCTCGATCAAGCACGCCGGTTCCCCGTGGGAACTGGGGCTGCCCGAGGTGCATCAGGCGCTGCGCATCAACCAGCTGCGTCACAAGATTCGTCTGCAGACGGATGGTGGCCTCAAGACCGGCCTGGACGTGGTCAAGGCCGCGATCCTGGGCGCCGAGAGCTTCGGCTTCGGTACCGCGCCGATGGTCGCACTGGGCTGCAAGTACCTGCGTATCTGTCACCTGAACAACTGTGCCACCGGTGTCGCGACCCAGCACCAGGCGCTGCGTGACGAGCATTTCCGCGGCACCGTCGAGATGGTCAAGCACTACTTCCGCTTCATCGCCGAGGAAGTGCGCGAGCTGATGGCACTGCTGGGCGTGCGTCAGATCACCGACCTGATCGGTCGTACCGATCTGCTCGAAGTGCTGGAAGGTGAGACCAACGCGCAGCGTCGTCTCGACCTCACGCCGTTGCTGGGCAATGACTTCGTGCCCAAGGACGCGCCGCAGTTCTGCCAGGTCAGCCGCAACGAGCCGCATGATCCCGGTGCCAAGAACCTCGAGATGCTGGCCGCGATGGAATCTGCGATCGACAGCCGCAGCGGTGGCGAGTTCAGCTTCCATGTCACCAACTGCGATCGCTCGGTGGGCGCGCGTGTCTCGGGTGAAATCGCCAAGCGCTATGGCGAGGCCGGATTGGCGGGCTCGCCGCTCAAGGTCAGCCTGACCGGTGTGGCAGGCCAGAGCTTCGGTGTCTGGAACGCGCACGGACTCGAGATGCATCTGGAAGGCGACGCCAACGACTATGTCGGCAAGGGCATGAACGGCGGCAAGCTGACCATCGTGCCGCCGCGTGGTTCGCGCTTCGAGAGCCACAAGACTGCCATCATCGGCAACACCTGCCTGTACGGCGCGACCGGCGGGCGGCTGTATGCCGCGGGCACCGCCGGCGAGCGCTTCGGGGTGCGTAACTCCGGTGCGCACGCCGTGATCGAAGGCGCGGGTGATCACTGCTGTGAGTACATGACCGGCGGTCTGGTGTGCGTGCTGGGCGAGACAGGCGTCAACTTCGGTGCGGGCATGACCGGCGGCTTCGCCTACGTGCTGGACGAGAATCGCGACTTCGTCGACAAGTACAACCACGAGCTGGTGGAAATCCACCGCATCAATACCGAAGCCATGGAGGCCTATCGTCGCCATCTGCGCGAAGTCATCGAGGAATATGTGGCCGAGACCGGCTCCGAGCGCGGGCGCGACATCCTGCGTGATTTCCCTGACTTCGTGCGTCACTTCTGGTTGGTCAAGCCGAAGGCGGCAAGCCTCAACGGCCTGCTGGACCAGTCACGGCGTCAGCCGGAGTGATCGCACCCCTCACCCCAGCATGCCTCGGGTGAGGGCCCGCACCGCGACGGTGCCCGGATTTTGAAGGAGGATTCATCATGGCCAATCAGCTCGCCAACGACTTCCAGTTCATCGATGTGGGTCGTCAGGACCCGCAGAAGAAAGATGCTCGCGTGCGCGCACGTGAGTTCAACGAGATCTATGCCGAGTTCAAGCCGGTAGAAGCCGCCAGCCAGGCACATCGCTGCCTGGGCTGTGGCAACCCCTACTGTGAGTGGAAGTGCCCGGTACACAACTACATTCCCAACTGGCTGAAGCTGGTCTCCGAGGGCAATATCCTTGAAGCCGCCGAGCTTTCGCACCAGACCAACTCGCTGCCGGAAGTCTGTGGTCGCGTCTGCCCGCAGGACCGTCTCTGCGAGGGCGACTGCACCCTGAATGACGGCTTCGGTGCCGTCACCATCGGCTCGGTGGAGAAGTACATCACCGACACCGCCTTCGCGATGGGCTGGCGCCCCGACATGTCCAAGGTCAGCTGGACCGACAAGCGCGTCGCCATCATCGGTGCAGGCCCGGCGGGTCTCGGTGCCGCCGATATCCTGGTGCGCAATGGCGTGCGTCCGGTGATTTATGATCGCCATCCGGAAATCGGCGGTCTGCTGACCTTCGGTATCCCGGAGTTCAAGCTCGAGAAGGGCGTGATGACGCGCCGCCGCGAGATCTTCGAAGAGATGGGCATGGAGTTCCGTCTCAACGTCGAGGTCGGGCGTGATGTGACCTTCGATGCGCTGCTCGAGGAATACGATGCCGTCTTCCTCGGTATGGGTACCTACAACGCCATGAGTGGCGGCTTCCCGGGCGAGGATCTGCCGGGCGTGCACAAGGCGCTCGACTTCCTGATCGCCAACGTCAATCACTGCCTGGGCTTCGAGAAGGACCCGGCGGATTACGTCTCCATGGAAGGCAAGAAGGTCGTGGTGCTCGGCGGCGGTGATACCGCGATGGACTGCAACCGCACCTCCATCCGCCAGGGCGCGGAAAGCGTGACCTGTGCCTACCGTCGTGACGAGGCCAACATGCCGGGCTCACGTCGTGAGGTGACCAATGCCCGCGAAGAGGGCGTCGATTTCCTCTTCAACCGTCAGCCGGTGGCAGTGGTCGGCGATGGCAAGGTCGAAGGCGTCAAGGTCGTGCGCACCCGCCTGGGTGAGCCGGATGCCAATGGTCGTCAGCGTCCGGAAGTGGTGCCGGGTTCCGAAGAGATTCTGCCGGCGGATGCCGTGGTCGTGGCCTTCGGCTTCCAGGCAAGCCCTGCGCCGTGGTTCGCCGACTTCGACATCGCCGTCGATGAGCGTGGCCGCATCGCGACCAGCGCCGAGCGTCATGCCTTCCAGACCACCAATGCCAAGGTGTTCGCTGGCGGTGACATGGTGCGCGGCTCCGATCTGGTGGTGACCGCCATCGATGAAGGTCGCCGTGCCGCTGAAGGGATTCTTGATTTCCTGGAAGTGTAAGGGTCATGTGACGTCACGCATCAGGCCCGCCACGGCGGGTCTGATGCGTTATGGCGGGTGCATCGGATGGCGACGCGAGATGGGCAGGTGGTGGCATTCAAATTGAGCCGGAGCAGCCTTTCCGCTAGACTGGCGACCCATCCTGATCCGTTCCCCCGGATCTCTCCTACAGCTCACGTTTTCGGCAGGTTTCCATGACACGATTTATCTTCGTGACGGGCGGCGTTGTGTCCTCGCTTGGCAAGGGCATCGCATCCGCTTCGCTGGCGGCTATTCTCGAGGCCCGTGGCCTCAAGGTCACCATCCTCAAGCTGGATCCGTACATCAACGTCGATCCGGGCACCATGAGCCCGTTCCAGCACGGCGAAGTCTTTGTCACCGAAGATGGCGCGGAAACCGACCTCGACCTCGGTCACTACGAGCGTTTCATCCGCTCGCGCATGACCCAGGGCAACAACTTCACTACCGGTCGCGTCTACGAGCACGTGCTGCGCAAGGAGCGCCGCGGTGACTACCTCGGCGGAACAGTGCAGGTCATCCCGCACATCACCGACGAGATCAAGCGTCGCGTGATCGCCGGCGGTGAAGGCTATGACGTCGCACTGGTCGAGATCGGCGGTACCGTGGGTGACATCGAGTCGCTGCCGTTCCTGGAGTCCATCCGTCAGCTGCGTGCGCAGCTGGGTGGCGAGCGTGCACTCTTCATGCACCTGACGCTGGTGCCGTACATCAAGACGGCCGGCGAGACCAAGACCAAGCCGACCCAGCACAGCGTCAAGGAGCTGCGCTCCATCGGTATCCAGCCGGATATCCTGATCTGCCGCAGCGAAGTCGAGATCGAGGAAAGCGAGCGTCGCAAGATCTCGCTGTTCACCAACGTCGAAGAGCGTGCCGTCGTCTCCCTGCAGGATGCCGACACCATCTATCGCATTCCGTTGATGCTCCACGAAGCCGGCCTCGACGAGATCGTCTGCGACAAGTTCCGCCTGGAGGCCAAAGAGGCCGACATGTCCGAGTGGGTCGCGGTGCTCGACGCCAAGCTCAACCCGCTCAAGACCATCAACATCGCGATGGTCGGCAAGTACATGGAGCTGCTCGACGCCTACAAGTCGCTGAACGAGGCGCTGATCCACGCCGGTATCCAGGGGCGTGTGAAGGTCAACGTCGACTTCATCGACTCCGAGGAAATCGAGCGCAACGGCACCGACCGTCTGATCGGCAAGGACGCGGTGCTGGTACCGGGCGGCTTCGGCGAGCGTGGCGTGGAAGGCAAGATCGCCACTGCGCGCTTCGCGCGTGAGAACAAGGTGCCGTATCTGGGCATCTGCCTGGGCATGCAGGTTGCCGTCATCGAGTTCGCGCGTAACGTGGCAGGCTGGAGCGATGCCAACTCCACCGAGTTCACCCATGACACCCAGCACCCGGTGGTCGGTCTGATCACCGAGTGGCTGACGCCGGAAGGCAAGATCGAGACCCGCGACGCGGCGTCTGATCTGGGCGGCACTATGCGCCTCGGCGGCCAGGCCTGCAGCCTGCTCAACGGCTCCAAGGCGCATCAGGCCTATGGCAGCGACGAGATCGTCGAGCGTCACCGTCACCGCTATGAGGTCAACGACCAGTTCGTGCCGGCCCTTGAAGAAGCGGGCCTGATCTTCTCCGGTCGCAGCGTCGACAACTCTCTGGTCGAGATGGTCGAGCTGCCGGATCACCCGTGGTTCGTGGCATGTCAGTTCCACCCGGAATTCACCTCCACGCCGCGTGATGGCCATCCGCTGTTCACCGGCTTCGTGAATGCCGCGCTCAATCACAAGGCGGCGCGTACTCGCGGCGAGTGATAGGGTGTTGAGCGGGCGCCACCTCGGGTGGCGCCCGTAGGTCTTCTCCGCGGTGGTTGCATGTCTTGATGTTCGCCAGAGCATCATCAGGCAGACTGCCGATGGACAACGATTTGATGGACGGTGCAGAGATGAGCAACGAACAACGCATGATCGGATTTGCGGGTCTGCAAGTCGCCAACGATCGTCCGATGACGCTTTTCGGTGGCATGAACGTGCTCGAATCGCGGGAGCTGGCGCTGGAAGTCGCCGAGCAGTATGTCGAAGTGACGACACGCCTGGGCATGCCGTACGTCTTCAAGGCCAGCTTCGACAAGGCCAATCGCAGCTCCATGCACTCCTACCGTGGTCCCGGGATGGAGAAGGGGCTCGAGATTCTGGCCGAGATCAAGTCGCGCTTCGGTGTGCCGATCATCACGGACGTGCATGAGCCGCATCAGGCGGCAGCCGTGGCGGAAGTGGCCGATGTCATCCAGCTGCCGGCCTTCCTGGCGCGGCAGACGGACCTGGTCGTGGCCATGGCGCGCACCGGCGCCGTCATCAACGTCAAGAAGCCGCAGTTCCTCGCGCCGCACGAGATGCGCCATGTCGTCGCCAAGTGCGGTGAAGCGGGCAATGACCGGATTCTGCTGTGCGAGCGTGGCTCCAGCTTCGGTTACAACAACCTGGTGGTCGACATGCTCGGCATGGCCGAGATGAAGGATAGCGGCCTGCCGGTATTGTTCGATGTCACCCACTCGCTGCAGCGCCCGGGCGGGCGAGCCGATTCCGCTGGCGGGCGTCGTGAGCAGGTCTTCGATCTGGCACGCTCCGGTGTCGCATTGGGGCTGGCGGGTCTGTTCCTCGAAGCGCATCCGGACCCGGACAACGCCAAGTGTGACGGCCCCTGCGCCTTGCCGCTGGATCAGCTCGAACCCTTCCTGCGCCAGCTGCAATCGCTGGATGCACTGGTCAAGGGCTTCGCGCCGCTGGACATTCGTTGAGCAGGACTACTGGCCGTTCACCCCTGTGTGAGCGGCCTTTTTGCACTATGGGCAAGATGCCCGTCGTGGTGTTTCAATCCCCCGTGTAGAGGACGACACAAGATGGCCAATATCGTCGAAATCCGCGCCCTTGAGGTGCTCGATTCCCGTGGTAACCCGACCGTACAGGCCGAGGTCGTGCTGGAGGGTGGCCAACGCGCCAGTGCCTGCGCTCCTTCCGGTGCCTCCACCGGTTCGCGTGAAGCGCTGGAATTGCGTGATGGCGACAAGAGCCGTTATCTGGGCAAGGGCGTGCTGAAGGCAGTCGAAGCCGTCAATGGCGCGATCCGCGAGCGCCTCGTGGGCATGGATGCACTCGACCAGCGCGCGCTGGACGATGCCATGCTGGCGCTGGACGGTACCGAGAACAAGGAATCGCTGGGTGCCAACGCGATTCTTGCCGTCTCTCTGGCGGCTGCCAAGGCGGCAGCGCAGGCCAAGGGCATCGAGCTCTACGCTCACATCGCTGAGCTTTACGGCCAGCCAGGCCAGTACTCCATGCCGGTGCCGATGATGAACATCATCAACGGCGGTGAACATGCCGACAACAATGTCGACATCCAGGAGTTCATGGTCCAGCCGGTCGGCGCGCCGACCTTCCGTGAAGCACTGCGCACCGGCGCCGAGATCTTCCACGCGCTGAAGAAGGTGCTGCAGGGTCGCGAGCTGAGCACCTCCGTGGGTGATGAAGGTGGCTTTGCACCGAACCTGGCGTCCAACTCCGAAGCACTGGCCGTCATCAAGCAGGCCGTCAGCGATGCAGGCTACACCCTGGGCACCGATGTGACCCTGGCGCTGGATTGCGCGTCTTCCGAGTTCTACAAGGACGGTCAGTACAACCTGTCCGGCGAAGGCAAGAGCTTCGACGCACGTGGTTTCGTCGACTATCTGGCCGGCCTGGCCGCGGAATATCCGATCGTCTCCATCGAAGACGGCATGGATGAGTCCGACTGGGAAGGCTGGAAGATGCTGACCGACGAGTTGGGCGACAAGGTGCAGCTGGTCGGCGACGATCTGTTCGTCACCAATACGCGCATCCTGAGCCGTGGTATCGATGAAGGCATCGGCAACTCCATCCTGATCAAGTTCAACCAGATCGGCTCACTGTCCGAGACCCTGGATGCGATCAAGATGGCGCAGGCCGCCGGCTTCACCGCGGTCATCTCCCACCGCAGTGGCGAGACCGAAGACACCACCATCGCCGACCTCGCCGTCGGTACCTGTGCTGGCCAGATCAAGACCGGCTCTCTGTGCCGCTCTGACCGTGTCGCCAAGTACAACCGTCTGCTGGTGATCGAGCAGCAGCTGGGTGACGTGGCTTACAACGGCCTGAAAGAGATCAAGGGTCAGTAATCGCCTGTGATGTGAGGGCTCAGCGCCCAGCATCGCAGAGGTAACTTGCAACGGGGTCGTGCCTTCTGGCACGGCCCCGTTGTGCATTGCAGGCGATGATTGAGTGCGTTTGAGGGGGATGCAGGAAACAGGCCGTTTTCAGGCACTGATTTCGTGTAAGCCATCTCTTACAAATCCCGCAGGACAATCGAGACACTGGCTGCGAGTCGCCTGCGGACATGAACGTATGTTCTTCAATATCTATTTGATTTTATTGATGATATTTTCTTTGACGGCCTGTTCAGATATAGCGGGTTAAGCGGTTTGGCTAGTTGCCTCGCCGGCGAATGCTGCCCAGAATGGCTGCATGGACGTGAGGGTGCGGCGGGACACCGCAGTCTCGGCAGGATGCCAACGGGATGATCAGAAAAGACTTGATGGCGAGACAGGACGTTTCGCCCCGCTGAGCAGGACGCTCGGCGGAAAAGGACCTGACATGGACGTCGGTAGCAGAGAGCTGCATATCTTCGCTTGAAGGAGTCAGGCGAGAAATGCTAGGGAAGCAAGGATAGCGGGCATGACACCGGAGTGTGTCAGGATCAGGATGATCCGTCGGCGATGGGAAGCGCCACACAGGCAGGAAGCACGATAACGACACGGAGTGTCGAAGAGCCCCAGGCTCTGATATGCAGTCAGGAAGCTTGCCCTTCACAGGAAGTGACGGATGACGGGACATCATCCGCGTCAGGAATGATGGGGCAGAAAGCGGCAGCATCAAGTGGCAGGAAGCCACGACAAGGATGGTCGGACAAGGAATGTCGTGAGGCTGTCAGCTGCACAGGCAGGGAGCGGTACAGGCAGGACGCCGGGCAATGCATGGGCAGGACAGCAGGACAGGCAAATATCTGCACTAACGGGCATTGCGGTGGGACAGCTGCGCGAGCAGTGCTGCAATGCCCGCCACGCGTGACGGTGCGCCCCGAATGACAGGATGTCGTGAAGGGCAGGGACAGCACTCAGGAGTGCGATCCAGGATGGATCGACAGGGACACGCTTGGAGCGGGCGACCTTACGGGGTCGCCCTTTTTTATGCCCGGATGTCAGGGGGCTGAGCTCCTGACATGAGCTTGAGTCTCCGACTTCAGGCACCGACTTCAAGCATCAGAGACAGAAACGGCAGCGGCTCCCGAGGGAATCGCTGCCGTTTCTGTCGTGAGACCCGGGCTTGCCCGGTCAGGGCGGGCAAGCCGCTTGCCACGTGAGATGCGGGTTGCTTGAGGGGCTTACTGCTCCAGATACTCAAGCTTGCCATCGACACCATCCCACTTCTCGGCGTCTTCCATGGCGTCCTTCTTCTCGCTGATGTTCGGCCAGACTTCGGCCAGATCGGCATTCAGCTCGATGAATTCCTTCTGGTTCTCCGGCACTTCATCTTCGGAGAAGATGGCTTCGGCGGGGCATTCCGGCTCACACAGCGCGCAGTCAATGCACTCATCCGGGTTGATCACCAGGAAGTTCGGGCCTTCGTAGAAGCAATCCACCGGGCAGACTTCCACGCAGTCGGTGTATTTGCAGCGAATGCAGTTCTCGGTGACGATGAATGCCATGCAGGTCTCCTGACGCGGATTGGCGTCTCTCTCGTAGGTCGTGGTCCAGGCGCCCACCATGTGTCATCTCGGCGACATCATGGTCTTCAGGTTATAAGCGGCGCAGATGTTATAAGGCGTTATTCTAGTGGCGCTCTGCCGCCCCCGCAATCAGCAGGGGCGGATCGTTTTGGAATGGTGCTATGCCCGAAGGTTGCTGTCGAGCCTTGCCGCGCATTCTCGGGCCTTGCCACTCATTCTCGGGCCGGGCACGCCAACGCTGGCTCGGTGTGACGGCGCTCAGCGCTGACGGTGCCATTCGTAGATCAGCTCCAGCGCTCGCTTGGGGCTCAGATCATCCGGGTCTAGGCCATTGAGGGCCTCGACAACCGGATGCGGCGGTGCCGCGAACAGGTCATTCTGCTGCGGTACCGGCTGGCCCAGCGCATCCTCGCGCGCCACCTGCGGACGATCGACTTCCTGCTGCTCCAGGCTGGTCAGCTTCTCGCGCGCGCGCAGGATGACGCTCTGCGGCACCCCGGCCAGCTGGGCCACCTGCAGGCCATAGCTCTGGCTGGCAGGGCCTTCCTCGACACGGTGCATGAAGACGATGCCATCGCCGTGCTCAGCGGCCGTCAGGTGCACGTTGGCGACGGCATCGGCATGCTCGGGCAGCGCCGTCATCTCGAAGTAATGGGTCGCGAACAGGGTGAAGGCACGCGTGCGCGCCAGATGCTCGGCGCTGGCCCATGCCAGTGACAGGCCATCGAAGGTCGAGGTGCCGCGGCCGATTTCATCCATCAACACCAGGCTCTCATCAGTGGCGTTATGCAGGATGCTGGCGGTCTCGGTCATCTCGACCATGAAGGTCGAGCGGCCGCCGGCCAGGTCATCCGAGGAGCCGATGCGCGTGAAGATGCGGTCCAGCGGGCCGATGCAGGCGCGCGACGCCGGCACGAAGCTGCCGGTATGCGCGAGCAGAGCGATCAGTGCCGTCTGGCGCATGTAGGTGGATTTACCGCCCATGTTGGGGCCGGTGATCACCAGCATGCGCCGCGCATCATCGAAGCGCACATCGTTGGGAACGAAGGGATGATCGCTGACATGCTCGACCACCGGGTGGCGTCCGCCTTCGATATCGATGCCCGGGGTCTCGCTGAGTTCGGGGCGCACGAAATCGAGCGAGGCAGCGCGATCGGCGAAGGCGGTCAGCACATCCAGTGACGCCAGTGCGCGGGCCGTCTGCTGCAGGCCATCCAGTTCGGTATTCAGGTCATCCAGCAGGTGCTCGTACAGCAGCTTCTCGCGCGCCAGTGACTTGGACTTGGCAGACAGCGCCTTGTCCTCGAACTCCTTGAGCTCGGGGATGATGAAGCGCTCGGCATTCTTGAGGGTCTGGCGACGGATGTATTCCGGCGGGGCCTCGGCCGATTGCGAGCGCGGCAGCTCGATGAAGTAGCCATGCACGCGGTTGTAGCCGACCTTGAGGTTGCTCAGGCCGGTGCGCTCGCGCTCGCGGGTCTCGAGTGCGACCAGATACTGGCCGGCGTTCTCGGACAGGCCGCGATACTCGTCCAGCTCATCGTCGTAGCCATCGGCGATCACGCCACCATCGCGCAGCACCACCGGCGGATTCTCGACCAGCGCCTCGCTGAGCATCGCGGAAAGTGCCGGGAACAGGCGGATGGCATCGCGCAGGTCATCGATGGCGCTGCCTTTTTCGACGCTGGCGAGCACGGCGCGCAGCTCGGGCAGAGTGTTGAGGCCATCGCGCAGGCGTGCCATGTCACGGGGGCGTGCGCTGCGCAGCGCGACACGGGCGAGGATACGCTCCACATCGCCGATGCGCTTGAGCAGGCCTTGCAGCTCGAAGGGGTAGTCGCCATCCAGCAGACGTTGCACCGCCGCCTGACGCTGGCCGATCTGGAGCTGATCGCGCAGCGGGCGGTTGAGCCAGCGCTTGAGCAGGCGTGAACCCATCGCGGTCGCGGTGACGTCCAGCACGCTGGCCAGCGTGTTGTCGCTGGTGCCGCCCAGGTTGGTGTCGATCTCGAGGTTGCGACGGCTGGCGGCATCGATCACCACCGAGTCATCGCGGCTCTCGACGGCCAGCGCGGTCACGTGGGGCAGGCCGGTACGCTGGGTGTCGCGAGCGTAGTCGAGCAGGGCACCGGCTGCCGTGACGGCGCGCGTCAGGTGGCTGCAGCCGAAGCCGTTGAGGTCCTGGACGCCGAACTGATCGCACAGCAGGCGCAAGGCAGTCTCGTGATCGAAGTGCCAATCGCTCTGGCGGGTCAGGCCCGGGCGCGAGGCCAGGCTGGCGGGGAGGGTACGGCTTTCGCCGACCATGACTTCGGCAGGCGACAGACGCTGGATCTCGGCCAGCAGCTCGTCATCACCATTGACCTCGAGCACGCTGAAGCGACCGGAGGAGAGCTCGAGAGCGGCCAGGCCCCAGGTCTCGCCATCACGATGCAGCGCCACCAGCAGGTTGTCGCGGCTGGCATCCAGCAGCGCCTCATCATGCAGCGTTCCCGGGGTGACGATACGTACCACCTTGCGCTCGACAGGCCCCTTGCTGGTCGCCGGGTCACCGATCTGCTCACAGATGGCTACCGATTCGCCCATCTTGACCAGGCGTGCCAGATAGCCTTCGGCGCTGTGGTAGGGCACCCCTGCCATGGGGATCGGGGAACCGCCGGAGCTGCCGCGCGCCGTCAGCGTGATATCGAGCAGTTGTGCTGCGCGCTTGGCGTCCTCATGAAACAGTTCATAGAAGTCGCCCATGCGATAGAACAGCAGCACGCCGGGGTGCTCGCGTTTGATCTTCATGTACTGCGTCATCATCGGCGTCATCTGGGGCGCGCTGTTCTTGGCCATGGCCATGGACTTCCTTGACTGCACTGCAATGGGAAAAAGCACACATGCGAGAGCACGGCATGCGGGATGCGCGATATTCTACGGACTGGCGCGGCCGGCTCCAATGCCTGTGATGTCTCATGCTCGCTGCCCTTTTCACCCGATGACCTCCACAAGGAGAAAGTTCGTGAGCCGATTGACTGGTACGACCCCCGAGGCTGCGTGCGCGAATGCCCTGGCTGAGCAGTTGCAGGCGTTGGCAGTCGCGCGCGGCGTGCGCATCACCACCGCCGAGTCGTGCACCGGGGGCGGGGTGAGTGCGGCGATCACGGCGATTGCCGGTAGCTCCAGCTATTTCGATGCGGGCTACGTGACCTATTCCAATGCCACCAAGCAGCGCCTGCTGGGGGTCAGTGAGACATCGCTTGAAACATTCGGTGCCGTCTCAGAGGCGGTCGTGTGCGAGATGGTGCGGGGCGCCTGTCGCGAAAGTGGCGCTGAGCTGGGGGTGGCGATCAGCGGTGTGGCCGGCCCCGGCGGGGGAAGTGACGAGAAGCCCGTCGGCACCGTATGGCTGGCGTGGGGGAGCGAGGCGCGCCAGCAGGCACGCTGCTGTCACTTTCCCGGCGACCGGCAGGCCGTGCGCGACGCCGCGGTGCGGGAGGCATTGCAGGGCTTGATCGAGCGCGTGGAGGCCTTGCAGATCGGCACCGAAGACGCATGAGCCCGATGCAAGCCCCGCGTTGAGGGTGCTGCCTGAAAAAGCGCATCACCGGACTGGCAGAGTGACGCAACTTGCGGCATTATACTGTCCATGTATACAGGGTTTTGCCACGACACCTCAGCCGCTAGTCTGACGGTGTCTGCTCAGCTCTCAGTGATAGAATTCTCTATTCCAGGTGGCAGCCCGTGTGGCTCCGCCGTTCGACAGGAGGCCACATGGCAAAGGACGACAATCGTACCAAGGCGCTGAACGCGGCGCTGTCCCAGATCGAGCGCCAGTTCGGCAAGGGCGCCGTCATGCGCATGGGCGATGCCCCGCGTGTGGCCATCCCGTCGGTTTCCACCGGTTCTCTGGGGCTGGATATCGCACTCGGCATCGGCGGCCTGCCCTTCGGGCGCGTGGTCGAGATCTATGGCCCGGAATCCTCGGGCAAGACGACACTGACCCTCTCGGTCATCGCCCAGGCGCAGAAGCAGGGCAAGGTCTGTGCCTTCATCGATGCCGAGCACGCACTGGATCCGTCCTACGCCGAGAAGCTGGGCGTCAATCTGGACGAGATGCTGGTCTCCCAGCCGGACACCGGTGAGCAGGCGCTCGAGATCGTCGACATGCTGGTACGCTCCGGCGGCGTTGACGTCATCATCGTCGACTCCGTGGCGGCACTGACGCCGCGTGCCGAGATCGAAGGCGAGATGGGCGACTCCCACGTCGGCCTGCAGGCGCGTCTGATGTCCCAGGCGCTGCGCAAGGTGACCGGTCACATCAAGAACGCCAACTGCATGGTGGTGTTCATCAACCAGATCCGCATGAAGATCGGCGTGATGTTCGGTAGCCCCGAAACCACGACTGGCGGTAACGCACTGAAGTTCTACTCCAGTGTGCGTCTGGATATCCGTCGCACCGGTTCCGTGAAGTCCGGTGATGAAGTCACCGGTAACGAGACCCGCGTCAAGGTCGTCAAGAACAAGGTCGCGCCGCCGTTCCGTCAGGCCGAGTTCCAGATTCTCTACGGCAAGGGCATCTATCACGCCGGTGAGGTGATCGATCTGGGCGTGCAGTGTGGTCTGGTCGGCAAGTCAGGCGCCTGGTACAGCTATCAGGGCAGCAAGATCGGTCAGGGCAAGGCCAATTCCGCCCAGTACCTGGAAGACAATCCCGCCATCATGGAGGAGATTGAAACCCAGATCCGTGCCCAGTTGCTGGCAGCGCCGGAAGCCAAGGAAGAGCCGAAAGAGACCGCGGCCGCCGAGAGTGAAGACGACCTGGATATCGATCTCGACTGAGGTTCGTCCAGAAGAAAGAGCAAGAGCGCCAGCCGCCAGGCTGGCGTCATCGCACCGTGTCGTTTCCGACCCGGTGAGATGACCCCAAGGCGCCCGCCCCGATGACTCGGAGGCGGGCGCCTTGCGTTCACGTCCATCGATGTCCTTCTGCTCAACCCCGGGGAGCATGACCATGCACGATGACAGCGCTGAAATGGGTGGGCCTGAGTATCAACCGCTCGACTCAGGCGCGATGACGCCGCAACGGCGTGCGCGCAATGATGCCATCGCGCGTCTGGCGCGCCGCGAACATAGCCGCCGCGAGCTGCACGACTATCTCAAGGAGCGTGACTACCTGCGGGCGGTCAGCGATGACGAGTTGGCAGAGCGGCAAGCCGCTGGCGAGGAGGGCGCACAGGCGGCCTTGAGTCGCGATGAGGTCGAGCTGCTGATCGAGGAGGTGCTGGAGCGCATGGCCGAGGAGGGCCTGCAATCCGATGAGCGCTTTGCCGCCAGCTTCCTGCGGACGCGAGTGCTGCGCGGGCAGGGGCCGAGGCGTATCCAGCAGGAGCTGCGCCAGCGTGGTATCGATAGCGAGACGCTCAATGCCGTGATGCGTGCCGCCAGTGACCCGACGCCGGATGCCTTCGGTCATGTCGAGGCGGTGGATTTCTTCGAGCTGGCGCGCGAGACGCTGGCCAGGCGCTTCTCCGGCCCCGGCGAGGGGCACAAGGAGCGCGCACGGCGCGAGCGCTTTCTGCTCCAGCGCGGCTTCGACTATGAGCAGCTGCGCTATGCCATGGAGTCCGCCTGGAGTGATGAGGGGGAGGAAGGCTAGCTGGCGGGCGACTGTTTGGCTCTCATGACGCGCAAACCGGCGCTTCAGGACATTTCCCCCCCTTTAGCTTGCGCGAACAGGCGTTATACTAGGTCGTCTTGCGACGGCACGGGGCAGGCGCCTTCTTTCATGCTTTTCATTGCACCTCCATGCATACCCACATGGATGAATATGCAGAAACCATGCGGAAGTCATGCAGAAGACCCCCGGAGCGTCTTTACGCACATCGCTACGGAACCTCTATGAAAAGCGCAGAAATCAGAAACGCCTTCCTGACCTATTTCGAGAAGCAGGGCCATACCATCGTTCCCACCAGCTCCCTGGTGCCGAACAACGACCCGACCCTGCTGTTCACCAACGCCGGCATGGTGCCCTTCAAGGATGTCTTCCTGGGCCGTGATCCGCGTGGCTACAGCCGTGCGACCTCTGCGCAGCGCTGCGTGCGCGCCGGTGGCAAGCACAATGACCTGGACAACGTCGGCTATACCGCCCGTCACCACACCTTCTTCGAGATGCTGGGCAACTTCAGCTTCGGCGACTACTTCAAGCGCGAAGCCATCCAGTTTGCCTGGAAGTTTCTGACCGAAGAACTCGGCCTGCCGAAGGAGAAGCTGTGGGTCACCGTGCACGTCAGCGATGATGAAGCCCGTGACATCTGGTTCAACGAGGTCGGCATCGATCAGAACCGCTTCTCGCGTCTCGACGAGGACAACTTCTGGCAGATGGGCGACACCGGCCCGTGCGGCCCGTCCTCCGAGATCTTCTATGACCACGGCGAAGATGTCGCCGGTGGCCCGCCGGGCAGCCCGGACGAGGATGGCGATCGCTACATCGAGATCTGGAACCTGGTCTTCATGCAGTTCGACCGTGACGCCGAGGGCACGCTGCACCCGCTGCCCAAGCCGTCCATCGATACCGGCATGGGCCTGGAGCGTGTCGCGGCCGTGATGCAGGGCGTGCACTCCAACTACGAGATCGATCTGTTCCAGAATCTGCTGGCCGCCGCGGCCGAGATCATCGGTCACGACAACATCGCCACGCCGTCACTGCGCGTGGTGGCTGACCACATCCGCTCGTGTGCCTTCCTGATCGCCGATGGCGTGCTGCCCTCCAACGAAGGCCGTGGCTACGTGCTGCGTCGCATCATCCGTCGCGCCGTGCGTCACGGTCACAAGCTGGGGGCGCGTGGCAGCTTCTTCTACAAGCTGGTCGCGGCTCTCGACAGCGAGATGGGCGATGCCTATCCGGAACTGCGCGCCGCACGCGAGCAGATCGAACGTGTGCTGCTCAAGGAAGAAGAGCAGTTCGCGCGTACGCTGGAACATGGCATGAAGCTTCTGGAAGAAGCCATCGCTGACCTCGAGGGCAATACCCTCGACGGCGAGACCATCTTCAAGCTCTACGACACCTACGGCTTCCCGTATGACCTGACCGCCGACATCTGCCGCGAGCGCGAGCTGATCCTCGATGAGGCAGGTTTCCAGGCGGCCCTGGAAGCACAGCGTGATCGCGCCCGTGCCGCCAGCAACTTCGGCGGCGACTACTCCGCCAACCTGGTGCTGGAAGGCGAGACCGTCTTCACCGGTTACGACCAGCTGGAAGGGGAAGCCACCGTCACCTCGCTGTTCGACGCCGAAGGCAATGCCGTCGAGCAGCTCGAGGTGGACACCAAGGGCATCGTGGTGCTCGATACCACCCCGTTCTACGGCGAGTCAGGCGGCCAGGCCGGTGACACCGGTTATCTGCATCTGGATGGTGGCCGCTTCCAGGTCAGCGATACCCAGAAGCAGACCGGCCATCACCTGCACCACGGTGTGCTGATCGAAGGCGCTCTCAAGGTCGGTGACAAGGTGCGTCCGCAGGTCGATGCCGAGCTGCGCGCGGCTTCCGTGCGCAACCACTCCGCCACGCACCTGCTGCACGAAGCGCTGCGTCTGGTGCTGGGCGAGCACGTTCAGCAGAAGGGCTCGCTGGTCACGGCCGAGCGTCTGCGCTTCGACTTCAGCCACTTTGAGGCGATGACGGCCGAGCAGCTGTCCGAGGTCGAGCGCATCGTCAACGCGCAGATCCTGGCCAACGCCGAGACCACCATCGAGTTCATGAGTCTCGATGAGGCCAAGGCGCGCGGCGCAGCGGCACTCTTCGATGCCAAGTATGGTGAGGAAGTCCGCGTGCTGACCATCGGTCAGGATGCCTTCTCCATCGAGCTGTGCGGCGGGACTCACGTCAAGCGCAGCGGCGACATCGGCCAGATGCACATTCTCGCCGAGACCGGCATCGCGTCCGGCGTGCGTCGTATCGAGGCCATCACCGGTCGCGCCGCGCGTGACTTCCTGCTCGCGCAGGAAGCGACTCTGGCTCGCCTCGGTGAGCGTCTCAAGGCCAAGCCGGAGCAGGTCGAGGAGCGCGTCGGCAGCCTGCTGGAGCGCAACCGCGGCCTCGAGAAGGAGCTTGAACGCCTCAAGGCCAAGCTGGCGTCCGCTTCGGCCAGCGACATGCTCAGCGACATCGCCAATGTCCAGGGCATCAAGGTGCTGGCCAAGCAGGTCGAAGGCGTCTCCGGCAAGGAGCTGCGTGGCCTGATGGATGACCTCAAGTCCAAGCTCGGCTCCGGCATCCTGGTGCTCGGCGTCGCGGACGGTGACAAGGTCAGCCTGATCGCCGGTGTCACCGACGACCTGACCTCGCGCGTCAAGGCGGGTGACCTGGTGCGCCACGTGGCCGAGCAGGTCGGTGGCAAGGGTGGCGGTCGTGCTGACATGGCCCAGGCCGGTGGCAGTGACGCCGCCTCGCTTCCGGGCGCACTGGCCGGTGTGCCATCATGGGTAGACGCCCAGCTGGGCTGACAGTACAAGATGAAGGCCGGGCTCCTCTTGGGGAGACCCGGCCTCTTTTTGGGCTCACATGAGCTTCATGTGGGGACAACGCAAACGGACACGGATAACGGAAACGCACATGGCGCTATACGTTCAGAAGTTCGGAGGCACTTCGGTCGGCTCGGTGGAGCGGATCAAGGCCGTCGCCGAGAAGGTCAAGCGATTCCGCGATGAAGGCCATCAGATTGTCGTGGTCGTCTCTGCCATGAGTGGCGAGACCAACCGACTGATCGGTCTCGCCAGCGAGATCAATGATGACCCGACACCGCGCGAGATGGACATGCTGGTCTCCACTGGCGAGCAGGTCACCATTTCCCTGCTGGCCATGGCGCTGCAGAAGATCGGCGTCGACGCGACCTCCTACACAGGGGCGCAGGTGGGAATCCGCACCGATAGCGCGCACACCAAGGCGCGTATCCAGCACATCGATACCGATGACCTGCGTGAAGACCTCGACGATGGCAAGGTGGTCGTGGTGGCAGGCTTCCAGGGTGTCGATGAAGAGGGCAACATCACGACGCTGGGTCGTGGTGGCTCTGACACCACCGGTGTCGCCCTGGCTGCCGCACTGAAGGCGGATGAGTGCCAGATCTACACCGATGTCGATGGTGTCTATACCACTGACCCGCGCGTGTGCTCCAAGGCACGTCGTCTGGAAACGGTGACCGTCGAGGAAATGCTGGAAATGGCGAGCCTGGGCTCCAAGATCCTGCAGATCCGTTCGGTGGAATTCGCCGGCAAGTACAATGTTCCCCTGCGTGTGCTGTCTTCCTTCGAGGATGGCCCGGGTACCCTGATCGTCGCTGAGGAAGAAGACAACATGGAAGAACCGCTGATCTCCGGCATCGCCTTCAATGTCAACGAAGCCAAGCTGACTCTGCTCAACACGCCGGATATCCCGGGTGTCGCTTCCAAGATTCTGGGCCCGATCGCCGATTCCAACATCGAAATCGACATGATCGTCCAGAACGTCTCTCCGGACGGCAATACCACTGACTTCTCCTTTACCGTCGCCAAGACCGACTTCAAGGCGACCCAGCGCATCCTGACCGAGACGGTGATTCCGTCCGTCGGTGGTGGTGAGATGCGCGGTGATGACAACATCGCCAAGGTCTCGCTGGTCGGTGTCGGCATGCGTTCTCACGCGGGTGTCGCCTCCAAGATGTTCCGCGTACTGGCGGAAGAAGGCATCAATATCCGCATGGTCTCCACTTCAGAGATCAAGATTTCCGTCCTGATCGACGAGAAATTCATGGAGCTGGCGGTTCGCTCTCTGCACACCGCTTTCGGCCTGGATGCAGAAGCGATCAGCGACGAGACTGCCTGAGTCTCACCACGGAGCGTGCAGCAAGGAAGTCGTAAAGACACCGACAATCAATGACTTGGCCAAGTCGTGAAGCGTCGGTGCCCAGGCCGGGGATGTTGGTCTGGCAGACGTGCGGCACGTGAAGTCGATAGCGCCCGATGCATTTTCTGTCATTCTTCTGAATGTCAGTCTGTGCATCGGGCGCTTTCATTCAACGTGTCTATCGGGTGTGATGAAGGTATGGCATTGGCCGTCGGAGCATGCATAGCGCATAATTCGAGCTTCATGCATCAGGGTGGTCGACTTGTCCCGGTCGATCGCCGCCTCCACATCCCGTTGAAGTCCCAGCTGTTTTGAATTTCTGACAAGGAGATCAGTCATGCTCATCCTGACCCGTAGAGTGGGTGAAACTCTGATGATTGGAGACGACATCACTGTCACCGTTCTCGGAGTGAAAGGTAATCAGGTGCGTATCGGTGTGAACGCGCCCAAGGACGTTGCCGTCCATCGAGAAGAGATCTATCAGCGCATCCAGCGTGAGAAAGAAGACAATGGCGATGCCATCGCCTGACGGCATGCTGCGCCTGCACGTCGCACGACCCTGCACGACCCGATGAACGCCAGCCATTGTCCCCATGGCTGGCGTTCGCGTGTGTGGGCCTGGCGCAGGCGAGGGTGGCCCGCCTACTTCATGAACAACGGCGTACTTACTCCATGAGCAGCGGCTCATGCGGGGTGATGAGAGGGTAGCTTGTTCAAGTCTGTGTTCCGTAAGGGAAAAATTTGGCTTTTTTCTCAAAAAGGGGGAGACAAGCCGATTCTGGTTCGGTAATATGCCCGCTCCCTCGAACGAGACGCGACGACAGGCTAGCCATCGTCATGTTCTGGTTCATGCGGGGAGATTGCTTGGGGGCGCGCAGCCTCGAGCCTGTTGTCGAGTGGTGATGAGATGTTCAGCATCGAAGCCAAAAAATCGACACAGGGGCTGGACAAAGCCCAATCAAATGAGTAAGATATGCGCCGTACCTGATGAGGAGAGGTGGCCGAGTGGCTGAAGGCGCTCCCCTGCTAAGGGAGTATAGGGTTTATAGCCCTATCGAGGGTTCGAATCCCTCTCTCTCCGCCATTAGGTACAAATGCAGTAAGATGCGCCCTTAGCTCAGCTGGATAGAGTACCTGACTACGAATCAGGCGGTCGGAGGTTCGAATCCTCCAGGGCGCGCCACTGCAACGCAAGACATGAAGTTGGAAAGACGCAGTACTCGCACGATAAAGTCCTGAAGTCATTTGAAATGCTCAGGCCACAGATTTCAAGGTTTATGCGCCCTTAGCTCAGCTGGATAGAGTACCTGACTACGAATCAGGCGGTCGGAGGTTCGAATCCTCCAGGGCGCGCCAATTGAAAAACCCGCTTCACTGAAGCGGGTTTTTCTTCGTCTGAAGAAAAGTCAGGCACTGAAAGAAGCCAGGCTATTGAGCCAGGCTATGAGGCAAGATCAGCGCCGAGTGATCGCCGCCTGCACGGCCCCGATCCCCACATTGCTGATGACCTGAGTGTTCTACCGCTTTCCTTGACTGTGATGTCACGCCTTCGGGCGGACGATCGCCAGGGCGCCCTTTTCGCGAGGGGCGCCCTTTTTTTGGTTCACTGATCGGGGCAGCGAACGGATCGGGTGTTGGTCGGTGCTGATGTTCAGGTTCAGGCTCAGGCCGGGGTGGTCGCGGCTTCCGTTTCCGATGCCTGGGGCGATCCCGATGTCTGAGTCGGTTCCGGCATGCGAGTCACCGACGTCAGAAGGCTTGGCGCCAGCTCCAGCGCAGTGCCGGCCACCAGGCCGGTGAAGAACTCGGCGCGCCCCTTGTGGCGCTTGATGGCCTGGAAACGGCTTTCGGCTTCCGCGTTGCCGCTCTGGCGCATCATGTTCATCCACTGCTTGAGCAGCGGCACCATCACCTTGTCGGGGAGGTGGGCGCAGCGCTCAGCATGGGAGAGCAGCACCTGCGCACGCTGCGTCCAGTCCGTCTCGGGCAGCAGCTCTCCGGTCGCCTGCCAATGCTTGATGCGCGCCGCCAGGAAGGGGTCAGCCAGGGCGGCACGCCCCAGCATGACATCGCGACAGCCGGACAGGGAGCGCGCCCGCCAGTAGCAGTGCATATCCCAGATATCGCCATTGGCGACCACCGGAATGGAGAGCTCGGAGGTGATCTTGCCGATCCATTCCCAGTGCGCCGGTGGGCGATAGCCTTCCTGTTTGGTTCGCCCATGCACCACCAGCTGGGTCGCACCGCCTGCCTCGGCTGCCTGAGCGCAGGCCAGCGCCAGGCGCCGATCATTGAAGCCGAGACGAATCTTGGCGGTGACCGGTACGCCCGTGCCCTCGAGTGCCTTGCGCACGCCTTCCACTGCGCGGAAGACGCGTTCCGGCGAGCGCAGCAGTGCCGCGCCACCATCATGTCGATTGACGGTCTTGGCCGGGCAGCCGAAATTGATATCGACGCTTGGCGCACCCAGACGCGCAGCGACCCGGGCATTGATGCCCAGTGCCTCGGGGTCGGCCCCCAGCAGCTGCAGGGCGACCGGGGTCTCGTGTCGTGTCTGTGCCGTCTGTGTCGGGGAGGCGTCGAGCAGCTCCGGACAGATGCGCTTGAAGACGCGCGGCGGTAACTTGACGTGGGTCACGCGCACGAATTCCGTCACGCACCAGTCGTAGCCGCCAAGGCCGGTGAGACATTCGCGCGTGATGTCATCTATCACGCCTTCCATCGGCGCGATGCCGATGCGGCCGGCCCGCGCGAGGGCCTGTGGGGTCAACGATGGTGTCATTGCAATTGCCGTGGAATCAGGCACTTTAGAGCGACCAACAAGCATTGAATGCAGCTGCATGGGCATACCGACAGAGGCTATCGGCGGCGGAGCCTATCCGTCGTGCCGTGTCCGGCGTGACCGAAGACATTGGCGTTCAGCGCAGGCGCTGCGCCGTAGTGCGGCTCGATAACGAGAAAGACTCGAGGACACTGGCATGCAAGAGAATGATCTGCTCGGTGAAGGCTTGAACCTGATGGTGTTCGGGATGGGGTTCGTGTTCGTGTTTCTAAGTCTGCTGGTGGTCGCCATGATGGCGATGGCCAGGCTGGTGGATCGCTTCGCGCCTGCACCAGTGCCCGCTGCGCCAGGTGCTGCGCGGGCGCCGGCTGCCCCGGCACCTGCGGCAGAGGACGACAGCGAACTGACGGCCGTCATGGCCGCGGCGATTCACCGCTTCCGGCAGGACCAGCACCGGCACTGACGCTTTCGCAGCTTCGCCTATAGCGTCTGGGCTCTGCCGAGCGTCTGACCACTGCCGAGAATAGCAGGCGGCGATTCTATCACGAGCAGTACGGTGGGTAGACCTCCCCCCGAGTGCAATATTCTGTGTTGCAGGCCGACGCAACAGGCTGCCTGCAGCGCGCGCAGAACTCGATATCCACAATATAAAGAACAAGGGATCACTCATGGACAAGCAACCGCTGGGCATCACGGATGTGGTACTGCGCGACGCGCATCAGTCACTGTTGGCCACGCGCATGCGCCTCGATGACATGCTGCCGATCGCCGCCAAGCTGGACGACATCGGCTTCTGGTCGCTGGAGAGCTGGGGCGGCGCGACCTTCGACGCCTGCATTCGCTACCTGGGCGAAGACCCCTGGGCACGCATTCGTGCCTTGAAGGAAGCGATGCCCAAGACCCAGCAGCAGATGCTGCTGCGCGCCCAGAACCTGCTCGGCTATCGTCATTACGCCGATGATGTGGTGGATACCTTCGTCAAGCGCGCCGCGACCAGCGGTGTCGATGTCTTCCGTGTCTTCGATGCCATGAATGACCCGCGCAACCTCGAGCGTCCGCTCAAGGCGGTGCTGGATCAGGGCAAGCATGCCCAGGGCACCATCTCCTACACCGTCAGCCCCGTGCACACCCTGGAGATGTGGGTCGAGCTGGCACAGAAGATCGAGTCCATGGGTGCCCAGTCACTGGCGATCAAGGACATGGCAGGCCTGCTGACGCCGTACACCGCCTTTGAACTGGTCTCGCGCCTCAAGGCGAGCCTGTCGATCCCGATCCACATGCAGTGCCACGCCACCACCGGGCTTTCCACCGCCACGGCCCTCAAGGCCATCGAGGCGGGCATCGACAACGTCGACACCTCCATCTCTTCCATGTCGATGACCTACGGCCATAGCCCGACGGAATCCGTGGTCGCGATGCTGGCGGGAACCGAGCGCGATACCGGGCTCGATCTCGAGAAACTCGAGGATATCGCCGGCTATTTCCGCGAAGTGCGCAAGAAATACGCGGCTTTCGAAGGCAGCCTGCGCGGTATCGACTCGCGCATCCTGGTCGCGCAGGTGCCGGGTGGCATGCTCACCAACATGGAAAGCCAGCTCAAGGAGCAGGGCGCCGGTGACAAGCTGGATGACGTGCTCGCCGAGATTCCGCGTGTACGCAAGGACCTGGGCTATATCCCGCTGGTGACCCCGACCTCACAGATCGTCGGCACCCAGTCGGTGATGAACGTGATGATGGGCGAGCGCTACAAGTCGATCTCCAAGGAAGTGCAGGCGCTGCTCAAGGGCGAATATGGCGCGGCGCCGGCGCCCTTCGACAGCGAGCTTCAGTCCCGCGTGCTGGAAGGCGGCGAGCCGATCACCTGCCGCCCGGCCGACAACCTGACGCCGGAGATGGAGCGTCTGCGTGAGGAGCTCAAGGGCAAGGCCAGTGAAGAGGGCATCACCCTGGAAGGCGGCGAGCGCGAGACCGATGACGTGCTGACCTACGCGCTGTTCCCGCAGATCGGCCTCAAGTTCCTGCGCAACCGTGGCAACCCGGATGCCTTCGAGCCCGCCCCGCAGGCTGTCGATGACAAGGCGTCCAAGGCTGCAAGTGCGCCGGTCTCCAATGCTCCAGCCGTCAGTGCTCAAGCCGCGTCCAGCGGTCCGCAGACCTACACCCTGAACGTCAACGGCAAGCAGTATGTGGTCGAGGTCGCCGAAGGCGGAGACATCACCCAGGTGCAGGCCAGTGCGCCAGCGGCGCCTGCTCCGGCAGCCGCAGCGGCGGCACCTGCCGCACAGGCCGCCTCCGGTGAGCCGGTGAGTGCGCCGCTGGCGGGCAACATCTTCAAGGTCAATGTCAGTGTCGGTGACAGCGTGGCCGAAGGGGATGTGGTCATCATCCTCGAGGCGATGAAGATGGAGACCGAGATCCGTGCCCACCAGGCCGGTACCGTCTCCGCGGTGAAGGTCAAGGAAGGCGACAGTGTCAGTGTCGGCGACGTTCTGATCACCCTCTGAGCCGGTGTGTCCGGCCCGTCGTCATGCGCGGCGGGCCGGTCGGTGATGCTCCTCTGCAAGGCGACACGACATGGACAAGATACTCAACCTCTGGCACGGCTCGGGGCTCTACAACATGAGCTTCGGCCAGCTGGCGATGATCGTCATCGGCCTTGGCCTGCTTTATCTGGCGATCCGCAAGAACTTCGAACCCCTGCTGCTGGTGCCGATCGGCTTCGGCGGCATTCTGGCCAACATCCCGGAAGCCGGGCTGGCGCTGTCTGCCGCCGAGCAGGCGGCCCATCTCGGCAAGCCGGAGCTGTTGGCTTCGATGGCCAATCTGCTCAACGTCAACATCGCCAGCCTGCCGCTGGATGAGGCGCGCCACGCGGTGGAGCAGGCGCTGCATGGCGAGATTCCCGCCGCGCTCAAGCAGCAGGCCAGCAACATGGCGCTGGATGGCGGCTTCTCCAACGGCATGCTCTACAGCTTCTACAGTGTGGCGATCGCTTCCGGCATCGCGCCGCTGGTGATCTTCATGGGCGTGGGCGCGATGACGGACTTCGGCCCGCTGCTGGCCAATCCCAAGACCCTGTTCCTCGGCGCGGCGGCGCAGTTCGGCATCTTCGCGACCCTGCTGGGCGCGGTGGCGATGACCTCGATGGGCCTGATGGACTTCAGCCTGCAACAGTCGGCGGCCATCGGCATCATCGGCGGTGCGGACGGTCCGACCTCCATCTACGTCGCCAGTCTGCTGGCGCCGGAGCTGCTGGGCGCGATCGCCGTGGCGTCCTACTCCTACATGGCACTGGTGCCGATGATCCAGCCGCCGATCATGCGCGCGCTGACCACCGCCAAGGAGCGCAGCCTGGTCATGACCCAGCTGCGGCCGGTGTCCAAGACCGAGAAGATCCTGTTCCCGCTGGTGCTGCTGATCATGGTGGCGATGCTGCTGCCGGACGCCGCACCGCTGCTGGGCATGTTCTGCTTCGGTAACCTGATGCGCGAGTGTGGTGTGGTGGAGCGTCTGTCGGATACCGCCCAGAACGCACTGATCAACATCACCACCATCTTCCTGGGACTGTCAGTGGGCTCCAAGCTGCAGGCCGACAAGTTCCTGGCGGTGGAGACGCTGGGCATTCTGGCCCTCGGCGTGGTTGCCTTCGGTATCGGCACGGCCTGCGGGGTACTGATGGCCAAGCTGATGAACAAGGTCTCCAAGACACCGATCAATCCGCTGATCGGGTCGGCCGGTGTCTCGGCGGTGCCGATGGCGGCACGTGTCTCCAATAAGGTCGGGCTCGAGTACAACCCGCATAACTTCCTGCTGATGCATGCCATGGGGCCGAACGTGGCCGGCGTGATCGGCTCGGCGGTTGCCGCGGGGGTGATGATCAAGTACCTCGGCTGATCGTCTTTGCAGCACTGATACGACAACGCCCGCCATGGCTACCATGGCGGGCGTTGTCGTATCTCGGGCCTTCATCAGCGGCGCTTTATCTTGTCTCGGCCGAGGGATTTGAGGGCGTGGCAGAGACGGTGCGCTGATTCGGCTGCATGCGCGTCTGCGGGTCGTGGACGGCCTGCCAGAGGCTTAGCAGGGCGGCGCGATCGACAGGCCGGCTGGGCAGCCGCTGGCTGTCCTCGAGCCCTTGCCATTCCCCTTGGGCGCTCTGGCGTGCGAGGGCAAAGCGGAAGGGGTGATAGCCGGGTGAGCCCAGGCGTGTATCGGTCACTGCCAGCAGCGTCTCACCTTCCGGGGTCCGCTCGCGGCTCGCGCGCAGATAGGGCGCCGCGAACCAGCGCAGACGTTGGCCGTCCTCCAGCTTCGCGACCTCGGCATCCAGCGTCGGATGGCGCGGATAATCACGGCGTGCGAGAGACGCCAGCTGCGCGTCGGAGTCGAACACGCTGACCATCCATTCGTGATCCGCCTGCGGCGTGGTTGCGCTGACACGCCACAGCAGGCTGTTGAAGGGAGTCGGCTGCACCATGCGCGGAGCGTCGGCGAAGCCCTGGCTGGCCAGCAGCGGCGCCACGCGATGTTCGACCCAGCTCTTGGCGGCCAGTCCCCAGCCCAGATAGAGGCTCGAGAGCATGAGGCCCGCGCTCAACAGATGCCCGGTGCGACCACGAATCGCCACCCACAGGCCGGTGATCAGCAGCGGCAGGGTGTAGAGCGGGTCGATGATGAAGATGCTGGCCAGACTGATGGGACGGCTGGGCCACGGCCACAGCAGCTGGGTGCCGTAGGTGGTGAAGCTGTCCAGCAACGG
The DNA here is from genome assembly GCF_029846405.1 of Cobetia sp. 29-18-1. NCBI lineage: Bacteria > Pseudomonadati > Pseudomonadota > Gammaproteobacteria > Oceanospirillales > Halomonadaceae > Cobetia > Cobetia sp. 29-18-1. Next base: position 144,900 of record NZ_JARWKS010000004.1, read on the forward strand.
GTGGGTGACCAGGCACAGCACGCAGTAGGCGATCAGCCGCCCACGGCCGAGGCTCGCCAGACGTGGCAGGCGCGCCAGCAGCCAGCCGAGCACGATGCCCAAAAGCGCCAGCACCGGCAGGGAATGGCTGAAGCCACGGTGATGGGTGTAATTGGCGACCGCGTCGCCGTAGTCGATCATCACGTCGAGGTCGGGCAGGGTGCCGAGTGCCGCACCGCCGAGCAGCGCATAGCGGATGGCCGCGCCGCGTTTCGGGCCGGGCAGGCGGCGAATGGCCGGCGTCATGACGGCGCCGCCAACGACGGCCCCGAGACAGATCTGGGTGAGGGAGTCCATGCGTGGGCTACCTGTGAGGAAGAAGAGAGCGGGAGGCGTGGGAGCAGGCGTCAGTCATCTGCGCGGATCGCCGCCAGGGCGCCCGGCTCGGCCCAGCGCGGGCCGGCATCCAGCACGCGTGCCTGCACCGGACAGTCATCACGATGACAGCCGGGCAGATAGCCGCAGCTCATCAGCAGCTCGTTGACGATCTCGGGGCCGGTGAAGCGGAAGGTCTTCTTGAACAGCTTGACCCAGGCTGACAGCGGTTGTGGATGGTGGGCATCCAGCCAGGCACTGAAGCTGCCGTGGGAGTCCTTGAGCTGCATCACCACGCCTGCGTTGTGGATCACGGCATTGATCTTGAGTCGGTTGCGAATGATGCCGGCATTGCTGAGCAGGCGCGCGCGGTCCTCGTCCCCGTAGGCGGCGATGCGCGCGATATCGTAATCCTCGAAGGCCTCGCGGAAGGCCGCGCGCTTCTTGAGCACCGTCAGCCAGGAGAGGCCGGCCTGATTGATCTCGAGCACGAAGCGTTCGAACAGCACCCGGTCATCGCTGACCGGAAAGCCGTATTCATGATCATGATATGGGCCATGAATCGGGTGCCGGGGAGCATTCTCGCAATAGGTGCTGGCGGTGACGACGTCGGCCATCAGTCCTCCTGTACCGCGAAGCGGCCGCTGCCGAGAAAGACGATGGCCAGGGCGCTGGTGAGGAAGAAGCCTTGCAGCTCCAGCGCCCAGCCGCCGGAGGGCGACAGGCTCAACAGCTGGCCCATGTGCGCCACGGCAAAGGCGAACAGCATGTTGGCGACCACGATCAGACCGGCGATGCGCGAGTGCACGCCGAGCACCAGCATGATGGGCGCGATGATCTCGCCAATGTAGACGCCATAGGCCACCACGCCCGGGATGCCCAGATTCTCGAGCTCGCCGGCGATCCAGCTCAGCGTGCCGCCATCACCGAGCAATTTCGAGAGGCCATGAAACAGCAACAGCAGGCCCAGCATCAGGCGCAGTATCAGCTTGCCGAGGTCGTCATTTTCGAGAAATTGCACGGTAGAGCTCCTTGCTCAGCGGTCGTCGGGCTTGCTCAGCGGTCGTCGGGATAGAAGGCGGCTGTCTCAGGCGTTGGGGTTGTCCACCAGAATGCGCGAGAAGCGCACGATCTCGGCATTGCGGTTGGACCAGCCAAGGCGCTCCCAGAAGCGATGAGCGTCATGGTTGTCGTGCAGGGTATCCAGATGCACCTTGTCGATGCCTTCGCAGGCCAAGGCTGCCAGACAGCGATCGACCAGCGTGCTGGCGATGCCCTGGCCACGCATGTCCGGCGCCGTCATCACATGCTGAAGATAGCCGCGCTTGCCATCATGGCCCGCCATGGCGCAGCCGACCAGGCGCTCATCGAGAAAGGCCAGGTGGCTCATGCCGGGATTGCGCGCCAGATAGCGGGCGACAGGGGCATGGCGGTCGGCATCGCGGATGACCACGCCCGGAGTCGCCTCCATCATGGCGATGAAGGCAGGGTGGTCTTCCGGTGTCATCGGGCGATAGGTCAAGGTTGGCATCGTGTTTCCTGGCAAGCGGCGGTCGTCGGGGATGCCATATCCTATCAGTCCCGCGGGATATCGAAATGCCCCGGCTGCGCCGCGACACGTGCCAGCCACGCCTGTATGGCGGGATAGTCATCCAGCGCGAAGCCGCCTTCATCGGCAACATGCGTATAAGCATAAAGGGAAATGTCGGCGATCGTGAATCGGTCCCCGACCAGCCAGTCATGCTCGGCGAGATGGTGCTCCATCACGCGCAGGGCACGCTTGCCGCCATCCTGCTTGGCGGCGTACTCGGCGCGGCGCTCATCGGGGAGGCCAAGGTAGCGATTGATGAAGCGGGCGGTGGCGATGTACGGCTCATGGCTGTACTGCTCGAAGAACTGCCACTGCAGCACCTTGGCGCGCAGGAAGGGGTCGCTCGGCAGGTAGTCGCTGCCATCGGCGAGGTAATTCAGGATGGCATTCGACTCTGACAGTGTCTCGCCGCGATGCAGCTCCAGCAGCGGAATCTTGCCATTGACGTTGCGGGTCAGGAATTCCGGCGTGCGGGTGTCGCCGGCCAGAATATCGACCTCGATGTAGTGATGATGGCGTTCGAGCAGGTGCAGCAGCAGCTCGACCTTGTAGCAGTTGCCGGAGCGGCGATCACCGTAGAGTGTCAGCATGCAGGGAGCGTCCTGTGCGAGCGTGGAATTGGCGTCTCGACAGTCTAGCCAACCTCGCCTGCATGAACAGTGATTATTCGAACAGTGTTCGATGCTCCGGTGTCATTCGCGTGCTCCAGGCGCAGGCTGTGGATCAGCCGAGGATCATCACCACGCAGGAAGCGGTCAGCACGCCCATCACGCGGTTGAAGATCTTCCAGGCGCGCTCGGTATTCAGCAGACGCCCGATGGCGGTCCCGAAGCCCGCCCACAGCGAGATGCACGGCAGCGCGACCAGTTCCGCGAAGCCTGCCAGCAATACGGCGTTGAGCAGTGCCGGGCCTTCCTCGGGCAGAAAGCTTGCCATCAGCGCCATGCCCATCACCCAGGCCTTGGGATTGGCGAACTGGAACAGGCACGCCGCGAGGAAGGTCATCGGACGCGCATCCTGCTGGCTGGCGAAGTCAGGGGGCGGAGCGGTGGCGATCTTCCAGGCCAGGTAGAGCAGGTAGGCACTGCCCAGCACCTTCAGCAGCGTCTGCACGATGGGATAACGCTCGAAGACCAGCCCCAGCCCCAGCGCGATGGCGATGAACAGCACCAGGCAGCCGATCAGGATGCCGAAGATATGCGGTAGGGTGCGCCAGTAACCATAGTTGGCCCCCGAGGCCGTCAACATCACGTTGTTGGGGCCGGGTGTCAGGGTCATCGACAGCATGAAAAGCGTGGCGGGGGCCAGAAAGGCGAGGGATTCCATGGGTGTCCTTCAGCGTGGTGGGCGTTGTCGAGGTGGCGTGTCTGATTGTATGGATTCAATTTTCGGATGCCGGCACATTCCTGTGTTTTGTGGCTTGTTGGCGGCATGTTTTGAGCATAATCTGATGACAATTACCGTCAACAGGTTTTTTGTCACCATGACAATGTGGATTCCGACCCTGGACCCCGCCATGCCGCGTTACCGTGCGCTGGCGGAGGCCATCCGTCTCGATATCGCCGCGGGCCAACTCAAGGAAGGCGAGCGACTGCCGCCTCAACGGCGGCTGGCGGATGCGCTGGGCGTGACCATCGGCACGGTGACGCGAGGCTACGCCGAGGCCGAGCGGAGTGGCCTGGTGTCGGCGCGTGTCGGGAGCGGCACCTACATCAACGGCGCCACCCGGAGCGCGCATGGATCCTTCAGCAGCTTCGGGCATGCTCTGCGTGCCAGCAAGGCCTATGGATTGGCGCCAGAACAGGAGGGCGCGCTGCCGGCATCCGGCGTGATCGATCTCACCATGAGCCTGCCACCGCCTCACCCCGCGCGGCAGCAGGGAATGGCGGCGGCGCTGACCGCGATCAGCCAGTCACCCGAGGCCTTGCTGCGCAGTGTCGAGTATCAGAATGAATTCGGCGACGGCAGCCACCGGCAGTTGCTGGCGAGCTGGATGGGCGAGCTCGGCATGCCGGTCGACCCCGAGGAGCTGATGCTGACCCAGGGCGGCCAGAATGGCATCACGCTGGCGCTGTCGGCGCTGCTGGCGCCCGGAGATGCCGTGGTCACCGGCGCGCTGACCTATCCCGGCTTGATCGTCGCCAGCGCCGAACGTGGCCTCAAGCTGTTGCGGGTGCCGCTGGATGATGACGGCATGGATGTCGAGGCACTGGCGCGGCTGTGTCGTCAGCAGGCACCCAGAATGGTCTATGTGATGGCCGAGCAGAACAATCCGGGCGCGGCGCAGTTGTCTCATGCACGGCGCGAGGCCCTGGTCGCCCTCGCACGCCAGCATGACTTCTGGATTCTGGAAGATGGGGTGCAATATCTGCCCGACGAGGAGTGCGGTACGCGGCTCTATCAGATGGCGCCGGAGCGCACCCTGTATGTCTTCAGCACCTCCAAGTTGCTGGCTGGCGGCCTGCGCCTGGGCGTATTGCGGGCGCCGGTGGAGGTACTGACCCGCATCGGCGCAGTGCTGCGCAGCCACAGCTGGATGGTGGCGCCGCTGTTGATGGAGACGGTCTGCGCCTGGCTGACCAGCGGCAACGCGACACAGCTGGTGGAGTGGCAGATGGAGGAGATGCGCGCGCGCCAGCGACTGGCCCGCACGCTGCTGGCGGAGTGGTCGCCGGCGGCGCGGCCGTCCTCGTTCGATCTGTGGCTCGAGTTGCCCGAAGGGCAACGCAGTCAGGCGATGGTCGCGTCATTGGCCGAGCGGGGGGTGCACGTCACCAGCGCCGAGCCCTTCTGTGTCGGCAATGAGCCGCCACCGCAGGCCATCCGGCTGTGCCTGAGCGCTGCCGAGAGCCGTGAGGCGCTGACCCACGCGCTGGAAATCGTGCGCGAGCAGCTGCAGGCGCCGCCTGCGCTGCGCCCCATGACGCTCTAGCACATCGCCGCTCTCACTCCCGGCGGGTGCCGGACTCCTGCGCCAATCGGGCCTGCTTGAGCGGCACGCCCCAGCGATAGCCGCCGAGTCCGCCATCGCCGCGTACCACACGATGGCAAGGCGTCAGCAGAGCCAGCGGATTGGCGCCACAGGCATTGGCGACGGCGCGGCTGGCGGTCGGTCGCTCGAGCGCCTCGGCCAGCTGGCGGTAGGTCAGGGTATCGCCACTCACGGTGGCGTTGAGCCGCTGCCAGACGCTCAATTGAAAGGCGGTGCCACGCACATCCAGCGGCAGTTCGAGCAGCAGCGCATGGCTGGTCTCCGGTTGCTCACACAGAGCGAGCAACCGTGCCCCCAGTGAGGCATGCAGCAGGCGACTGGCCGCGTGACCGCTGCCGTCCTGCTCGTCTGTCTCTGTCTCCATCTGCTGCCAATTGGCTTTGGGCAGGCGTGCTTCCAGCGCCTGCTGGCCCGCCTCACGACTGTCGCTGAGCTGAATGACGACCACGCCACGCGCGCTGAGTCCTGCGCTCAGCCAGCAGGACTGCTCCGGTATCCCGAAGCGACACGGCCAATGCAGGGCCAGCAGGTCTTCTCCCTTGCCGCCGGAGCGGCGGGCACTGGGCGTGATGCCGTCCCTGCGCGCATAGGCGCGGCTGCTGGAGCGATAGCCGGCGGCGATGATCGCCTCGGTCACGCCATGGCCTTCCTCCAGCAGCGCATGGAACTGCATCTGACGCAGACCCGCCGAGTACTCGGAAGGTGACAGGCCCAGCAGCGCCGTGAAGCGGCGCTGAAGATGCGAGGCACTTATCCCGTGCTCCGCCGCCAGGCTTGCGAGTGTCGGGGTGGGCTCGCCTGCGGCGACGGCCCGCTCCAGCTGCCGACACACCGCCAGCGGCCAGGGCGAGACGGGGGCTGGGGCAGCTTCTACAGATGTCGAGCGGGCGGCAGTGGAGGCGCGTGAAAGTGGTGTGTTCGATTCCGGCATCGTCGGTGCTCCAGGCGTGGCCCTGACGGGATGGCGAGCCTGCTTGTCGGCGTGAGGGCGATCAGGCTTTTCGGACTGCTCAGGATGACAGCGCCGACAGGCGCGCATGCCTGCGGCTCGCGCCGCGTGGGCGTCGGCAAACAGGCGCAGGTTGTCGCGGCGTGGCGCCGGGGATGGGCAGCCGATGCGACAGAAGATGCCAGTGGTGATCACGCCGTAGCGCAGTGCCTCCCCGGCGATCGGGTGGCGCGCCAGCAGGCGCTGCCAGATGGCCTCATCGCACCCTTGAGCGTCGCCAGCGGCAGGTGGTGCCGTCATGCCTGCCGCTGTCTTTTCGCCGGACACTGATGTCATCGTTCATCTCGCTGTGCAAGGTTCACGATCAGTATCGCCATCCGCTCGGGGCGGTGCACTCCGTATCTTGTGCTGACTGTCAGGATTGCGCTCGCAGCGCTTGCCGGGAGTCGCTCAGAACTCGATGGATTCCTGGCGCTTCTCTTCTTCTTCGGCCTGCTTGCGCAGCTTCTTGCGGATGGCGGCCTTGTGGAAGCGCAGCTTCTGTTCCTGGGTTTCCAGGTTGAGTGGCGGCACCGGCACCGGCTGGCCGTTGGAGTCGACCGCGACCATGGTCAGATAGCAGCTGTTGGTATGGCGAATCAGGCGACCCTGGATGGATTCGGCGACCACCTTGATACCGATTTCCATCGAGGAGCGGCCGACATGATTGACCGAGGCCAGGAAGGTCACCAGCTCGCCGACGTGGATCGGCTGCTTGAAGCGCACCTGATCGACCGAGAGAGTGACGACGTAGCTGCCGCTGTAGCGACTGGCACAGGCGTAGGCGACTTCATCCAGCTTCTTGAGGATGGCGCCACCGTGCACCTTGCCGCTGAAGTTGGCCATGTCGGGGGTCATCAGCTCGGTCATGATCAACTGATGCTGGCCGGGCAGAGCTTCGTTGAGGGCGGTCTGTTCTGGCTGGTTCTCGCTCATTGGGGCGTCCTTCAGGCACGGGCCTGTCAGGTGAGTGGGAGCTGTCAGGGGCTCTCAGGTGAAGCAATGGCTCTGGCTTGCCGCGCAGAGAGGGATAATGGCTAGTCTGCGGGATTCGTGACATCTTGGCACCCCGTGAGCGGCATATCAGCTATCTATAAACGACCTTGCCCCCACAGTCACCTGTGGGGGCAAGGAAGCTTGCGGGGTTATCGGTAAGGCTACTGAATCGCTGGCTGAAAAGGCTAGCTGACGCCGCCGTCAGGCAGGTATCAGAGCAGCGTCAGGCCCAGCGAGATGATGATGCCGGTCACCAGCAGCTGCACCAGACAGAAGCCCATGATGTCCTTGGCCTTGAGGCCGGCGATGGCTAGCACCGGCAATGCCCAGAAGGGCTGCAGCATGTTGGTCCAGGCATCGCCCCAGGCGACGGCCATGGCAACGCGTGACAGGTCGGCACCCAATGCCTGGGCGGCGGGAATCATGACCGGTGCCTGCACGGCCCACTGACCGCCACCGGAGGGCACGAACAGATTGACGATACCGGCACTGATGAAGGACCAGAACGGCAGGCTGTCGGCGGTGGCAATCGACACGAAGCCTTCGGACAGCGTGGCGGCCAGCCCCGACTGCACCATGATCGCCATGATGCCGGCGTAGAAGGGGAACTGGATGACGATGCCTGCGCCGCCCTTGATGGCTTCATTCAGGCTGTCCAGCAGCTTGCGCGGCGTGCCATGCAGCACGATGGCCAGGAACAGGAAGCTGAAGTTGATCACGTTCAGGTTCAGTCCGCCGCCACGAATCACGAAGTGATCCACCAGCCAGGCGAGGCCGAACAGCCCGACGACCCAGGCGAGAATCGGCGAGTTCTCGAGACGCTCGGCGGGACGAGGCTGGTCGCTGATCTCGGTGTGCTTCTCCTCGAGCAGGGCCGGGTCCACGTACACGCTTTCCTTCTCGAAGGGCATCATGGCGCGATTGACCAGCGGCATGATGATCAAGAGCGCCGCGACGATGGCGATATTGAAGAAGGCGAAGATGGTGTCCGAGGTGGGCACGATGCCGATGCTGTCCTCGGTGAAGTGGCCCGCGGTGGCGATGGTCAGCGGAATCGAGCCCGAGATGCCCGCATGCCAGATCACGAAACCGGAGTAGGCACTGGCGATCAGCAGGCGGTAATCGACCTTGATCATTTTGGCCAGCTGCTTGGCGAACAGTGCCCCGATGACCAGCCCGAAGCCCCAGTTGATCCAGCTGGCGATCAGCGACACGAAGGTGACCAGCATGATGGCGCTGCCGGGCGTTCTGGCCAGCGAGGCGATGCTGGCCAGGCCTTTCTTCACCGGCGGGGTGTTGGCGAGCATGAAGCCTGAGATCAACACCAGCAGCATCTGCATCGAGAAGGTCAGCAGATTCCAGAAGCCATCGCCCCAATAGCGCATCACCTCGGTGGGGGAGCGCTGTTCGATGAGCATGGCGGCTGCCGCTGCAACGACGGTCAGCAACAAGACGAAGATATAGGGGTCAGGCAGATAGCGCTCAACCAGCTTGACGGCTGGCCGTGATAGCGATTGCAGCATGTGAGAGTCCCTGTTGGCTTTTTATCAGTATGGGAAACGGGTTGGCACGCTCACATTAGTCCATTCGCTATCAGGAGAATATCGCGCGATGGTCGAGTGGCACGCCAATGCCAGCGGCAAGCCTTTCAGCGCTGCATCAACCTGCTGGAGGCGTCAACTGGCATGGCATCAGCGCCAATGATGGCGGCGATGATGCAGGTAGTAGCCGCCGAGCACGGCAGAGCGCACGCTGGTGAACAGCAGGAAGGCCAGCCACAGTCCATGATTGCCGAAGCCTTCGAGCAGCGGCCACAGGCCGATGAATGCCAGCAGGGACACCACCAGCGTATTGCGCATTTCACGCGTCGCCGTGGCGCCGATGAAGATGCCGTCCAGCAGGTAGCTCCACACCGCGACCAGGGGCATGGCGACCATCCAGGGCAGATAGACGGTGGCCAGGGCGCGGACTTCGGGAATGTCGGTCAGCAGGTGGATCAACGCCGGCCCGCAGAGCCAGAGCAGGCCGCTGGCCGCTGTCGCGGTGATCAAGGAGAAGCGGGTTGCCGCGCCCACGCTGCGCGCGAAGCGTTGCCAGTCGTTCTGGCCGACGGCTCGCCCGACCTCTGATTCCGCCGCCTGGGCGAAGCCATCCAGTGCATAGGACGTCATCATCACGAACTGCAGCAACACCGCATTGGCCGCCAGAACATCATCCCCGAAGCTGGCACCCTGCGAGGTGAAATAGGCCGTCGCGCCCAGCAGGCACAGGGTGCGCACGAACAGATGCTGATTGACGCGGATCAGCGCGCCCCAGGCGGGGAGAGACAGCAGCGCTGCGCGATCACTGCGCCCCGGCATGCGTCTGAGCTGGCGGGCGACCAGCCACAGGCCCGTGGCCAGCGCACAGTAGTCGGCGATCACGCTGGCCAGCGCCACGCCATCGCTGGTCATGCCCAGCCCGGGCACGAAGGCCAGGTCGAGCAGGATGTTGACGCCATTGGTCAGCACGAGGATGCCGAGCGTGACGCGCGAATTACCAAGCCCCAGGAACCAGCCCAGAATCACGTAGTTGATCAGCACCGCCGGCGCCGACCACAGCCGGATGCTGGCGTAGTCATGGGCCAGGGCGCGCGTGGTCTCGCTGGCCTCCATCAGCGATAGTCCCAGGGTGATCAGCGGCGAGCCGGCGATGATCAACACCAGCCCTATGGCGAGTGCCAGCCCGATGCCCTGGCCCAGCAAGGTACGCAGGCCATCGTGGTCTTCACGGCCATGGGCCTGTGCCGTCATGCCTGTCGTGCCCATGCGCAGGAACCCGAAGCCCCAGTACAGAAAGCTGAAGAGGACCGCGCCCAGCGTGACCGCGCCCAGATACACCGCATCCTCGAGATGCCCGACCACGGCGGTATCCACCAGCCCCAGCAACGGCACGGAAATGTTGGAAAGGATGATGGGCCAGGCCAGGCGCCACATATGGCGATCGGCGGAAGGCAGTGTGGCGGTCTTCAGGGAAGGTGCGGGCATGTTGGGTCCGAATGAGGGGTGAAGGTAACGTCAGCCGGGAGCGGTCGCGTTGATCAGGATAAGGCCTGGCAGGGCTGGGCGTAATGGCGCTGGAGCGCTAATCTAGTTCTGGTGACTTGATGGCAAGGCCTGCCATGCGCCAGCAGAGAGCTCCACTGGCGCGAAGACCCATAACAGGGACGCATGGAGCGTCCGGACGCAAGGGAACTGACTATGAAACGCACGATTCTTCAGCGAAGCACGCGATTGCGCACTGGGCTTGCAGCAGCTGGCATGACGCTGGTGCTGGCGACGCCGGTGCAGGCCATCGAGCTGCCCAGCGAGCAGGGTGACGACACACCCAGCGCAGGCATGATGGTGGCCGATGCCCTTATCGGGCGTCCACTGTTGCTGGCCACGACCGTCGTCGGTGCTGCCATCTTTGTCGTGTCGGCTCCCTTCGCGGCCATGGGGCAGAATATCGATGAGACGGCGCGCGTACTGGTCGCGACTCCGGCGCAGGCGACCTTCGCTCGCTGCCTCGGCTGCAAGACCACGCGTGTCGATTGGGATTGAGGATGTCCTGATCGCGGCTGGTGAGCACGCGCCGCTCATGGCTGGACACGACAACGCCGACCTTGAGGGTCGGCGTTGTCGTATCTGAAGGGTGGTGAAAGCGGCTGTTAGTGCGCGGTTTGCCTGGCGTGGTTATCGGCTGCAGGCGGCAGTGAGTTGAAGCACAGCACGCGTTTGCGTCCGGCGCGTTTCGCCTGGTAGAGCGCATTGTCGGCCATGTTGAACAGCGCGTCGGTGGCCTGGCTGTCATGCGGCGCGTTGGCGACCCCGGCGGAGAAGCTCAAGCCGGTCAGCGGCCCCAGCGTCTCATGCTCGAAGACTTCTTCGTGGAAGGCTTCGAGAATGGCTTCGACACGTGCGCGTGACACCGCTGCGCTGGCACCGGGAATCAGGATCACGAACTCTTCGCCACCGTAGCGACAGGCTTCATCGGAGCTGCGCAGCGACTCACGTATCAGGTTGGCCAGGCGCGTGAGGACCTGATCGCCCATCTCGTGTCCGTAGGTGTCGTTGACCTGCTTGAAATGGTCGAGATCCAGCACCACCAGGGACAGCGGGTTGCCGATGCTGGCCTCGGCCAGTTTCTGGGGCAGCACCTCATCGAGGTGACGACGATTGAAGAGGCGCGTCAGCGTATCCTTGCGCGCCTCATGTGCCAGACCCCGCTTCAGCTGCAGGTCGGCCAGTGCCAGCATCACCAGGTGGCTGACATCTTCCGCCAGGGGCTGCAGGCGCTCCAGGCTGTCCTCTTCCGGCGGGATCAGCAGCACGAATTCCCCCACCTGGCCATCCCCGACCGTCAGCGTCTGCTTGAGGTGACGAGCGTCGGTGGGCGGTGACCCCCAGTTGATATGCATCGTCTGATTGATGTCATTCGGGTCATGCAGGGTCACGTTGCCTTCGCAGCCGGCGAACAGGCTGGGCAGACGAACATTGAGCTGGGTGATGATCTCATCGAGCTGGGAGCAGGTCAGCAGGCATTCCGCGAGGTGATGGATCTGGCTGCGGCTCTCGGAGAGTCGCGACAGCTTGAGGTTGGCGGCCTGCAGGTCGCGCTGGGCACGCTTGCGATCGGTGATGTCGTGAACGATGGAGAACAGCAGGGTGCGGCCGTTCAGGTCCACCGGGCCGGTAAAGATCTCGACATCACGCAATTCACCGTTGGCAAGCTGATGGCTGGCCTCGAAGTGGTTGTCGGTACGGTTGACGACCGCACGGATGCGCTTGGAGAGCGACTGGCTGGCCAGCACGTTGATACGGCCCAGTGGCATGCCGCACATCTCGCCGATGCTGTAGCCATAGAAGTCGGCGGCGACCGGGTTGGCATCGATGATCTCGGCAAGCTCCGGGTCGATCAGCAGCTTGATGGCGTTGCCGGTGCTGAAGACTTCCTGATACAGGGTCGCATTCTCCTCGAGCAACTCGATGGCGCGGCGGCGGTCCTCGATATTGTTGATCAGTACCAGGGTGCGCTCCTCGCCCTCCAGCGGCGTGAGGGTGACTTCCGCCCAGAACATCTGCCCCGTATCAGTCTGCATGTGGTATTCGTCCTGGAAGCTGCCGCCTTCGCGCTGCAGCTGGCCCCAGGCACGTTTCATGCGACTGATCTCGTCCAGTGAGAACAGCCCCCACAGCGATTGCTGGAAAAGCTCGGCATCACTCTTGCCCAGCAGGGCATGCATGGCCGAGTTGGCATCCGCGATGGTGCCATCCCGGTCGGCGACGATGATGCCCACCGGGGCGGAGTGATAGATGGAGCGCAGGCGGGCACGGCTGCTGATCAGGCGTTGCTGCTGCTCCTTGATCCAGTCGATATCGCTGTGAGTACCGATCATGCGCAGGGGCCTGCCATCCTCGGCACGTTCCACCACGCGTCCCTGATCGAGAATCCACTTCCATTCACCGTTGCGCGTCAGCATGCGGTGCTCGTTGCGATATTCTGCGCTGTGGCCTTCAAAGTGCTGTTTCAGGTCGTCGAGGGTGCGCGGCATGTCATCCGGGTGGATGCGTGACTTCCATTCATCGAAGCTGCTGCCGATCTCGTGTTCCTGGAAGCCGAGCGTCGCCTTCCACTGCGGAGAGTAGAAGACGTGATCGGTATCCTGCTTCCAGTCCCAGACGCCGGCGCCTGAGCCTTCCAGCGCGAACTGCCAGCGTTGTTCGGCCTCGCCCAGGGCGTCACTCATCTTCTGCAGCTGCTGATAGGGGTAGACCATGCGCGATGAATAGATGGCGTGATAGATCATCGCGTAGGCCACCACCTTGTACAGGTGGCCGAGCAGATTGAAGACATCGAAGGCAGTGGCATAGAGCGTGAAGCACAGCTCGGAAATCCCCGTGGCCAGCGCCGCGACCGCCAGCCAGCCGGCATTGGTGCCTTCAGGCAGTCGGCGCGCGCCGAGCAGAAGTACCGCGGCCAGCACAGCGCTCAGCGCCAGGGCCCACTCGTAGCCGATCTTCCAGGCGGTCAAACCGCTGCCGACGATGAAGGTCTCTGGCAGGAAGTCGAGATGAAAGAGGCCTATCCAGCTCACCGCCAGCCCGATGGCGAGCGTCAAGCCAAAGGCCACGGGCAGATAGCGGCGCGGTACGGGGCGGGCCGTCAGCAGGCAGGGGGCCAGCAGCGCGATGATGAAGGCGGTCCGCCCTGCCAGCCAGAAATGGATGGCCTTGCTGACGGAGGCTTCGCTGACGAAGTCGGGCATGCCGTCATAGCTGAAGATATGCACCATGTCGAAGAAGGCGGAGAGCATGAAGGCGCACCCCATGACCAGAAAGCTGGTCGGCAGCGTCCGACGGTGCCCCTGGAAGATGGAGACGGCAGACATCAGAGCGACCAGTATCGCGCCCATTTCCAGCAGTGAATGCGGGACGAGGTACTGTCCGACCGAGCTGAACAGCTGCGGACGCGGCACCACGATCAAGACCACCATGATCGCCAGCATGACAAGCAGCATCCCCGTGCCGGCATTGGGCAGCTGTGTGCGTGTCCCCAGGAAGGGGCGCTTGAGAACGGTAGAGAGAGAGCGAGAGGACATGGGCAATCCGTGCGCGTGAAAGGGTACGACAGTGACTTTATCACTACAGGATAGAATAGATTGTTTACATTGCCCTAACAGAAAATAACCTGGCGTAGCGTTTGGTATTAATTGCGTAGCCGTTTAGGCAGGGGCCGAGAGCAGGTTGGTAGCCACGATGTTGTCTGGCCATGGTAGCAGCGGGGCCGGCAGGGAGGACGGCGGGGAGGACGGCGGGAGCAGGCACTGGCGGGTAGAGCGGGAGGTCTTGATCGCGAACGAAGTGTGTCGCCAGCCGGCGTCTTTGCCCGTCGGCGCCTTTGCCAGTCGGTGTTAGGGAAACACTGCACAAATCCTGCCGTTGGTGCCTGATCGCCACCGACGGGGTAGAATCTGGCTATACCGCTACCGCCCGATAGAGCCATCCCGATGAAGCAGATCTCATTCGCCCAAGCAGAGCATCAGAACAAGAAGAAAGTGACTCGCCGAGAGCGGTTCCTGGCCCAGATGGAGGCAATGCTACCTTGGCAACGGTTGATCGATGCACTGTCGCCAGCCTACTTCCCGAATGCCGCGGGCAAGCGAGGCCGGCCGCCCATCGGGCTTGAGCGCATGCTGCGGATCTACTTCCTGCAACAGTGGTATGCACTGGCTGATGAGGCGCTTGAAGATGCCATCTACGACAGCCAGGCAATGCGCGACTTCGTGGGGATCGATCTGGCCATCGAGACCGTGCCGGATGCGACCACACTACTGCGTTTCCGCCATCTGCTGGAAAAGCATGCTCTGACGCAGCGGATCTTCCAGGAGATCAATGCCCACCTGACCGAGAAGGGGCTGTTCATGCGTGAGGGCACCATTGTCGACGCCACTATTGTCTCGGCTGCACCCTCCACCAAGAACAAGGCCAAACAGCGCGATCCCGAGATGAAACAGACCCGCAAGGGCAACCAATGGTACTTCGGCATGAAGGCCCACATTGGCGTCGACGCGGTGACCGGGCTGACGCATACCGTGGTTGCCACCTCGGCTAACGTGGCTGATGTCACCATGGTAGAGCACCTGGTGCGGGATGATGACAATCGAGTCCACGCTGATGCGGGCTACATCGGTATGGGCAAACGCCTGGACGAAGAGAAGGATGCAGAGGATTCCCGTTGCTGTATCGCGGCCAAGCGAGGCGGTATCAAGAAGATGGAAGAGAGTCCGATGAAAGAACTGCTGCTGAAAATCGAGCGGACCAAGGCCAGCATCCGCGCCAAGGTCGAGCATCCGTTCCATGTCATCAAAAATCTCTTCGGCTACCGGAAGGTGCGCTACAAGGGGCTGGCCAGGAACCAGGCGCAGCTATTCAGCCTGTTCGGGCTGGCCAACCTCTTGCTGGCGACGCGATGCGAAGGACGCATTGACGGGGTCAGTGCGTCTTGAATCTCTCCTACTAGCCGGATACATCGGCTGGTAGGGGAAATAGGTCATCTATACCGGTCAGAACGCGACCGCTGTTGCGGTTGAAGCACCAGTCTGAGCGCTTAAACCGCGCAGAACCGAATTGATCATCGCTTCCCTAGGTGGCTTAATGGTGATATAATCCCTAACAGAGAGCATAGAAAATTTCTCGCCAAAACATTGGACACACCTTTAAGCTGGCTTCAAGGAGAAGACTTCGAGCCACCCGACTTTATCAAAGAGACAATTTCCTCTGAAACCGAACTAGTCGGTAGATCTGGAGCCTTACTTTACCCATTAGTATATCGTATAGCGCCAGACACACCACCAGAAAAGATTCATTCATTAATTATTATGACGTACACGCTATTAAAGAACGGTGAGCCAGAAAATACAGTTCTAGGTGAAATAATAAAATCTCTATTTCAACCTTCACTGACAGAATAAAAGCCTATAATAGTTAACCATTGAATACGCAAGGGCCATACGGGGGAAATC
Organism: Cobetia sp. 29-18-1; assembly: GCF_029846405.1. Taxonomy (NCBI): domain Bacteria; kingdom Pseudomonadati; phylum Pseudomonadota; class Gammaproteobacteria; order Oceanospirillales; family Halomonadaceae; genus Cobetia; species Cobetia sp. 29-18-1. The sequence continues at coordinate 160,363 of NZ_JARWKS010000004.1, forward strand.
AATCGTATGGCCTATTCGTATTGAAATATTTCAGCTGCACAGCATGCCGCTGGCGACGATCTCGCTGAGCGTGCCCTTGCCGATGCCACTGATGCGGGTCAGCTGACCACTGGAACTCCACGGACGCTGACGGATGATATCGGCCGCGCGTGCCGGCCCGATATTGGGCAGGCGATCCAGCTGATCGGCGTTGGCGGTATTGAGGTCGATACAGGTCTGACTCGCCGAACTGGAGGCGTTGGATGCACGACTGGCTACCTCTGTGCCCGCCGCCTGCGGCTGGCCGCCGTCCAGTGGCAGCAACGCCAGTGTCTCGCCGGTCACCGACAGATAGATCGGGGCGTGATCGGAGACATCGGCACGCGCCGCCTCATGACTGATACCCAGATAGTCCGGGAAGCGGAACACATCGCCGCTGGCGCTGGGCCATTCGCTCGGCACATACCAGATGTTGTCGTAGAGCGAGGCATAGCGGCCATCGGTCTTGGAGAGCGTCGTCGCGCCCTCGGTGATCAATGGGCGCAGGCCGAGGGTCCGCAGGTCTCCCCACGCAGGCTCATCCGGCGCCATGTTGAAGTCGCCCATGATGATCGCCGGGGTGCCGGGCGAGATTTCCTTCATCAGGTCGTAGATATCCGCCAGCGCACGGATTTCCGGCGCGCGATCCGCCTTGCTGTCGCCATAGACAATATGCACGTTGGCGGCGCTGAAGGCCCGCCCGCTGTCCTTCTCGACGAAGGTGGCCAGCAGCGGCTCACGCGAGAACACATCCTCGGGGTCGAGATAGACGGTAGCCCCGCCCTGATAGGCGATCGACTTGTCGCGATACAGATAGGCGTAACGCTCGGTATAGGTGCTGCGCCCGACCGCATGGCTGACCAGGCTGTCCCACTCATCGCCGGTCAGCGCCTCAAGCTGCTGCTCGAGCTCGCTGACGACCTCCTCCTTCATCACCTCCTGCAGGCCGATCAGGTCCATATGGCTCGCCACCGCCGCGACCTGCTCGAGATGCTTGCCGTTGTTCCAGCCGGCATGCTTCAGATTCCAGCTGGCGATCACCGCATCCGCCTGACTGCTGGCTGCAGCGCCCAGCAGCACGGGCACTGTCAGCGCCATCACCACCCTTCTGGCGATGCGCTCAAGCCGAGAACCGCTAGACGGCTGCCGGCCGCGCGGGAGCTTGCTGTTGTTGCTCGTGCTGCTGTTGCCAGCGATATCCAGGTGACTGCTGCTCGTATTGCTGACGCTACCGCGCTGACCTATCCGTATCACTGCGTGACCCTTGACTGATGACTCGTACACAAAAGACCGTAAGAAACTGTATCTTATGGACTTGTCGTCAAGGTTTATAGAACCACGATATTATTTATTATCCTTTGCGCGACTCTTGATAGATGACAGAGAGCTAGCGCGTCACGCCACCGTCAGCGCCGGACCTTGCCACTTGACCTTTCAGCGCCAGCTTTTACTCTCGAGCGCTGATGCTTCCTTTCTCCAGTCACGAGATCCCATGACCCCATCGTCATCCCTTTCTCCCGGCAGCCTGCTGAATCAGCTGCGCCAGACCACGCCGCTGGTGCACAACATCACCAATCATGTCGCGATGACGCCGACCGCCAATACCCTGCTGGCCATCGGTGCCTCGCCGCTGATGGCGCATGCGCAGCAGGAAATTCAGGAGATCTCCGCCATCAGTGCGGCGCTGTCGATCAATATCGGCACGCTGTCGCCCAGCTGGATCGAGGCCATGCAGCTGGCCGCGATGTGCGCCCACCGCGACGGCAAACCCTGGGTGCTGGACCCCGTCGGCATAGGCGCCTCCAGCCTGCGCCAGTATGCGTGCCGCACGCTGCTGGAATATCGCCCCAGCGTGATTCGCGCCAATGCCTCCGAAGTGCTGGCGCTGGCCGGTGAGATGAATCAGGGCCGAGGCGTGGACAGCGGCGATGACGGCGAGGATGCGCTGGAGCGCGCCAGTCGGGCCGCCGTCGCGCTGGCGCGCACGCAGAACTGCGTGGTGGCGATGACTGGCCGTGTCGATGTCGTCACCGATGGCCAGCGGCAAATCACGGTTCAGGGCGGCCATGCGCTGATGGGCCGCGTCACCGCCATGGGCTGCGCGCTGAGCAGTGTGGTCGCCGCCTTCCTCGCCGCCTCCCTCGCCGCCTCCCTCGCCGGGCATGACGACACCCTGCACGCCACCGCCGCTGCGCTGGCCTGTTACGCCGAGGCCGGTGAGACGGCGGGCCAGTCGGCGCAAGGCCCGGGCAGCTTCGTGCCACGTTTCATGGATGCCCTGTATACTCTCGACGCCGATTCCACCCCGCTAGCCTCTCGTCTGGAGCTGACCGATGTCACTTGATCTATCCCTTTACCTGGTCACCGACCCCGCGCTGTGCGCAGAGCGCGGCCTGGAAGCCACCGTGATGGCCGCCGTGCGCGGCGGCGTCAGTGTCGTGCAGCTGCGCGACAAGCATGCCAGCGACGAAGAGATGATCGCCCAGGCCATCCGCCTCAAGGCGCTGCTGGACGAGTACGAGGTGCCGCTGATCATCAATGACCGCATCGAGGTCGCGCTGGCCAGTGGCGCCGATGGCCTGCACATCGGTCAGAGCGATGGCGACCCGGTCGAGGCGCGTCGCCGTCTCGGCGAGGACGCCTTGATCGGCCTGTCGGTCCAGACGCTTGAGCAGCTCAAGGCCGTCGATGTCGAGCGCATCGACTACCTCGGCCTCGGCCCGGTATATGCCACCCCGACCAAGCCGGATCATGCCGCGCCGCTGGGCATCGAGGGACTCACGCAGCTCGTGCGCTCAAGCCCGCTGCCGACGGTCGCCATCGGCGGCATCTCGCTGGCCAATGCCGGCGAAGTCATGACCAGCGGCACCGACGGCCTCGCCGTCGTCTCGGCGCTGTGCAGTGCCGAAGACCCCGCCGCGGCCGCCCAGCAATTCCTGGCGCAGTATCCTTTCTGATTGGATCTGAACTGTGCTGATCTGATCTGAAATGAGCTGAGCTGAGCTGAATTGAGCCCGCCAGTCACGACAACGCCCGCCATGGTCAGCCATGGCGGGCGTTGTCGTCTTTGCTACCTGAACTGATTGAGCGGATCAGCTGGTCGCCAGGTCACTCTCGGCATTCGCCACCAGCGCGAACTCCTCCTCGGCGGTCTTCGCCACCAGCCGATGACGGCTGAAGATGGCGTAGTAGGCGATGCCCACCACGAACAGCACCAGGGTGTAATTGAAGGCACGCGGATCAAAGGCATAGACCCCGGTCAGCGCGATCAGCGAGAGCACCAGCGCGATGGCGGACGTCACGATGCCGCCCGGCGTGCGATAGGGACGCGCCAGCGCCGGTTGACGCAGGCGCAGCAGGATATGGCTGGCCGCCATCAGCGCGTAGGAGACTGTCGCCCCCACCACCGCCATGCCCAGGATCAGATCGCCCTCGCCAGTCAGCGAGACCAGGAACCCGAAGATGCCCGGCACCACCAGCGCCCAGGTCGGCGCCTTGCGCTTGCTGGTCAGCGACAGCGTCTTGGGCAGATACCCGGCCCGCGACAGCGCGAAGACCAGACGGCTGTAGCCATAGATGATCGAGAAGAACGACGCCACCAGCCCCGCCAGGGCCAGCACATTGACCAGTGTCGCCAGCCCCTCGCTGCCGGTGGCCTTGAGGGCATCCACCAACGGCACGGCGCTGCTGCCGACTGCCTCGGCCCCCGCGGCGCCAGCCAACAGGAAGACGACCAGCACGGCGGTGAACATCAGAAACAGCATGGCGCCGATGATGCCGCGCGGGACATCACGGGCCGGGTTGCGTGATTCCTCCGCCGCCAGCGGCACCCCTTCCACGGCCAGAAACAGCCACATGCCGAAGGGCAGCGCCGCCCAGATGCCATACCAGCCATTGGGCATGAAGTCGCTGGCCCCCCAGGCATCGGTCGGAGCGATATCGAACAGGCGACTGCTGTCGAAGTCACCGATCAGCGCGACGGCGGTGGCGATGATCGCGAACACGGCCAGGCCGCTGATCACCATCATCACCTTGAGTGCCTCGCCGACTCCCGCCAGGTGAATGCCAATGAACACCAGATAGAAGATGGCGTAGATGATCGGGCCATTGATGCCCAGCAACGATTCCACCGCGCTGCCGATGAAGATGACGATGGCCGCGGGGGCCAGCGCATATTCGATCAGCACGGCAAGACCGGTGAGGTAGCCGCCTGCCGGCCCCATCGCCTGGCGGGCGAAGCTGTAACCGCCGCCGGCAGCCGGGATGGCCGCTGACATTTCGGCCAGCGACAGCACGAGTGCCAGGTACATGATGCCCATCAACAGCGCGGCGATCGCGAAGCCGCCCCAGCCCGCCTCGCCGATGCCGAAATTCCAGCCGGCGAAATCGCCGGAAATCACGTAGGAGACCCCTAGGCCCGCCAGCAGGACCCAGCCTGCCGTCCCTTTCTTCAATTGGCGCCTGGCCAGATAGTCCTGCTCATTCGTGTCGTGATTCGTGTCGCGAGTCATGGTGCCGCCTTGTATGCCTCAGGCATTTGTCATTGTTGGATCGGGAGATTCCCGCTGCTGCGCTGCCGTCCCATCAGGACAGCAGAAAGTTCTGGATACCGGTGCCGCCTTCCAGCGCCGTCTCGCCGCTTCTGTCCTTGAGACCCACGCCGGTGAGGCCGAGCTTGCGTGCCTCACGCAGCAGGTAGTGCAGTCGTTCGGCAGCCATGGCGAAGTCGAGCCCTGCCGGACGCACATTGGAGATACAGTTGCGGCTGGCATCGCTCAGGCCGACGCGCGGCTGCCAGGTCAGATAGAGCCCGAGGCTGTCCGGAGAGCTGAGGCCGGGACGCTCGCCGACCATCACCAGCACTGCACGGGCTTTGAGCAATTCACCGACTTCATCGCCGATCGCGACCCGCCCCTGCTCCACCACGCTGATCGGTGCCAATGACCAGGCATCCGGCCCGTCTTCTGCCAGCGCCTCCAGCAGTGCCGCGATGAAGGGCGCGGCATTGTTCTGCACCGCCAGAGACGAGAGCCCATCGACGACCACGATGGCCAGATCGGCAGGCTGGGGGTCGAGGGCGGACAACTGCTGACGCGAATCTTCATCGAGACGCCGGCCGTAATCGGGGCGTTGCAGATAGGTGGTGCGATCCACGGCGCGACTGTGCAGTCGCTGGATCTGCGGAGCATTCTCGAGCGCTGCGAGCTGATTGAGGTCCTCGATCAGTCGAGGAATCTCCAGCGGCAGGTGGACGGCGTCCTGGGCGCGGGCGTGCGCCAGCTGGAATTCCAGCGAACGGTTGGTCGGCAGGCTGATGCCGGCACGGCCAAGGCCGATGCGCGCATCCGTGAACTGGCCAAGCCGTTGCCAGGGATTGGGCGTGACGATGGCATCGGGTTCGAGGCTGCGCGAGACCGCGTCAGCAGAGGGCTGGTCAGGGTTCATGCGTCACCTCCTGTCACCTGACGCAGTGAATTGGCGAAGCGGTCGGGCATTTCGCGCGGCAGTGCCTGGGTGGCGACATCGGTGAAGATCTGCATCTCCTCGAGCCAGGCGGCGAATTCCGGCGCCGGGCTCAGGCCCAGCACCCGCCGTGCATAGAGAGCATCGTGAAAGGAGGTAGTCTGATAATTGAGCATGATGTCATCCGAGCCGGGGATGCCCATGATGAAGTTGCAGCCCGCCACCCCGAGCAGCGTCAGCAGGGTATCCATGTCGTTCTGATCGGCATCGGCATGATTGGTGTAGCAGATGTCGCAGCCCATCGGCAGGCCCAGAAGCTTGCCACAGAAGTGGTCCTCGAGACCGGCGCGGATGATCTCCTTGCCATTGAACAGATACTCGGGGCCGATGAAGCCGACCACGGTATTGACCAGCAGCGGCGAGTACTTGCGCGCCACCGCATAGGCGCGCGCCTCGCAGGTCTGCTGGTCCAGGCCGTGATGGGCATCGGCGGACAGCGCACTGCCCTGGCCGGTCTCGAAATACATCACGTTGTCACCCACCGTGCCGCGCTTGAGCGACAGCGCGGCCTGCTGCGCCTCCGCCAGCACGGAAAGCTCGACCCCGAAGCTCTCGTTGGTGGCCTGGGTGCCGCCGATGGACTGGAAGACAAGATCCACCGGGGCACCCTGCTCGATGCACTCGAGGGTATTGGTGACGTGGGTCAGCACGCAGGACTGGGTGGGGATCGCGTACTTCTGGATCACCTCATCCATCAGACGCATCAGCTTGATGCTCTGCGCCACGTTGTCGGTGGCCGGGTTGATGCCGATCACGGCGTCGCCGTTGCCGTAGAGCAGGCCATCGAGAATGCTGGCCGCGATGCCGGTGACGTCATCGGTGGGATGGTTGGGCTGCAGGCGGGTCGAGAGATGGCCGCTCTTGCCGATGGTATTGCGAAAGGCGGTGACCACCTCGCACTTCTTCGCGACCAGAATCAGGTCCTGATTGCGCATCAACTTGCTGACCGCGGCGGCCATTTCGGGGGTAATGCCGGCGCGTACCTGCGCCAGCACCGCGGGGGTCGCGAGATCACTCAGCAGCCAGTTGCGGAAGTCGCCGACGGTGAGATGGGCGATCGGCAGGAACGCGACCGGATCATGCTCATCGATTATCAGGCGGGTGATGTCGTCCTGTTCGTAGGGAATCAGCACGTCTTCGAGGAAGGTCTTGAGGGGCAACTCCGCCAGACACAGCTGAGCGACGACTCGCTCCTCGGCGGTTTCCGCGATCACGCCAGCAAGACGATCTCCGGAGCGGGCGGGCGTCGCCTTGGCCATCAGCTCGGCCAGATTGGCAAAACGATGGACCTGACTGCCCAGGGTGTAACGGTACTCGCGGCTCATGGGAAATTCCTTGCCCTGACGGATGTCATTTCATATCAGTCGTTTTGCAGGAATCACGCCAATCTCCCTCCATGCCTCTTTGGTCCTGCATGCGCCTTGAAGCCGCATTGCGTAGGTCTGCGCCCGCACCACCGCGGTGCATGACCGCGTTCACCCTCGGTGCAGTGCGTCGCGGGAATCAGCCGCGTGCGCCCCCCAACTCCGAGATGATCGCCTCGCGCTGCTTGAGCGAAGCCACCCCGGCATCGCCCAGCTTGCTGGCCACCTCGCTGAGCAGGCCTTCGGCGAGAAACATGAAGGCGCTCATGCTGTTGCTGTAGAAGAGGCTGTGATTGGGCACATGGAAGCTGTAACGCGCCAGCGGCTCCAGCGGAGAGCTGGCCGAATCGGTCAGCGCGATCACCTCGACCCCACGCTTCACCGCCACCTCGGCGCAGGCCACCACGCTTGGGGTATAGGGGAAGCAACTGGCCACCACCAACACGTCACCGGCCGACAGCTGGGCCAGTGCATCGGCCACGCCCTGTCGACTGGCATCCAGCGGTGCCACGTCCGGGCGCAGCATGCCCAGCCCATAGGCCATGAACAGCGCCAGGGAATTGAACTGACGCATGCCGTGCAGGCGCACGCGCGGCGCCTCGGCCAGCAAGGTGGTCGCGGCCTCGAAGGCCGCGGCGTCCACCCTCTCCAGCATGCTGAGGATGTTGGCGCTCTCCTGTCGTCCCAGCCGCGCAAGCTGGGCCATGGCGCTGCTATCGGCGTCTCGCGCCAGCAGCTGCGAAGCCTGCTGGCTGTAGAAATGCTCGCCATCCGTCACCGCCTGGCGAAAGACATCCTGAAACCTGCTGAAGCCCTCGTAGCCCAGCCGCTGGGCCAGACGCGAGAAGGTCGAGGCATTCACGCCGGTCAGCTCCGCCAGCTGACTGATGGAGGACACCGCCGTGCGTTGCGGAGACTCGATCAACACCGCCAGCACGCGCCGGGAACTCGCGCCGAGACGAATCTCCACCTCACGACGATCGATCGCCGCCAGCAACTGCTTCAACCCCTCCAGGGTCTCCGGCGGCGAGTCAGGGGATGCGGGCCCGGGGGCTCGGGAGGATGGGGGCATGGGATACCTCCTTGGCAAGGGACAGGACAGATGGCGGCAACGGTAGCATCTCTGGCCGGTCGAGTCCGAAGGCACAAGCAACCATATGCAATTATTTATTGCACAATCCATAAATGCATTACATATTTGCACTCAGTGTTCGCCCCCCCTGCCGCCACGGAGCCCGCATGAGCCACGTACTGCATCGCAACCTCAATCAGGAGTATCCCACCGCCGTGAAGGGCGATGGCCCCTACATCGTCGATCGCGAGGGTCGCCGTTATCTGGATGCCAGCGGTGGCGCAGCCGTGTCATGCCTGGGGCACAGCGACGAGGCGGTGGCGCAGGCCATCAAGGATCAGGTCAGCCAACTGGCCTACGCGCACACCTCGTTTTTCACCAGCGACCCGATGGAGCAGCTGGCCGATTTTCTCATCGAACGCGCACCCGCAGGGCTCGACTCCGTCTACTTCGTCTCCGGCGGCTCGGAAGCGGTCGAGGCGGCACTCAAGCTGGCCCGTCAGTATTTCGTCGAGATCGGCCAGCCCCAGCGCAAGCATCTGATCGCGCGGCGCCAGAGCTATCACGGCAATACGCTGGGCGCGCTGGCCACCGGCGGCAATGCCTGGCGCCGTCAGCAATTCGAGCCGCTGCTGATCAACGTCAGCCACGTCAGCCCCTGCTACGCCTATCGGGACCAGCAGCCCGACGAGACGCCCGAGGCGATGGGCATTCGTCTCGCCGCGGAGCTTGAGGCGGAGATCCTGCGCCTGGGCGCCGACAACGTGATGGCCTTCGTGGCCGAGCCGGTGGTCGGTGCCACCCTGGGCGCCGTCACCGCGGTACCGGGCTACTTCAAACGCATCCGCGAGGTCTGTGATCGCTACGGCGTGCTGCTGATTCTCGACGAGGTGATGTGCGGCATGGGGCGCACCGGCAGTCTGTTCGCCGCCGAGCAGGAAGGTGTCACGGCAGATCTGATCACCATCGCCAAGGGCCTGGGCGCCGGCTACCAGCCGATCGGCGCGACTCTGGTCAGCCAGCGCATTCGTGATGCCATCGCCAATGGCTCCGGCTTCTTCCAGCACGGCCACACCTATATCGGCCACGCCACCGCCTGTGCCGCGGCGCTGGCAGTCCAGCAGACCATCGAATCCCGCGACCTGCTCACACGCGTCAATGTCCTCGGCGAGGGGCTCAAGGCGCGCCTGAACGAGCGCTTCGCGCATCACCCCCATGTCGGCGACATCCGCGGTCGCGGCCTCTTCCAGGGGCTGGAGCTGGTGGCGGATCGCGATTCCAGAAAGCCCTTCGACGCTTCCCTCAAGCTGCACGCGCGGCTCAAGAAGGCCGCCATGGCCGAAGGCCTGATGTGCTATCCGATGGGCGGCACCCTCGATGGCCGCCAGGGCGATCATATCCTGCTGGCACCGCCGTTCATTCTGCAGGAGTCGCATCTGGACGAGATTACCGCCAAGCTGGGGCGTGCCATCGATACCACCCTTGCCAGCCTGTGACGGCTCAGCTGCAGGTGCATTGCCTACCTAACGATCTTTGAATGGATTTGAATGGAGTGACTTTCATGGCGATCACATCGCGCCTGACCGAACTGGATGACGCCAGCATGAGCACGGCTCAGCGCGAGGTACTGGCCGAGATTCTCAGCGGCCCGCGCGGCAATCTGGACGGCCCCTTCCTGGCCTGGATCCACAGCCCCGAGCTTGCCAATCATGCCCAGCGCCTCGGCGCCTTCTGCCGCTACGCCACCGGCCTTGAGCTGCGCCTCAGCGAGCTGGCGATTCTCACCACGGCGGTGTGGTGGAAATCCCAGGCTGAATGGCAGATTCACGCGCCGATTGCCGAGCAGGCCGGCCTCGCGCCCGAGGTCATCGCGGCGCTGCGCGAGGAGCGTGAACCCGCATTTGAACAAGACGATGAGCGGCTGATCTATCGCATCACCCGCGCGCTCTACGCCGAACGGCGCGTCGATGATGCCCTGTACGGCGAGGCCGTCGCGATGTTCGGCGAAACCGTGGTGGTGGAGCTGGTAGGGGTGCTGGGCTATTACGCCCTGGTGGCCATGACGCTGAATGTCTTCGCCGTCCGGCGCGGTGATGACATCCCGCTGCCCTTCGAGGAGCCGAGCCGATCTTGAAACGCGTGTCTTGAAGGGCCTGGATTGCGCCATTCTCGGAACGCTTGAGAACGACACGCCCGGTGACAGCGCGCTTGCCGAGCTGTCGCGCGCGAGGCATGCTCGAAAGGCCCCCTGCTGCGCCCCGGCCACCCCCGGGGCGTGCGTCATTGCGGCGCGAATACCTCGATGACGACGCTTCGATATCGACGCCAGGATGGCAACACCTCGATAACAACAAGATGACCACAAGGTGAGCGATCAATGAGTGATAGCGAACACACGGAAGTGGCGGTGATAGGCGCAGGCGCCGTGGGTGTCGCCTGCGCCCTGTGGCTGCGGCGCAGCGGCCACGAGGTGACGATGATCGAACGCGAAGGCATCGCCAGCGGCACCTCCTTCGGCAATGCCAGCACCCTGGCGGATTACGGCTGCCTGCCCATCGCCCGTCCGGAAATCTGGCGCAGCATGCCGTCGCTACTGCTGTCACCTGACTCGCCTTTCGTCATCGACTGGAAATGCCTGCCCAGGCTCTCGCCCTGGTTGATGCGCTTCATGGGCCAGTGCAACGCCACTCGCTTTCGCGCCAACAGCGAGATGCTGGCGCAGCTGCTCAGCCATACCTACACGGACTACCAGCCGCTGCTGGACGATGCCCCTGCCGCCGCCGCGATGATTCAGCGCAAGGGGTGCCTGTATGCCTACGGCAAGGCCGAGAACCTGCAGGCCGCACAGGGCGATATCCGACTGCGCGACCAGCTCGGCATCCACCAGCAGGTGCTGACGGCGGACGAGCTGATCGCACTGGAACCGGCCATGGAAGGCCACACCGCGGGCGGCGTGCTGTTCCCCTCCTCCTGTCACCTCGATGACCCGCAGGTGTTCATCGACACCCTGGCCACCCCGCTGCGCGAAGAGGGCCGGATCGTCACCGCCGAGGTCACCCGCCTGAGCCGACAGGCCTCCGGCATGCTGCTGGAGTACGCCGATGGCCGGCGACTCATGGCGGACAGAGTGGTGCTGGCAGCCGGGGCCTGGTCGGCACAGCTGGCGCGCCAGATCGGCGACCGGATTCCGCTGGATACCGAGCGTGGCTATCACGTCGAATTCGATCTCGATCACTCGCCGCTCAACCGCCCGACCTGCCCGGTGGAAAGCGCCTTCTACATGACGCCACTGCACAGTGCCGAGGGTGCGCGCCTGCGCGTGGCCGGCACCGTGGAGCTGAGCTCGCTTGCGGGGCCAGCCAACCCGGCCCGTTTCGACTATCTGGAAAGCCGGGTGCGCAAGGTGCTGGGCATTGACGCCCCGGTAGCCCGCCGCTGGCTGGGCTTTCGCCCCACCCTGCCCGATTCCGTGCCGGTGATCGGCCCGTCACCCAATGAGCCACGCGTGATCCATGCCTTTGGCCATCAGCATATCGGGGTGACACTGGCAGGCGTGACTGGGCGCCTGGTCAGCGAATGTTTAGCCAAAGGCTCACCAGAGTGGATCACGCCCTGCTCTGCGGCCCGATTTTGACACTCTGGGAGGATTCACGAGGCATCCGCGATGCGGGTTCGACCGGAGGTCAGGCGCTCCAGCAACTGCTGCCACTCGCCGCACAGGGTGTCCGCATCGAAGCGCGCGGCATTGTCGCGCGCCAGCAGGGACATCTCGCTGCGACGGGCTTCATCCGTGATCAGATCACGGATCTCGCGCGCCAGAGCCTCATCGTCCTCGACATCCACCAGCACGCCGCTGCCGCCGGCCAGGATTTCGGCAGGCCCGGTCTCACAGTCTGTCGAGACCACCGGCAAGCCGAAGGATTGCGCTTCCAGCAGGGTCATCGGCAGCCCCTCCCAGCGTGAGCTCATCACGTACAGCGCCGCGCGTTGATACTCCTTTTCCACCTGAGAGGTGCGGCCCACGAAGACGACGCTGTCACTCAGGCCCAATGTCCAGGCCTGGGCCTTGAGGTCATTTTCATCCTCGCCCCAGCCGACGATGCGCAGCCGCCAGTCAGGGTGGACCGACACGACCTTATGCCAGGCGCTCAGCAGCACATCGAAGCCCTTCTGCTCCGTCAGGCGCCCGACGGCAAGCACGGTACGCGACGCTGCATCCTCCTCGCTGGGCTTGGGGAAGTGCGGTACCGGATTCCAGATAGCGCCGACCTTGTCACGGATGCGATAGCGCGCTCGCCAGGCCTCGGCATCCCGCTCGGTGAGCACCACGATGGCGTCGGCCAGACGCACGGCGGTCGAGCGCCCCACCGAACGCAGGCGTGAACCATGATCGGTGGCGAGATTGAAATGCTCCCAGCAGATGATCCTGGCGCGCTGGAACGGGGCCCACGGCGCACAGAAGGCAAACAGGATCGAATCCACCAGCACCACCACATCGGCCTGTTGATGGCGGACCTTGGTCAGCAACGCAGAACTGATTCCCAGCGAACGCCGGGCACTTCCTCTTGCTTCCCTCAGATTCAGGCAACAGGTCGTGATGCTGTTATCCAGGGCAAACGAGCTGGTCGCTGGCCCGAACAGGCTCGCGATCATCACCTCGTGACCCGTCCGTACCAGTCCATTGGCGATTTCGCATGTGACACGTTCCGTGCCCCCGTCGCTGGAAAGATTACCGACGACAAACAGAATCTTCATTGGCTCATACGCTCCAAAGGGAAATGCTCGCCACGAGGCATACACTCGGCATGCGAAATGTCGCACTGCATCGTCGCGATGCACAACTGCGGCGCAGAAAAACCGCCACCGACAGGAGTCAATGGCGGGAGAAAGGGGGGGATATCAAAAAACGGGAGGGAAGCGTTCGGCCGAAAGGTTCTGATTTCGGCTCTGATAGCGCTAACGTATAGTTTCGATCGTGTCCTGACCGGCTTTACCAGTCGGCCGCAATGCTTCAGTCGACACCTCATTGATGATGCCGCAATCCTCACACCGGTACCTAGGCGAGCTCTTGAGCAATCGTTGCCACCAATGTCGCTTGACGCGATGGACGCTGGCACCTCCACATTGGACACAAAAGCGATATCCGTTCATGCCGGCTCTCTGTTGTTTGTCGACTATCTTCACTGGCATCACTCGAGGCATATCAAGATGCTCTCATACGAGTGAAATGATGAGGGAGAAAAGGCTGGGGTCGTGCTGGAAGATACAAACTCATCGCTGTATCGCTGTTGACCGCGCAAGACAGCGAGCCATGCACCATGATCACTATTCCCTGGTGGGGCTAGTATGCACGCTTGCCTATTGGGGAATTTCTGATATTCACCCAACTGTCGATGACGAATTTCTTCATTATCATCAAGAAAACACTATTAATTCACCATCTTACAGACACTCTTCACGCAGTAGCGAGTACTGACTTACGTGACTCGATATCCAGTGTGTGCTGCAGACAGCCCAGATAGGCACGCACCACGATCTGCTGATCAAATTCACGCTCGATACGCAAGCGCGCCGCCTGCCCCATCTCGATCAACGCCGCATGTGGCATGTCCAGACAGCCCTGCATCTGCTGCTCAAGAGACTCGACATTGGCCGCTTCGCACAGCCAGCCAGTGACGCCGGGATTGACCGAGCTGCGACAGCCCGGCACATCACTGACGATCGCCGGACGCCCCATCGAGGCCGCCTCCAGTACCGTGCGCGGCATGCCTTCCCGGTACGACGGCAGCACCAGCACATTGGCCTCGGCCAGGAAGGGGCGTACATCCCGCTGTTCGCCCAGGTAGTGCAATATGCCGCGCTCGCGCCAGGCAGCGATTTCCTCATCGCTGATCGCGGTGCGGTTGCTGATTCCCGACGGGCCGATCAACCAGAAGCGTGCCTGCGGATAACGCTCATGCAGACGCTCGGCCGCCGTCACGTATTCCCGCACCCCCTTGTCGCCGATCAGGCGTGCGACCATCACGAAGGTCAGCGGTGGCGTCTGCGGCTGCGGCGCAAAGACGAAGCGTTGCGGGTCGATACCGGCGCCGGGCAGCACGACAGACGGCGTGGACTTCTGCAGCCCGAGGCGCATGAACAGGCGTTGGTCATCGCGGTTCTCGAAGAGCACGCAACGTGCGCCACGATTGGCGAAGCCATACAGCGCACGCACGCGACGAAACAGCCAGCTGTCGTGTATGAAGGCGGTGCCCAACCCCGAGACGTTGTTGGTATAGGGAATCTTGAGCAGACGACAGGCCAGTCCCGAATAGACATTGGCCTTGATGGTGAAGTTGAGAACATAGCGCGGCTTGAGTTTCAGCAATGTCCCCAGCAGTGCCAGCAGGCTCTTGCCCTCTCCGATCAGCGAGGTGCCCTTGCCTTCCATGCCCAGCGCACGATGCTCGACCTTGAGCTCGTCCACCAGGCGTTCACTATGGGCATCGGTGGGCGCAAGACACACCACGCGATAGCCCGAATCACGTAGCCCTTCGATGACACCGCGATGGAAGTTGTAGAGAAAGAACGACGAGTTGGAAACCAGCACCACCGTGGAGGGCTGGGCGTCACGTGTTGGCATGGGGCATTCCTTGCGTGTCATGCGAAGAAGAACATCGCGCGAGCTTGAGCGCGCGACCGGAAGCATCCGGAAGAGAGACCTTCGATAAGAGAAACAAACAACAAGAGAAACGACCGAGAAGCGACACCAGCACGAAAGGAAAGACGTCGTGGCTCAGTCCAGCAGCTCAGGCCGGCAACTCAGTCCAGCAGGTCAGTCCAGCAACGCCGGCCGGCGTTGCTGCTGCCACAGACGTACCAGCCCTGTGTCATGCGCCATGCACACCACATAGATGACCAGGAACGGGAAGCGATAGCGCACCGCGGTGCCGTAGTTGAAGACGACCAGCCCATAGATGGTGAAGGCGCCGATCAGATACAGCAGCCAGAAGAGCGTCTTCTCGCGCTGGACCTGCCAGCATTTGAGGGTCAGCCAGACGAGGAAGGCGACCACCAACAGATTCTCACCCGCCTGAATCAGCTGCAGCGCATTGGCGGCTTCCCAGGGCAGCGGCTTGATCAGGAAGTACAGTGCCCCTTGTATGCCGGTAACCAGGAAATCCCCGAAGCCCTGGATGATTTCGATATCTTCCTTCTTGCCGCCATCCTCGATGTACATGGCCGCACGGAAGAAGTTGATCTGATCCACCGCCAGTGGGTAGATGATCATCACACTGGCGACCAACCCGACCAGCAACCAGCAGAAGCGCTTGGTGGACAGGCCACGGCGGCTTACGTCATAAACCACGTAGACGCTCAGGAAGATCAGCATGATCAGCATATTCTGGAACTTGATCAGCCAAAGCGGCATCAGCATCAACAGCGCCCAACCCGGCCGACGCTCGATGGCCAGCAGGAAGCTGGTGAGCATGAACCCCGTCACCAGAGTATCGCGCAGGCTCAGCGAGCTGTAGAGCACCAGACTCGGGTAGCACAGCAAGAACAGCAACACCGCGTGGGAGATGATGCCGCGACGCAACATGACCATCAGGCCGCCGATGTAGAGGAACTTGTTGAAGAAACCCAGACTGGAAATTGTCTCAACCAACGGCAACGGCAGCAGCGCCAGCAGCCCCGAAGAAGATGAGACGGTCAGTGCATGGTCTATCGTGTCCCAATCCATGGCGCGAAATGCCATGACCTGCTTCCAGTAGCGAAACTGGTCAGGCATGTATTCCGGTGAGAACAGCACATTGTTGAGCAGGTACGGCACGAGGCTGCTCAGGCCCAGGATGATCGCGACATTGCGCGTCACCCAGCCGCGCACGAAGCCGACCATTACCAGTAGCAGGCAGAAAAGCAGATTGGGCAGGTCGAGCAGTATGGCATCCATGGAAAGACTTATTCTCGTGCGCCGCTGTTGGCCAGTTCGGCCTGCAGTTCGGCGGATGGCATGAGGGACGCGGACGCGCCGGTATCAGCGCTGGTGGCCTGCCGACTCACCACGCCAGGGGTGTCAAGCGTTGATGAGGACTGCGCGAGGCCAGCCGCAGCTCCCCCACTGCTGACCTGCCAGCGTTGGGACGAGAAGGGTGATGCGCCCTCGACCTCGGCTGCTGACAGCATCAGCGACAGGCACTGCATCAATTGATGCTCGCTCAGCGCGCCCGTCTCCTCATCAGGGGCCAACGGCAACGTCACGACGCGCGCTGCCTCGATGCCGCCCTCGTAGCGTGCCTGGCAGCCGGCTTCATCGCTTTCGACCAGCACCAGTGCCGCATGCGGATACTTGAGCGCCATTCTGCGTCTCAGGCCCCGCGCCTTGCTGCCCGCGGCCACCAGTTCACTGGCCGGCGCCACGGCATGATGCGCAATCACCGGCACGCGCCAGCGATCCAGACGGCGCGCCTTGAGCGCATTGAGGTTGGCTTCCAGACCGCTGGACAACAGTACACACGGACGATGACGCGCCAGATAGCGCGTCAGGGCCAGCACGCCCGTCAACTCACTGTGCACGCCCAGCTCTACCAGCCGCACCCCATGTGCCAGACCTTCGATCAACTCCTCATGGGCCTGGGGCACGATGAGGTCCACCTCGTGACCCAGGCGCGTAAGCCCTGCCGCCAACGCCAGCATCTGGCGAGTCTCGGGGGTCATCTGCCGTGCCATGACCAAAAGCGCCATCCGATGCGTCTTCATTGCCACTCCTTCGCCATTGTTTGCCTTGAGCCAGGCTCGATCGAGTCAGTTCACGATGACCGCCATGCCATCTGCACATGGCGATCAACGTCAGCCCCACTTCCTTCGGTGCGTTCAGGCCAGGCGCTGATAGACACTGCGCGCCTGGCGGGCCAGCGGCGCCGGCAACCAGGTCACGACCCGGCGCGCCATGCGCTTGAACGTGCACACCAGCACCTGACCCTTCTTCTGCGCTGACATCGAGGCCCACTCGGGGGTCATCATCTGGTGGGCGTCCACGCAATAGACGGGCCTGCCGGTCATGCGCGTGATGTTGGTGGCCTGCCCCACCTCGCTTTCGATGAACAGGCGACAGCCGGAGTCACGGTAGTAATCCGCCTTGTGACTCGAATGGCGATTCTGGCGCAGCCGCTCTTCCTTGCTGGGCAGGTCAAGCATGATCAGGTGGTCATACTCGACACCGTGACGGGCCAGCCAGGCGGTCGTCTCGGGACGATATTTTTCCAGCCGGTTGGTGACCAGCGAGTGCACCCGGTAGGTCGGGATATGCAGAGGCGCTGCGCTGGTCAGGAAGTCGCGATAGCGTGGGCCATCATCGTTCTGCTCAGGCGTCGGGTCGAGGCACAGCACGCCATCGATATCCAGGCAGCTATCGGCCAGCGCCGGATGATGAAACAGATTCCACTGGAAGGCGCGTGGATGCTCCAACTCGACCAGATACATGTCCACCCCCACCACCGGTGCCGGGTTGGCATAGATGACGCAGGTGGTGATCTCGCAGGGACACTCTGTCGGAATACGCGCCAGGGAGACCTTGAGCGAGGCTCCACTGTTGAAACTGTCATCGACCAGCAGCACGCGCTGATTTTCCCAGGCTCTCTGCGCCGTACCCCGGAGCTTGCGCGTCATTCCCTTGCCGGGCGAGCCGTTGGCGATGAAGGTGTCGAGATCCGTGCAGGCCCGATTGAGCATGGCGCTGATCATGTAGGCCGGAACCATTCCACTGCGCGGGATCCCGACGATCAGATCGAAATTCCCGGCCTGCAGGCGCGACAACTGCCTGGCGATATCCGAACTCAGGTCGGCATAACTGCGATAATTCATGTTGCGGTCCCCTTGCGACTCATGACGGCCCCAGGCCGATATCCTTCGCGCTTTTGTGTGTTGCAGCGCTTTCTGGTGATCTTGACGACGCCCTGTCATCAAATGCTTCAATCGCCCTCATCACACCCTGATAGCCGGGGGCATTCAGGCGCTTTTACGCTTCTGCGCTGCGCTGTCGTTTGGCACACGACGGCGACGAGCCCCTGTCAATCTGGTCATTACATCCTGGCGCACGAGGCGCAGCAGCCGACTACGGTCCATGTGCGAGAGCAGCGCGACCCCCTGGCGGAAGTTGGCCAGGCGCTGCATGGCGCTCGCGGGCGCCATCACATATTGCTTGAAATAGTGATAGAGCGGGATATACAGGCTGTCGGAATGCGGCATATGCCGAGTATGGGCATGAAAGACGTCGATGGCCGAGATCATGTCGCGTTGATAGCGCAGTTCGACCTCGCTTTCCTGCTGCTGCGATGTCCAGGAACCCTTGGCATTGCGGCGATAGACACAGGCAGCATCTTCGTAATAGAGAGTCTCGCCTTGCAGTGCCATGTAGGACTGCAGGAAGAAGTCCATGATCGGGGCGCCGCGACAGGACGCCATCATCGCGTCGACGGTGGTGTCGATGCGTCGGAAGCTGAAGGCCGGTGATGGAATGGAGGCACCGCGCAGCCCGATCACTGCCTCGGCAGAGATCTTCTTCACGCTATCGGCATAACGGCAGATGAGCGAATGCTCGTCGGTGGCTTCATTGAATTCCAGCGCCGGATGGAAGCAGACCGTCGCCTCGGGATTGGCGTCGAACAAGGCGACCTGACGGGCCAGCTTGTCGGGTTTGATCCAGTAATCATCGCCTTCGCAGTAGGCAATGATGTCGCCGCGCATCACCGGCATGCAGAAGGTGATCGGCCAGATATGTTGTGAGTACTGGTTCACGTCCTGCAGGATCGGCCGCACGATGTTCGGGTAACGGGCCGCATATTCCTCGATGATTTCCCGCGTGCCATCCGTCGAGACATCGTCATGCACGACGATCTCGAACGGAAAACGCGTGCGCTGCATCAGAAAGCCATCCAGCGCCATGCGAATGTAGTCGCCATGATTGAAGGCGAAGCACATCACCGAGACGCGCGGGGCGCTGAGATCGCCCTCCCACTCCGCCATGATGGCGGCTTCCTCGGCGGGTGCCGGCGGTACAAGCAAGGGCCCCGTCTGCGGGATGCCATTCATGAGGGGCGTCGCGAGTGCCCGGGCATAACTCAGCTCTAACATGCAGTATTCCCCACTTTCCGTTGTGAAAGACGCTCCTGGATCCAGCCTGCGCCGTACTGCCAGGCTGCGAAGCGCAGCCAGCAGGACAGCACCAGATAGGCCGCCCCTGCCAGCAGACCTGACACCACCAGTACCATCGGTGCCGGCCAGATGGCCAATAGCGCTGGCACGGCCCACCAGGTCATGCCCGCCACCGCACTGGCCAGCAACAGAGCCGGCAGGAAATCGCCCAGCTGCTCGCGGATGCTGTAGTTGATCAATTCCCGCGAGAACCAGGCATTGGGGATGTAGGACACCACCGCCACCACGATCTGGCCGAACAGGATCGCCATCACGCCATGGCGCCAGGTCACCGCCAGTACCGCACAGATCAATACCTTCTTGACGATCTCGAGTCCGAGAAACAGGTCCGAACGCCCCTTGACCTGCAGCACGTTGAGATTGAGCACACTCAGCGGATGCATGACGGCCGCGATGCACATCAATTGCAGATACGGTACGGCGTCCAGCCAACGGCTGGGGAACAATGTCAGGAACAGTGGCTCCGCCAGGGCTGCCAACAGCAGCACCCCTGGAAACAGCAGAAAGACCATGACCTGCAGGATGCGACGATAGGCTCCCTTCAGGCGTATCGAGTCGTGCTGGATACTCGCCAAGGCCGGGAAGGTCACGTTCTGGATGGCAGTCACCAACTGGTTGATCACCAGCTCCTTGAGTCGCTCGGCGAAGAAGAACAGCCCCGCCACCGAGGCAGAGAACAGCTTGGCGATCACCAACACGTAGAGATTGACGAACACCACATCCAGCATGCGTGACAGGAACATCTTGTAGCCGAAGCGGAACATCGCCTTGAACGACACCACATCGAATTCCAGCCGCGGGCGCCAGCTGCCCCACCACCACATCAAGGCGGTAGTGACCAGCGCTGCCGTCAGCATCTGCCCAGCCAACGCCCAGACACCGAAGCCCAGCCATCCGACCAGCACTGCCACCCCGCCCGACACCACGCTGCCGGGAATGCCAGCCTTCATGCGCGTGCGAAAATCCAGCGCACGGTTGAGCATCGCGCCCTGAATGACCTCGAAGGAATTGATCAGCACCACGATGCCGCCGATACGCACCAGCGCGATCAGGCGTGGTTCGGTATAGAAGTCGGCGATCAGGGGAGCACTGGCATACAACAGGCCGTAGGCCAGCACCCCGAAGGCGATATTGCTGAAGAAGGCGGTGCTGGCATCGCGCGGACCGAGGGTCGGCATGCGCAGAATGGCCTGCTGAAGACCGGAATCCATCATGGCCGAGGCAATGGTCAGAAAGACCAGCACCATCGCCATCAGTCCGAAATCTTCCGGTACCAGCAACCGCGCCAGCAGCAGCGTGACCAGACTGGCCATGCCACGCCGCAATAATTGATCCATGAAATTCCACAGAATGCCGATGGTGGTCTTGTTGCTCAGTGACACGAGGCGAGGCCTCCCTGAACCGAGTGGGCCGTGACATCGCGCGCCAACTGTCCCGGCACAGCAGCCGTGTTACCAGTGGCATTGCCCGCGGCGCGCAGCAGCTCCCGGTCTTCCGTCAACAGCTGGTACTCGGCGAGTCTTGCGCGCACCTCGCCCGGTGAGCACCACATCAGCACATCGATGATCGACAGGCCGGCGACGAACTCCGCCTGACGCCCTGAGCGACGCGAATCAAGCGGAGTCTGGCAGTAGTCACTCGGCTGACTTGCGAGGAATGACAGCGTGATGCCATTGGCCACAAAGGGGGCCGCCTGGTAGAGCTTGCGGCCACCGATGCTGTTGATGTAACCCTCGGCCCCGCGCATCAGTGACATCTCGATCAGACGGTCCTGGGCCTTGAGACTGCGATCGTGCTCAAGCTCACTGGTGAGCAGAAAGCGGCACTCCAGCCCCAGGTAGTCACACACCCGCTCGAAGCTGTACTTGCACAGCGCCCCGATGCGGCGATCTTCATGCTGGAACACCGCCTGCAGCAGCAGCATGACCTCTGCGTAATACGGTGCCTTGGCATAGGCGTGATGCAGCATTGTCAGCAGGCTGTCCGGTGTCGGACCGAAGACGAGCTCGCTGATCAAACGGTTGGGCGACGCCTTGGGTACCGACAGCGTGAAGCGATGTGCCTTGCCGCCCAGCAGCACATTGTTGCGATGGATATAGCCACGCGGAATGAAGGCGACATCGTCATAGACGAGAAACTCGTCACAGGCATGCATCAGCTGGAAATAGCCGATATGCGGGAACAGATAGGGCTGCATGATCGCGATGTTCATGATCAGGCGGCCTTGACGTGGCGATTGACGATGATGCGCACCGCCCCGAGGATCTCGCTGACCTCAAGCCCCGAGTAGAGCGGCAGACACAGGATACGACTGGCGATATCGGTGGAATGCACGATCTGCGGGGTGATGACATCCTCATCCTGCAATTCGGCGGCGGGCCGCCCGAGGAAGGACAGCGATTCCAGCGACGGGCAGAAGTAACGTCGTGCCAGATAGCCTTCCTGCTGCAGACGCTGCATCACCTCGAGCAGCATGCTTTCGCTTTCGAGAATGATCGGGAAGTAGGCGTAATTCAGGCTGGCGCCGGTCTGGCGGGTCTGCAGCTGGACATTGCCGCGCAGCGCCTGGGCATAGGCATGCCAGACCAGCGCCCGGCTCTCCAGATTGCCTTCGATCTCATCCAGCACGCACAGCCCCATCGCCGCCTGGAACTCATTCATCTTGGCATTGATGCCCAGCTCTTCGATGCACTCCGGGCCGGTGATGCCGAAGTTGATCAACTTGCGGGCACGCTCCAGGTCTTCCTTGCGCTTGAAGATGATCGCGCCGCCTTCGATGCTGTGGAACAGCTTGGTGGCGTGGAAGCTCAGGGTGCTGGCATCGCCATGTGACAGCAGGCTGTTGCCGCGATAGG
The DNA here is from genome assembly GCF_029846405.1 of Cobetia sp. 29-18-1. Taxonomy (NCBI): domain Bacteria; kingdom Pseudomonadati; phylum Pseudomonadota; class Gammaproteobacteria; order Oceanospirillales; family Halomonadaceae; genus Cobetia; species Cobetia sp. 29-18-1. The sequence goes on from NZ_JARWKS010000004.1 coordinate 182,388, forward strand.
TCACGCCGAAGGCGTGGGCACCGTCATAGATGACCTTCAGATCATGCGCCTCGCCCAGCGAATCGATGGCCTCGACATCACAGGCATTGCCGAACACGTGCACCGGCACGATGGCACGGGTGCGTGGCGTGATGGCCGACTCGATGCGTGCCGGGTCCAGACACAGGGTGTCGGGGTCGATATCCGTGAACACCGGCTGCATGCCCTCCCACTTCAGGCTGCTGGCGGTGGCGATGAAGGTGAAGGGCGTGGTGATGACCTCCGCCGATTCGTACTGGCCCGGCATCTGGGCGATGCCCAGCGCGCGATAGGCGATCTGCAGCGCCAGGGTGCCATTGCTGACCAGCAGCAGGTTCTCGACGCCCAGGTAGGTTTCCAGGCGCCGAGTGAGTTCCTGCTCGAGCGGGCCGTGGTTGGTCAACCAGCGCCCCTCGAAGATGGAATCCACATAGCGGTCGAAATTCTCCCGCTCCGGGAAGTAGGGACGCGTCACCGTAATCATGATATCGACTCCTTTCGTACATCAGATGAAGGTTGGCTCTGACAGCAGACGAGTGACGGTGCAGTGCGTTCGCTGCCGGGGTCCTCTGGCAGCGACTCGCTACACGTTTCAGAGAATGGCCGCACACTCGCCTGCGGAGACACTCGTCTACAGATAGTGAAGGCTCGCTCAGCGCGAGCCGTTGCCGCTGATCACGATCTTGATGGTGCGGATCACCACCAGCAGATCGAGCCAGAAGGAAAAGTGCTTGATGTAGAAGAAGTCGTATTCCAGCTTGCGGATCATGCCTTCCACTTCAGCGGCGTAACCCTGCTCGACCTGTGCCCAGCCGGTGATGCCCGGGCGCACGACATGGCGGTAGTGGAAGAACGGCACGTCCTTGCGATACCAGTCGGCCAGATTCATCGACTCGGGGCGCGGGCCGATCAAGCTCATGTCGCCCTTGAGCACATTGAACAGCTGGGGCAGCTCATCGAGACGGCACTTGCGGATGAAGCGCCCGACTCGCGTGATGCGTGGATCACTGCCTTCCTGGGTGAAGCCTGCGCCCTTCATGCCGTCATACATGCTGCGGAACTTGTAGACGGTGAAGGGACGGCAGTGAAAGCCCATGCGCGGCTGGCGGAAGATCACCGGCCCGGGGCTATCGAGGCGAATCGCCAGCGCCGTCAGCAACATGACGGGCGCCAGCAGCGGCAGCATGAGCGCGGCGACGGTGAAGTCCATCCAGCGCTTGATGACCTCATAGTCTTCCCGCGGCGTCAGCGAGCCGAATTCGTTGGAATAGAGGTGATCCAACAGTACTCGACCGGTGATCATCTCGTGGGCATGGGTCGCGTGATAGACCGGGATACGGTGGATGGTGCAGTCCGCCAGGAAGCTCTCCCACTCGCTGGGCAGTTCACCGCGCAGGTCCGCCACCACGCCATCGATGCGTGGCAGGCCGACCAGATCCGGTCCGCGCAACGACAGCCACTCGACGCCCGGACGGGTGCACAGACTCGGCGCCTTGCCGTAGGGCACCACCGCGAAGCGCATCCGGCGCACCCGGGTGTCGATGTAGTAGTAGACCGTGCACAGGCTCACCGCGAGCAGGAAGGACAGGCCGACCTGGTGACGCGAATACTCAAGCCCCAGCACCCCCAGCACCATCATCAAGGTCAGATAGGAGATGACGATCGCCGGCACGACATAGAGGTAGGAGCGCGTGCCCGGCAGGCGAGATAGGCGATTGACCGCCGTTACCGATAGTGTATATGCCGCGCCGGTGCCCAACAGGGCATGCCATTGGGCATCACTGGTCAGCCACCAGTGGGTGTCACCCGGCATCAGCTGGTTCAGCCCGGCCTGGTACAGTGCCGGTGCGATGACCACCACCAGCATCCCGAAGATCAGCTGCAATCGCTTGCTGGCCAGCAAGCGTTCGTAGTGATGGGAGTAACGCCGCTGGTGCTCCATCGACAAGGGTATACCGCTCATCGTGCTTACCTCCTCCGTGATTCAAGCGTCTTGAGAGCTGCCAAGCGAGACGGTGTCAGGCGTAGCTGTAGTTGTAATAGCCGTAGCCATGCTTGTCGCCGGCTTGCGGTTCGATGGCATTCAGGATGGCGCCCTTGACGTGAATGCCATTGTTCTCGAGTTTCTTGCGCGCATGCTCGAGTTCGCGCACCTGGTTCATGCCAAAGCGCGCCACCATCAGACTGGCACCGACGTGACGACCGATGATCAGCGCTTCGGTCACGGCCAGCACCGGCGGCGTGTCGATGATGATCAGGTCGTAACGCTCACCGAGCTGCTCCAGCAGTTCGGCGAAATTGGGCTGCATCAACAGCTCCGACGGGTTGGGTGGCGCGACGCCACGGCCCAGGAAATCAAGATTGTCGATATTGGAGCGATACAGCACCTCATCCAGTGACTTGCTGGCACTCAGAATGTCCGACAGGCCACCCTGCTCGGAGGTACGCTGGAAGGCGTGATGCAGGTGGCCACGGCGCATGTCGGCATCCATCAGCAGCACGCGCTGGCCGGCCTCGGCACTCACCGCCGCCAGATTGAGGCTGACGAAGCTCTTGCCGATGCCCGGGCTCGGTCCGGTGAACATCACCGACTTGCGACGATTGTCGAGCAGGGCGAAGTGCAGGCTGGTACGCAGGCTGCGCAGGGCCTCGATACTGATGTCAGACGGCTGGGAGGTGGCCAGCACCCCCTGATAGATCTCGCGACCGCTCCTCTCTCCCTTGAGACGCACGCGACGCATCATGTCTTGCTGCAGTGGCGACAGCGGCACCGTGGCGTAGACAGGCAGGTCCAGCGCCTCGATCTGCTCGGCGGTGTCGATGCCCTTGCGCATCGCATGACGCAGTAGAACTACCAGCGCGCCCAGCATCAGGCCGATCATGCAGAACACGGCCAGCATCAGGGACGTCTTCGGCGAGATGGGCACTGGCTGAAGTACCGCCGAGTCGAGGATGCGCACGTTGCCGACGGTGCCGGCCTTCTTGAGGCGCACTTCCTCGCGCTTGTTGAGCAGCGCGACATAGATTTCCTGGCTGACGGTGACATTGCGATTCAGGTTGAGCGCCTCGCGCTGGGCGGCCGGCAGTTGCTCGGCCTGCTTCTGCACGCGCGCCTTCTCCTGATTGAGCGAATCACGGCGTGCCACCAGCGCCCGATAGGCCGGGTGCTCGCTGGTGTAGGCTCGGGACAGCTCGGCCAGGCGCAGCTTGATCTCGGTCAGCTGATTGTCCAGCCCGACGAGATTCTCCATCACCTGCTGACTCTCGGCGGTCAGATCGACCGAGTCGCGACGGCGGCGATAGTCGTTGAGTGCCGATTCGGCCTCATCGAGCTGGCCACGCAGCGTCGGGATCTGGTCGCCCAGAAAGCCGAGCTGATTGTCCGCCTCGGCGGATTCCCGCTCGATGTTCTGCTGCAGGAAGACATTGGTGATGGTGTCCAGGGTGTTGACGATGGCGGTCTGGTCACTACCGGACAGGCTCAGCGTGACCACCCCGGTGTCGGTGCCATTGCGCACGGCGGTGAAGCGCGACTTGAGCGAGTTGATGGCGCTCAGATCCGAGATGCTGGTCAGCGTGAAGCGTGCCCCCGGCTCGGCTGACAACTCGCGCACGAAGACCTTGATGCCCTCCGCCAGCGCGTTCTCGCCTACCTTGCCATCGACGATCGCCTGACCCTCGGCATCCAGCAGGCGGTAGCGCTCATCGCCCAGGGCCTCGAGGGTCAGCGTCTGCTGTTGCCACGGGCCACTGAGCTCGAGCGTGGTGACCTTGAGGGTGTCATCGCCCCAGGCGTACTCCTGCCCGCCCAGGCTTGCCGGCAGGCGCAGATGGCGGTTGGAGAGCCAGTCACCGATGACTGGGTAACGCACCGGAGAGACCACGATATTGAGGCGCTCGCGATCCACGGCCTGGCCCAGTACCAGTCGTGAGGCGAGAATTTCCAGCTCATCGCTGGTGCTGCTCTCGTCGCTGCCGGTCGCCTGACCGGCCAGCGGCCCCAGCAGGCTGGCGCTGCCGCCCTTGTCCTCGATCTGGATCAGGGAATCGGCCAGGTAGATGCGCTGCTGGCTACCGACGAGATAGATGCCCAGGAGGGTGAACAGCAGCGTGCTGCCGATCAGCCACCAGCGTCGATGCCAGAGCAAGGCGAGAATGGTGCTGAAATCGAGTCGGCGCGTGGTGTCCTTGCCAGGCTGTGCAGAAGAGGATGGCATGGGAGAGGTGTACTGATTCATGACGCCGCCTTGAGTAAACGATTCAGGCCCGGCAGGCAGGTGATACGGCAGGTCGCGACGCGACCTGCCATGCGGGAGTGGGACATGACCTCAATCCTCGATGTCATCGATGACCGAGACGAAGGCCCCGGTACTGGTCACGGACGGCAGCAGCTGGCTCAGCACACGGTTCCAGCGGCTGACCGGTGCGGCGGTCACGTAGACCACATCACGCGGTTGCAGCGGGAAGCGCGCGCCCAGCATCAGCGAGGTCGCATCCGAGATATCGAGAATGAAGACCGTGGCCAGCTTGTCGGACTCCGGCGAATTTTCACGCACCACGAAGACGCCTGACGGATTGGCGCGGTCTTCATCGACCCCGCCGGCCCGAGACAGCGCATCGGTGAGGCTCAGACGTTCATTGCCCACCGGCATGTTGCCGGGCTTGAGTACCTGACCGAGCACGAAGACATTCTGGTCTTCCGCCACCGGCACATTGATCACGTCGCCATCCTTGAGCAGACGGTTCTGACGCATGTCGCCCTGCTGCAGCAGCTGATAGAGACTCAGGTGCTCCTGCTGGCCGTCGCGCGTCAGCGTGATGTTGTGGGTGTTGGCCAGTGCCGTGACCCCGCCGCTGGCACTGATGGCATCGATCAGGGTCAGCGGGACATCCGTGACCGGCACGAAGCCTGGCTCGGTCACGGCGCCACTCAGATAGACGCGTTTGGAGCGGAATTGCGCCACCGAGACATTGACCTGCGGCTCGGTGATGTAACGGGACAGCCCCGCGACCAGCGCGGCGCGCACTTCATCCACCGTCATGTCGCGAATGTTGATGCGCCCGACATAGGGGTAGAACAGCGTGCCATCCGGCTGGACGATGTAGGTCAGTGCCTCGACCGTCTGACGCTGCACACCGCTTTCCTGAGCCAGGTCCAGCGGCGTGCTCAGATTGATGGCCAGAATGTCGCCGCCGCCCACGCGGTAGACGTACTGCTTGATGTCATCGACCAGCTCAGGCGGCGCGGGAGCGGTCTGGGCGGGGCGTGCGCGATAGTTGGAGATCAGCCCGGGGGTGATCGGCGTGACTTCCACCTGGTCGGTCAGCGGCGCGACCTCGGCTTCATAATCCATGTGCCCACCGGGCGCGAAGGCACACCCGCTCATCGCCAATACCACGGCGGCAAATGAGAACGCCCGGAGCGTCGTTCTGACCGGTATATCCATATCCTGTCTCTTCCCCTGTGATCCTGACCGCTACCGCCAGGCGCTGTTTCGGCACGCTACCGCCCCGAGGAACTGGCGTTCTCCCCTGCTGCCGATAGCGGCGCCCTGTTGGCGTACATGTCATCTGTCATGGAGTGGTCACGCCTGCCCTTCGATACCCCTGCGATATCACCGGACACACGTCAGGCATGTGTCCATGACACATGCCCATGACCGAACTCCGAAATGGAACGTTTATTAGTATTTTAGTAATTCATTACCAGGTATCTAACACATGAAACATATTGTATTGATCGACTTTCTCATCAATCAAGACAACATGACTAATTTGATTAACCGCTACTTATAAGATTGATCTCGCCAACATTACTGATTGCTTCTTTCTTGCACTTTTATTGACATTTCTGTTCAAGCGACTCGCTGCTTGAACCTGTCAGGAGCCACTGTCGACGGAAGGTTTGTGCAGCCCCTTCAAGCAGGCGAGATCTGTCCATCTCGTTGGTGAGTCAACTGGCACGGCAGCGTCAGAACGGGATGAGAATTCATGCCCGCATGCATTCCATGGAGAGGTGCGATGATTGAGGTGCAACGCTCGATCGCCCGGATGCGCCTGCGCCATCTGCCCGACCTGGCAGGTAGCGCGACCTCGAATGAGGCGACCGCCCAATGCCCCGCAAGGCAAGGGACACGGCCGCTGGCGCGTAAGGCACCGACGGCTTCATCAATCACGTCCAATATATCAAATCCATTTAATACAATGTGTTACTGACATTCTCTGCCTGAGCTGACGCACTATCCTGTACGTCTGTGGCAAGCTCGGGTCTGACTGACCACCCAGCGGCAATGACCCCGTCTCCAGACTCGACCCCGGGACTTGATGCCTTCTCATGAGGCATTTCGCCGTACCCGGTGTCGCACGCTGGAGCGGTACCTCTACCCGCCTGACTGCCCATCTGCGAGGCCCGGCCTGCTCTTGTCTCGTGCTTGTATCGCGCTTGTGTCGCTCGACTCCTGCACATGCTGTCTGCATGCCCTGGCCATGCCCGACGACCTCGATAGGCCGTGACATGACGCACGTCGCAGCGAAGAGAACCCGGCGCTTTACCGGCGACGTCTGATTCGCCAATAAGCGACATGACTGTCCCCTCTTCAACAGGGCTGATAATAAATCAATTGACTTCAACAGCAAGGAATTGTCGGGTCGTCGAGACGATTGTACTGGCGGTGGTAACTTTAAGCTGTTTCCCCTAATCCTCATCATTGGCAGTCAGGTACCTGACAGACGACAGATTACCCTTAGCGCATCTAATGCATATTGCGAAATAAAACTACTTTAATTTAGCAACAACTTATCATCTGACTCACCTTCGCAGAATGAGAAATCCCAACTGCACTTTGCACAGGCCCCACATACGCTCCGCAGATCCCTGGATATGCCCCGCAAACGCGCCGCAGATACCGCGCAGATGCCTCGACCACGCCTGGACACGCCCCAAAGGCGAAAAGGCCAGGGGGTGTCAGCGACACCCCCTGGCCTTTCCAATAGCGATCATGAGCGACGCAACGTGGCCGGCTTTCCTGAACATGCCTTTCCGTCACTTCGGTGTTCGCTGGGGACACTCAGGGCGTCACCTCCAGCCCCGAGGCGTCCTGCGCCGGTTGGTGGCTGCCATACAGTGCCAGATGCCCGCTCAGGGCGGTATCGATGTGGTAACTCGCCCCGTAACGGCGCGCGTTGCGGGCGAAGGCACGCCGTAGTTCAGCATCCCCCACCAGTCGCCCCAACGCCTCGGCGTAGCGCTCAGGCGTGTGCTGGTCGACCACCAGGCCATTGCCGACCCGATGCACCACCTCGGCACAGCCGCCGACATCGGTGACCAGCACCGGCAGGCCACTGAGCGTCGCCTCCAGCAGCGAGATCGGCAACCCTTCCCAGGCGGATGACATGATGAAGGCATCGGCGCTGGCCAGCAGCCCCGCCACATCCGAGATATTGCCCAGCAAGCTGACCTCATCAGCGAGTCCGAGCGCCTCGATCTGCGCAATCAGTTGTGCCTTGTGCGGCCCCTCGCCGGCGATCCTGAGCGTGAAGGCCAGGCCCTGCGCCTTGAGTCTGGCGCAGCTTTCCAGCATCAGGGGGTATTGCTTGGCATCGGTCAGACGACCGATCGCCGCCAGCTGTACCGGGGCCTGCTGATTCGCCTCGCGCCAGCCACTGGCCTTGAGGCGCGCCCCGGATGCGGCGTTGTCGATCTGCACCACCGGACGCGCCGCAATCGGCGCAAGCTTGTCGGTGCAGGCGCGACAGATGCCGACGTAGGCCGTCACGCGACGATCAAACAGCCGAAACATCCAGTTCGGCGCCCCTAGCTCGATGTTGTGTACCGTCATGATCACCGGAAGCGCGCTAGGCAGCCGGAAGGCGAACATCAGCGCGTAATACAGGTGGCAGTGCACCACGTCCGGCGCGAAACGCATCACTTCCCTGCGCAGCCTCGCCGCGCCTCGCCACGGGCGCCGGCGCGTCTCGGTGCCCAGAAACGAATAACTGACACCGCCGGCAGTCAGCTGGTTCAGAAAGCGATGCTCGTATTCGAGATCACGGCCACATTCCGCAGCGGTTTCCAGAAAGGTGATATGCACACTGTGCCCTGCGGCCACCATCCCAAGACTCAGGTCCTTCACGTAGACCTCGGCGCCACCAGAAGCGGGAGCCGAGATGACATGCATGATTCTCACGGCGAAAGCCTCCTGCTCTCGTTCATCAAAAAAGTGAGGGCGGCCGCCCTCACTTGTCAGTTCACCATTCTTCTAGTCAACCAATCAGTCGCCGTCAGCGCGTCACGTCACGCGCTCTCCCCCTCTCCGGTACACAAGGCACAGCCATCACGGCTCGCCCCAGGAAGCGTCGAGCGGACCTCAAACAGCAGATCAAGACGGCCGACGGTCACGTCACCTCAGGCGACGTGGCGTCTGGGATTCCGAGGTTCGTCCAGCACTGGCGGCCAGCATGTTGGCGGTATCGGCGCAGGCACGTTCGGTGCCGCCGGTGCGTGACTGGGCACCGGTATAGAACAGGATATGTTTATGAGTGCTCATGAGGCGTATTGGCTCCGGCGGACAAGTTGCCGGGACAATGCCGGGCTCACTGCATAGATCATCAACAGCGCCTGCTCCTTCAGCGAGAGCTGGCGCAGAGATGACCAGGACGCTTGTCGCACCTGGTCGAGCACGACCTTGCGCACCCGCGAATCATCCGCCGTCTTGTTGATCGCCTGACGCATGATGAAGCTGACGCCGACGAAACGCAGGCCGCGGATTTCCAGCAGGGCCATGCCGTGCGTCGCGGCGAAATGCTCACGATAATGCTCCGCGAAGACCCGCCAGCTGCGGTGGAACTTGTCCAGTTCCTGGTTGCTGAACGGCTTGCGCGTCAGAGAGCCGTCACTGCGCTTGTCGAAGTAATACAGCACCTCGGGCAGATACAGCACGCGCTCTGCGCGTCCGAACAGATCCAGGTTATAGAGGCCATCCTGCGACACGGGCAGATCAGGGAAGCTCAGCGAGCAGGCCAGATCGGCGCGGATTGCCTTGCCCCAGGGAGACGACACGATGGTGTCATGCATGAAGTCACGAAAGGCCCGGGCCAGCGGACGCTCCTCGGCCTGCTGGCAGAATGCCAGGCTGTCGTGATCGCCCTTGGGGCCCTGCAGGCAGTAGCGGAAGACCACCGCCTCGGGCGAGTCGAACGTCTCGATGCGGGCCTGCAGAATATCCAGCGCGCCAGGCGCGAAATGATCATCGGCGTCACAGAACAGCACATAGCGGCCGCTGACCAGGCTCAGACCATGATTGCGCGTGCCACCCGGCCCCATGTTGTGAGGATTGCGGCGCAGAACCAGCCGCCCGGGGATATCAGGCGTCTCGCCGGGCGGCGTGAACACTGAGGATTGCTGCTCCATTTGCTGCTGCGCCTGTCGCTCAGCCCACAGGAATCCATCATCCGTCGAGCAATCATCAATGATGATGTGTTCATAGGATGCCTGGTTGTCACGCAAGCTGTTGATACAGCGCGCAAGACCATCCCCTGAATTGTGATTTGGCGTCACGATGGAAAAGTAAGGCGACTTCCCTGTATAGCGTTCCATGCCCTGCCTTCTTTATTGTTCACTGTCGTTGACCAGCACAGCCGACCAGCGCCCTCGAAGCAGAGCACACACTGCACTGAAGAGTGGGTCAGTTCTTGCGACTGACTCTTATTCGCAATTTCTTATATTTTAGTGCTTGAGTCCCGTTCATCCGCCAGAAGCTGACCCTGGACTGAAGATGACAGGTGAGCGACGTCACCCTGAGGAGTGGACACTGGAGGGATGTCCGCTCGTGAGAAAGGTAGTGGCAGAAAGTGGCAGCAAATGGCGACACTTCCTGCCCCGCCGTTGACCACAGACTAATAATCCCCCTCAGCCCAAACAAGCTGCGCTGTCGCCAAAAGCCGAAATCATGAGCGCTTATGCGCCAATCCTCCGGCAACTCATGCCAGATACTGAGAATCAGTGACTACTGAAATACGCCCCGCCCACTGAGCCAATTGAGCCAACACGATCAAAGCCGTCATGCCCGCGGCCTTATGTGACGCACATCAACGTGAGCACTTTGCGCGAGTGTCATACTGCCAGAGCGCGATGCAGGCTATGATGGCAGACATTGGTCGGCCTCCCCGCACGCCCACGGCGCCCGCTCTCAAGCTCCCTTGCCTGCCAGCGCCAGGCCTCGCGCATGTTGAAGCCAGCGCCGCCCTGCCCTTTCTGTTCTATCCCCCTTGCCCACGGAGACTTCATGGAGCCTTGGCAACTTGTCGCCATCATGATGAGTCTGGCACTCGCCAGCTATATCCAGACCTTGACCGGTTTCGCCTTCGGATTGATCGTGATGGGGCTGCTGGCGACCCTCGATGTGCTGCCCATCGAGAGCGCCGCATTGCTGTGTACTCTGCTGGGCCTGTTCAACAACGGGATGGCCATGCGCGGGCACTGGCGAGAGATCAATCCGCGCCTGGCACGCCGCCTGCTGGTCACCAGCCTGCCAATGCTGCCGGTGGGCTATTTCCTGGCGGTCTGGCTGGGCAGCGAAAGAGCCCCCCTGCTGGGCATGTTGCTGGGCATCGTCATCCTGATTGCCTGTCTCGCCCTGCTGGCTCAACCGGGCCCGCGTGCCACGACATCGCCACGCTGGCACTTTCATACCGCGGGTGTGCTGTCAGGCCTGATGGGGGGGCTGTTCGCGGCCAATGGCCCGCCTCTGGTGGTCGTGCTCTATCGTCAGCCGATGACCCTGATCGCCATTCGCTGCACGCTATTCGGTGTCTTCATCGTCACCGGCATCGTGCGCATGGGCCTCAGCATCGCGGCCCCGGGGCGTATCGGCGACACCCTGCCCCAGCTGCTGCTCGTGGGTCTGTCGGGCGCCCTCGTCGTGATGCTCTTCACCGAGCTGGCGCGTCGCTTCCCACCGCCCTTGAGTGACAATCGCCTGCGTCAGGTCGCCTATGCCATTCTGCTGGTCTCGAGCGTCAATCTGATCATCAAGGGCCTGATCTGATGACTCAGACTCCACCAGCCCTGGACGCGACTGATCCAGCGGGCGATGAAGGCTTCATCGAGTTGTCGGAGAGCACGATTGACGCCATCAAGGCGGCGGGCAGAAAGCTCGATGAGGATGTGCAGGCGGGACGCCTTCCTGCGGGCAGCTCGCGCTGGATGATGGCACCGTCGGGGGAGCGCTTCTGCATTCGCCATTCCGGCCCAGCCCTTGATGAAGAGACTGACGAAGACTCTGATGACGAGTGTGAGCCAGACGCTGACACGCATCGCCAGTCACTGGTTATTCGCTGCTGGCAGCGTCTGCTGGCGCGCGTGAAGCGCTGACGGGATTTCCCAAGGCCAAGCCCTCGAGAAAGCTCGCGATAAAGCCCTCCATACAGCCTGCAACAAAAAAGGGACTGCCCATGGGCAGTCCCTTTTGTTTGCTTCATGGCCTCAAGCGCAGTCGATCACTCCACCGTGACACTCTTGGCCAGGTTGCGCGGCTGATCGACGTCGGTGCCCTTGAGCACGGCGACGTGATAGGAGAGCAGCTGCAGCGGCACCGCGTAGACGATCGGCGCGAGGAAGCGACAGACGCCCGGCACGGTGACGACGTGAACGCCTTCACCGGCCTTGAGGCTGACTTCCGGGTCCGCGAACACGAACAGCTGACCGCCGCGGGCGCGAACTTCCTGCAGGTTGGACTTCAGCTTCTCCATCAGGTCATCCATCGGCGCGACCGCCACCACCGGCATGTCTTCATCGATCAACGCCAGCGGGCCGTGCTTGAGCTCACCGGCCGCGTAGGCTTCGGCGTGGATGTAGGAGATTTCCTTGAGCTTGAGCGCCCCTTCCATGGCGATGGGATACTGGCTGCCACGGCCGAGGAACAGGGTGTGGTGACGGTGCATGAACTTCTCGGCCAGCTGCGCGATTTCCCCATCCAGCGCCAGGGATTGCTCGATCACGTGCGGCAGGTCCTTGAGACGCATCAGCAGCTGACGGCTCAGCAGGTCATCCGTCTGACCATCGCCCTTGGCCTGACGCAGCGCCAGGGTGGTCAGCATCAGCGCTACCAGCTGGGTGGTGAAGGCCTTGGTGGAGGCAACCCCGATTTCCGGCCCGGCGTGGGTCAGCAGTGACAGGTCGGATTCACGCACCAGCGAGCTGCCCGCCACGTTGCAGATGGCAAGGCTTGCCAGATAGTGACCGGCCTGCGGGCCTTCACGGTTGAGCTTCTGGATGTCGCGCAGCGCCGCCAGCGTATCGGCGGTCTCACCGGACTGGGACAGAGTCAGGAACAGCGTCCCCGGCGCCGCGACCCGCTCGCGATAACGGAATTCCGAGGCCACCTCGACCTGAGCCGGAATGCCGGCGACCTCTTCCAGCCAGTAACGCGCCACCATGCCGGCGTGATAGCTGGTACCACAGGCGATGATCTGTACCTGACGCACATCCGCGAACAGCTGGGTCAGGCGGGCCACATCCACGACCTGCTTGCCTTTCTCAGCCCCATTGTCTGCCGCTAGGAAGGAATGGCGCGAGACATCGAAGGCCTCCAGACGCACGCCCTGCGGGTCCAGTCGCTCGGCCAGCGTGCGCGACAGCACACGCGGCTGCTCCATGATCTCTTTCATCATGAAGTGGCGATACTCGCCCTTGCCGGCGGCTTCGACGCTGTGTTCGTAACGCACCACTTCACGCGTGACCGGCGTCAGCTCATCGCGGTCGCCGGTCCGTTCCAGCACCTGGATACCCGCCGGCGTGATGGCGACCATGTCACCTTCATCGAGATAGATGAAGCGATCGGTGACCGGCAGCAGCGCCAGCGGGTCAGAGGCGATGAAGTGCTCATCGATCCCCACGCCGACCACCAGCGGGCTGCCCTGACGGGCACCGACCAGCAGCTCGGGGTTGCGCTGTTCCATCACCGCCAGCGCGAAGGCGCCATCGAGACGCGCGGTGACCGCATTGACGGCCTCCGGCAGTGCCAGGCCGCTGCACAGTTCGCGATCGACCAGGTGCGCGACCACCTCGGTGTCGGTCTCGGAAGTGAAGACATAACCGGCGCCTTCCAGCTCGCCGCGCAGCGCTTCGTGGTTCTCGATGATGCCGTTGTGCACCACGGCGACCCGCTCACTGGAGAGATGCGGGTGCGCATTGTGCTGGGCAGGACGCCCGTGGGTCGCCCAACGGGTGTGCGCCACGCCGATGGCGCCGGACAGCGGCGCCTCGCGCAGCTCGTCTTCCAGCGCACGCACCTTGCCCACGGCACGCGCACGACGCAGTTCTCCGGCAGGGTCGATGACCGCCACGCCGGCGGAGTCATACCCACGGTATTCGAGGCGATGCAGCCCCTCGATCAGAATCTTGCTGATATCACGCTGAGCCAGACCGGCAACGATGCCACACATGAGAAATTCCTCTACTGCGTGCCACCCTCATGGGGAGCGTGGCACGACTGAATGGATGTCTATCAGGGAGTGCGTACGCAGATCAGGTACGCGTGCTGAATCTTTCAGCGACGTTCAATGCCTGCTTGAGCATTGATGTCTGAGCATTGACGCTTGAGCACTGACGTTTGAGCACTGACGCCCGGGCTGTGATGCCAAGCCGCAAGCTCAAGCCTGATTCAGCAGCAGGGTGTCACCGCGGCCGACCGCGTAGTACATCAGGCCGGCGGCCTTCATGGCGGCGGGCTCGAACAGGTTGCGGCCATCGACCACCACCGGGAAGCCGAGCTGAGACTTCAGCCACTCGCCATCCAGGGTGCGGAATTCCTTCCACTCGGTGCAGATCACCAGCGCATCGGCGCCCTTGACCGCCTGCTGACGGTCCGCGACCAGTACCAGCTCATCGCGCTCGCCGTAGATGCGGCGGCATTCCTTCATCGCTTCCGGGTCATAGGCCTGCACGGTCGCGCCAGCGGCCCACAGCGCTTCCATCAGCGTGCGACTCGGCGCATCGCGCATGTCATCGGTATTGGGCTTGAAGGCCAGACCCCAGACGGCGATGGTCTTGCCCTTGAGGTCGCCATCGAAGGCCCGTGACAGCTTGTCGAACAGGGTGACCTTCTGGCGCTTGTTGACGGATTCCACGGCGGTCAGCAGCTCGGCTTCATAGCCGATCTGGCTGGCAGTACGTGCCAGCGCCTGGACATCCTTCGGGAAGCAGGAGCCACCATAACCACAGCCCGGATAGATGAAGTGGTAGCCGATACGCGGATCACTGCCGATGCCGCGACGCACTTCCTCGATGTCCGCGCCGAGACGCTCGGCCAGGTTGGAAATCTCGTTCATGAAGCTGATCTTGGTCGCCAGCATGGCGTTGGCGGCGTACTTGGTCAGCTCGGCGGCGCGCACATCCATGAACATCAGCTTTTCATGGTTGCGGTTGTAGGGGGCGTAGCATTCGCGCATGCGCTCACGCACCGCTTCGGAATCGGTGCCGACCACGATGCGCGCGCCACGCGTGAAGTCGTCCAGCGCCGCGCCTTCCTTGAGGAATTCCGGGTTGGAACAGACATCGAAATCGACGCTTGCACCACGGTCCTTGAGCACGTCGTTGACCCGCGCCTTGACGCGGTCTGCCGTGCCCACCGGCACGGTGGACTTGTCGATGATGACCTTGTAGTCATTCATGTGCTCGCCGATGGTGGTGGCAACGGACAGCACATACTTGAGGTCGGCGCTGCCGTCTTCATCCGGCGGCGTGCCCACGGCGATGAACTGCAGCACGCCATGCTCGACGGCTTCACGCGCGTCGGTGGTGAAGCTCAGGCGACCGGCTTCCACGTTGCGCAGCAGCATGCCTTCAAGGCCCGGCTCATAGATGGGAATCTCGCCCTGCTTGAGACCCTCGATCTTGGCGGCGTCCACATCCATGCACACTACGTCGTGGCCGACGTCGGCCAGGCAGGTACCCGTGACCAGACCGACATAACCGCTTCCAAAAATCGTGATCTTCATTGATGTCATCCTTGCTGGCCTTGTCGCCAGATCGTGTCGTGATACTCAAAGTGAAACGAGGCAATGACGGCTGAATCCTGTGCACATCTGACGGCTTTTCAGCGGCAATCGAGGTGGACTTCAGAGCATTTCGCCGTGAAGTTCTGTTCCCTCAAGACTCCCTCATGACTCCCTCGGGTTTCCCTCGGATCTCTCTCAAGAGATGTCTTCGCAGGCGGAATTCCCCGCCTTCATTGGCCGAAAAAGAAATGCCGACAATGTCCTGTGCAAGAGGATCCCCCCCATTGAACAGCGATATTTCGTGACAGCGGCGCGAGGTTACCCAACCCACGGGCCAGAAGGCTCGCAGGTGATTGCAGGTAGACTGCAGGTAGCTCGCAGGGAAAAGACGCGCCGCTTGAGTCAGTGACGGGCAATCATCGCTGCCCGAAGTGTGGCTCTGTTATAAAGCAACTTCGTGAAAAGTCATCCTGTCGGGCGCAATATGATCCAAAACATGACCCTATATAACTTGTGACTTATCTTTCTGATCCTGCCTGTCGCAACTTCCCTGATATGCCGCTTGATCAATTGACTACCCGGGCGGCAATGGCCACCTCATGGGCGGCCATTCCTTCGCGCTAGAGCCGTCATCAAATCAGAACCGTCAGTCAATGAGAGCCATCAGCGGCGCGGCTGCCATCAGCGAAAGTAATGCTTCGCGAAGGTCGCCAGGTGGCCATGCTTCATGGCGAACGGCGCCTTGCGCAGGAAAAAGGCCAATGACAACGGCGAGAAACGACTGCCGGTGGCGCGGGCAAACATGCGCCCCTTGGTGCGCGCCTTGGCCGGCGTGCTGTAGAAGTCGCTGCCGGAGGTGACCCCCGCATGAGCGACGATGCCCAGATTGGCACGCATCAGACGCGCGCCCTGACGACGCGCATCGCTCAGCACGATGAACTCCTCGCCGGAGGGTTGATCGGTGCCCAGACCGAACTGCTCATCGAAGCGTGCATGGAACTGGCAGAGATCCAGCGCCATGTCGACCGAGCGCACGCGCGCCAGTGACATCAGGCTGTGGGTCTTGAAGGACACCGGCGGCGCGGGCCGATCCGGGTCTCGCTCATGCAGCGGGAAGGCCTTGACGTGGGGGAAGCTGATCGCGGCCGCTTCGGTGCAGGTGAAGGCTTCCATCACCAGCGCGACTGCCTGGGGATGCAGCTCGATGTCGTCATCCAGCACATAGGCGTAGCGCGTGGCACAGGCGGCCAGCGCCGTGTTGCGACTCTTCGACAGCCCCCGCCCGTCGATCGCCAGGTACTCGAAACGGCTATCGAAATTGGCCAGCGCGTACTCGCGATATTGCTCGCGGCTTGCAGGGTCTGACAGCTGATGCACGATCAAAAAGCGCGCCCCGGGCAGCGCATCATGGCGCGGCACGCTGTAGAGGCCGTCATCCAGGGTCGAGATCAGGAAGGTCAGCTCCGGCACCTGACGACGCGCGCTGTCATCCACCTGACGTGCCCCGACCAGCACGCGCGGGCGCGAACCGAGGGTCGGCTGCGCGCTTGCATCGGCATGGCGGGAAGCCGCCGTGGACTCGGTGGAAGGTGTCGCGGACGCCGCGACACCCTGTTCAACGATGTTTTGCATAACCGTTCACCGCGTAATGGACAAAGTTGCGACTGGCGCTGATCACATCCATCCCCAGCACCTCACGATACAGGCGCCACTGATAGGCGGCGGCCTTGAACTTGTTGGACGACACGCTGCTCTCGCGACGCGTATAGCGCGCCAGCGGTTCCGGCATGCCCTGCGCCGGGCCCAGCTGACCGATGATGATCAGCCACAGCGCCAGGTCCTGACGCTTGCGGATCGTCGGCATGTAGAAGCGCCCATAACGACCGGCGTCATAGATGGCGGTCAGGCAGCCGATGGAGTTGGAGCGCAGCATGTCGTCACGCGTCAGGCGCTCGGGCGGCGCGAAGTACGAGACGTGCTCGCCCTGCTCGTCGACCATCTCGTAGCCGGTGTAGGAAAGCCCGGCGCCGGTGTCCTGCATGAAGGCGATCTGGCGTTCGATCTTCTCGGGCAGCCAGGCATCGTCGGCATCCAGAAAGGCGATATAGCGGCCCTTGGCCTCGGCGATGGCACGGTTGCGTGCCCGGCCCGGGCCACCGTTGGTGTCGGTTTCCAGCACGCGGATCTCGACGCCAGCGGTGTCCAGCGCCGCGAAGTCGTCACGCAGACGACTGGCGGCGCCATCCGGCGAGGCATCGTCGCTGATCAGGATCTCGCGTACCGGCTCGCTCTGGGCCAGTACCGAGTCGACGGCGGCGTGCAGGCGGCGGTCATAGCCGTAGTTGGGCATGATGACGGAGACATCAGCCATGGGCCTTCTCCTCAAGCGGCTGTCGCTGAACGCGACGCGAGTGTGTGTCTGGGCACGTGTCTGCGGATGAGTCCTGACGCGCCTGCTCGGTAGTCGCCGCATCGCCGGGCGTCGGCGGCGCAAGACGCGAGATCAGACGCTGATATTGCGGCAGCACCGCGTGTGCGCTGTAGCGATCAAAGCTCTGCCAGGCACCGCTTGAGAGGCGCAGCAGAAGCTCGTCATCGAACTCGAGGCGCGCCAGCTCGTGGGCCAGCTCCGCGATGATGGCGGCATCCTCACTGCCATCCGGCTCCGCGCTGAGCATCCCGTCACGGCCATGCTCGATCAGCGCCAGCGGGCCGGAACGCACCGGGCGCGACAGGCACGGCAGCCCTTCACGCTTGGCCTCGATCACGTTCATCGGCAGACATTCGCGCTCCGAGGTCAGCAGCAACAGGCGTGCACGCCGCAGCTCGTGGGAGACGTTCCTGAGCGCGCCGGTGAACAGCACCTGAGTGCCGGCAGGCACTGTGCTGTCGTTGGCGCCCTGGAAGACGCGCAGTCCCAGCTCGTTGCATAGCGCCAGCAGGCGTTCACGCTCCGGGCCGTCACCGACCACCACCAGGCGACCGCGACGATAGCCCGAATCCGCGAAGGCACGAATCGCCAGATCGAGGCGCTTGATCGGCGCCAGACGCCCGACCATCACCACATCGACCTGATGCTCGCAGCCGCTGCGTGCCTCGTCCGCCTGCTGGTCATCCAGATAATTGGGAATCACCGTCGGCGTGAGGCCGCGGCGACGCCAGCATTCGGCATCGACCTCATTGAGCACCTGCAGCACGTCGAGGTGGCGATAGGCCAGCTGCTTGACGATGCGCTTGGCACGGCGGTCGTGATGATAGGCGCTGTGCTCCTGGGCGATGATGCGCGTGCGCGGACGCGGACGCCCCTCGCCATCGACGCCACCGGTGCCGCGTGCCGCCAGCTGCGCCGCCAGATGGAAGGCGAAGTAGCCGCTGACCATCACCTCGATCCGCTCCTCCAGCATCAGGCGACGCAGATGCGTCACCCAATGGCGGAAGTTCTGGCGCGTGCCGGTGGCGGGCAGCCCGAGGGTGCGATATTCGACACCCTCCAGACGCCCCCAGTAGGGCTCGCCTTCGCGCACCGAGACCAGCGTGACCCGGTGGCTGGCGCTCAGGTCTCGCGCCAGACCATGCATCACCTTCTCGACGCCACCACAGGCACTGATGTCCTGAATCAACAGAGCGACATGTGCCATATCAGGCTCCTCGCACGACAGGCTCGCTGTCATGAGCGGCAGTCGCGCTGTTGTCGCCGGCAGGCGCATCCGCGGCCATGGCAGCGTCCGGCGCGGCCGCCTCGGCAGCAGCTGGCTTGGGCGCCACCGGTGCCGGGAAGGCAGTGTCATTGAGCTTCAGCTCACGCTGACCCCAGACGCCGGCACGTCCCGGTGCACGACGCAGGAAGTCGCGCGTGATGTCGGCGGTGATGGCCAGTTTCTCGGCGATGACCTTCTCGGCCAGCGCCGGGAAGGCCTTGTCGGCGACCAACTGTTCGATATCGGCCACGATGCGCGCCGGGTCGAAGTTCTCGATGTCCTGAACGCTGTCGCCGAGACCGAAGTCACGCATGATACCCGGCGCCTTGGGCCCGCAGTAGGACAGCGCGTAGACCGGCGTGCCGGACATCAGCGCGAAGATGACCGAGTGGAAGCGGGTGCCGACCAGGAACCGGGCATCGCGGTAGAGATCGACCAACGCATCCGGGCTCGGGTCGCCCTGCACCAGCTCGATACGCGTGGCGAGGTCTTCACCGTCCGCCGTGGCCAAGGCCTTCTGCAGATGATCGAACACCAGCTGGGAGATGCGCTGGTCATTCTCGATATCGGTCGGGCCCAGCACGTGCGGCACCACCAGCAGGCGCTCGATGCCCAGACGCTCGCGGGATTCCAGCAGTGAGCGCGACAGCACCTCGACACGCTCGGCGAAGGCTTGCTGATCCAGGCCCCACCAGTCGCGCAGGGTGATCACGGCATACGGCGAGGCCACGCCATTCGGCGCCTTGACCGCGGCATGCTCGTCACTGGCGCGCGGTGCCATGGCGAAGGCCATGTCAGTGCCCAGCAGCGCGTGCGGCAGCTTCGGGTCGGCCTTCTGGGTCATGGCGTGGGTGATTTCCTCACGCGAGACCACCAGGCAATCGCTCAGGGTGCGCAGGAAGAAGCGCTCCTGGGCCGGGGTCTTGAACGGGCCGAAGGAGTGACCCAGCAGCAAGACGCGCTTGCCGGCCTTGCGGGCCAGCATCACCGGCGCCAGATAGCCGATCAGCGCCAGCCACGAGGACAGCGTCTTCTTGAAGCTGCCGTTGTGGAAGATATGGCCGCCCTTGACGACCACCAGGTCCGCGGCGTCGATGATGTCGTTGCCACTCTTGCCCTGCTTGCCGAACATCATCTTGGCGCCCAGGCCGAGCAGCGAGGTCACGAAACGCAGCTTGTCACGCATCGGCGGCATCAGCGGCTGGCCGACGGTGACGCGTTCACGGTAGCGGCGACGGATATGGCGGAACGGGCCGCGCTCGGTGGCGAACACCTGATCATCGATGGGCAGGATGTCGATGCGGTGGCCTTCGGCCTTGGCCACACCGGCACCGGAGACATCGCTGCGGCCCTGTTCGGCATCGATCAGCTGATCGAGGAAGTCGATGGTGCCCATCAGGATGGCGGAGTCGCCCTTGTTGTCGTCATGCCATCCGTGCGTCATGCATATCTTGGCCATGCTGTTCGTCCTTCTGTCCGTAATGTCGCGATTCGAACGCGCGATGCCTGAGGGCTGTGTCTACATGCCCGGCATCGCCGTCATGTCATCAACCGGAAGGCACAGATGCTGACCTTCCGATTCCTGCTGCGCTCGTGAAGCCCGGTCAGGCTCAGGCACTCGCCGCAGCGTTGTCTTCGTGTGCCTTGCCACCGCGGGAAAGTGATGGCTGGAAGAGGATCGCCATCGCCAGCATCACCACTTCGGCGGCGACCGGCACACACAGGAAGAGGCTGTAGAGATCGACGCCCAGAAGGCTGCCGGTGTCGCCGGACGCGTTGCCCAGCGAGTGATTGAGCGCCGCGATCGCAAGGCCCCCGCCGACCACCAGGGTGGCGCCGGTGCTCTGGCACAGCAGGCGCTTGCCGTTGAGGCGCAGCGCGGCCAGGCGCGTGAAGGCGCAGGTGACGAAGGCGTGCACCAGATAGACCAGCGCGAAGGCGCGCAGCGTCAGGGTCAGGCGCGGGTAGGCGCCGCTCAGGAAGTGTTCCGCCAGCCACGGCGCGATCAGCGCCAGTCCCCCCGCCACCGGCAGCGCGAAGCCACTGGCGATGACCAGGTACTCCTTGAGGCGCGCATCGCCGTGGGTCAGCTTGGGCAGGTAGTAGCGATACAGGCTGGTGGGGAAGACATAGAGCGCGAACACGATGGAGGTCACCACCGAGACACTGGCCACCTGAGCGGGCGCAAAGGCGAGCCCGGCCAGAATCACCCAGGCCTGCAGGTAGGCGAACGACATCAGGTTGTTGTAGAGAAAGCCGCGACCGCGCGCGAAATCCGCCTTGCTCGGCAGGCGACGCTGGCCTGCACCCTCTTGGCCCGCGCCCTCTTGGTCCGCGCCCTCATGGCCCGCCGCCGCGTCGGCCTCGGCCCGGGCATCCGCTAGCGCATCACGCGACAGCCACATGCCCAGCACCATCACGATGACCAGCGCGATGGCGCTGACCATCACGAAGGTCGGCACCGGCGCCAGGCCGAACATGCCAGCGGGGGTGGTCAGGTCAGCGCTGAACTCGGCGCCGGTCACAAGCTCGACGCCCTGATGATAGAGCGCCGGCCCAGCGGCGCAGGCGACGGCGATCGCCACCGCCAGCGAGATCAGCACCGTCATCAGATTGACGCGACCCAGGCGCTCCTGACGCTGCAAGCGCGAGTTGATCATCTGCAGGCCGACCTGCTCCGCCGCGGCGCGCAGCGCACAGAAAGCGAAGATGAAGGCCGACAGGCCCAGCAGCGGCGCGATGCCGACGGCGAAGCCGATCGCCAGCAAGGCATACAGCGAGATGCCGACGCCCATCCAGCGGCGCAGTGCCGACGCGCTGGCGCCGTCGCGGGTGACCAGCAACACCTCGTTGCCGCCCATGCGCGCCAGTACGCCCAGCAATACCGCGTAGTTGAGGGCCAGCGCGTATTCACCGAAGGCCTCCGGCGCCACGGCACGCGCCAGCAGCAGGCCCGCGGCGGAGGACAGGCCGCGCGCCATCAGATTGAACAGCGAGAAGATCAGCGCTTCGCTCATGACTGGCCTCCGTTGCCGACGACCAGGGCTTCATCGCTGAGGAAATAGAACTCGTAGTTGTTCAAGAAATCGTGGTCCTGATTGCCGGCCGCCACCTTCAGCGACATGAAAAACAGCGCCATCATCAGCACGCCGCTGATCAGGCTGGGCAACAGCTTGTCGCGGAAATGCTCGATCACGTCACAGATGACGAAGATGGCGAACGGCAGGAAATAATAGCTGGCACGTGCCACATGCTCACCGTAGGTGATGAACAGGGTATAGAGCGCCACGCCGATGAACATCAGGTTGAAGGCCCAGGGGTCCAGTGACAGGCGGAAATGCTTCCACAGCACCAGGGTGCCCAGGCAGATCAACAGGTAGATGACGTAGAGCTTCTCGCCACCGCCGGAGAAATCCTCGAAATAATGCGCATAGAGGCCCAGCGCACTGAGTACGCTCTTGGCCAGCGGCCCGGCCACGAAACACAGTGGCAGCAGCCCCAGGTAGAGCCAGAACGGGTAGGCACGACGCAGCAGCGGATAGATCACCAGCAGGGGCAGATACAGTGCCAGGGTGTAGTGGAAGCTGGTGCCGACGAGCATCAGCACCAGCGCGGGCAGCCGCATGCCGCGCTCCAGACACGCCATCGCCAGCATGAACAGCGCAATCGCCACGTGCTGCTTCACGAACCCGAAGGCCGACAGATAGATCAGCGGCAGACAGACGAAGAACAGCAGGCACCAGGCCAGATTGCGACGGCTCATCACCAGTGCCGAGACGAAACAGGACACGTAGAGGATGGCGGTAATGATGAAGAACAGCTGCGGCTCGCCCCAGGCCCGCGCCATGCGTGCCAGGGCAGCAGGTGCGGGCTCGAGAAAGCTCAGGTCGACCTGCCAGGTGGCCATCTGGCGGTACGAGAAGTAGTCGTACCCTGCGTCGTAACGCAATGCCATGAACGCCAGACACAGCCCACCGGCCAACCAGGCACCCACCATGCGGGTGCGCTCGTTGGCGGCCAGCGGCAGGATTGCCACCAGCAGGGCCATGAAGCCGACGTAATAGCCACTGACGGTCAGCATGCTCAGCGTGCCCCGAAGCCGGTCAGCATGGTCTTGATGGTACGGCCGACGATCAGCAGGTCGAGCCACACGGAGAAGCGCTTGATGTAGTAGAAGTCGTGCTCGAGCTTCTCGCGGGTCTCGTCGGCGTCAGAGGCATAGCCCTGAGTGACCTGCGCCCAGCCGGTGATGCCCGGACGCACCACGTGACGGTAGTTGTAGAACGGAATCTGTTCGGCGAATTCATTCACGAACTTGACCTGCTCCGGACGCGGGCCGATCAGGCTCATCTCGCCCTTGAGCACGTTGATGAACTGCGGCAGCTCATCGATGCGGGTCTTGCGGATCACGCGACCGATGCGGGTCACGCGCATGTCATAGGCCTGGGCGAACTGGGCGCCGGTCTTCTCGCTGTCGTGGCACATGCTGCGGAACTTGAACATGCGATACGGACGACCACCCTGGCCGACACGTTCCTGGACGAAGAACACGCCACCCGGCGAATCGAGGCGGATCAGCACGGCGGTCACCAGGCAGATCGGCAGCACGAACGGTGCCACGGCGAGCACGGCCAGCATGTCGAACAGACGCTTGAACAGCTCATATTCACTGTTGGGGGCCAGCTGACCGAAGCTGTTCTCACGCACCTGATCGAGCTCGACACGACCGGTCAGCGACTCGCGGACTTCGCTGGCGTCATAGACCGGGATGCGATGCAGCACGCAGTTGGCCAGGAAACGCTGCCATTCTGCCGGCATCTCGGCTTCCAGGTCGGCGACCACGCCGTTGTAGCGCTCTTCGCCGAGGTCCGGCGCGCGCATCAGGTTCCAGCGTGCCCCACGGGTGGTGAACAGGCTGCGATAGTCACCGAAGGGCACCACGGCCAGCTTGCGGATGCGGGTGCGCTGCTCGGCCCAGAAGCCGATGGAGCAGATCAGCATCGCCGCCAGCCACGAGCTGCCGAGCACGAGGCGGCTGAAGCGCAGATCCAGCGCGATCAGCACGCTCATCGCCAGCAGATAGCTGATGGTGATGGCCGGCAGCACGTAGGCGAAGGCCTTGGCGCCGGGGTAGCGCGACATGTGACGAATCGCCTGCAATGCGAGCAGGAAGCCGCCGCTGGCGGCGATGACACTGTGCATGCGCATCTCGCTGACCCACGGGCGCAGGCCATTGATCAGCAGCAGCGGGACACCCACTGCCAGAATCAGACCGACGATGGCCTGACACAGCGAGTTGAACATCAGTCGCTCGTACATGCGGGAGTGGCGCTGACGCCCTTCCAGCCCGGAGCTTGCATGGTTCGTCGTGGTATTCATATGCCGTTACCCCCTTGGCTTGCGTTCGTGTTGTGGTTCCGTTCATCACGCTCGGAGCCGCTGGTGCCGTCGCTCGACGGCGTGCTACCCGATGCTTCACCCGTACTGCCTCGGCTCTCGCCTCGACTGCCGATCCCCACTGCCAACGAGGCACGCAGTCTCGGACATCGGGTTCGCGGGCTCTGATGCAAGTGGCCGCTAACCCTTGGCGCCACCCTGGTACTGATAATCGTGATAGCTGTAGCCGTAGCTGTAGGTCGTGGTGGCCTTGCGCTCGACGGCATTGAGAATCGCGCCATCGACGTGCACGCCACTGGAGGCGAAGCGCTCCAGCGCCGCTTCGATTTCCTTGGGCGAGTTATGCATGAAGCGCGTCACCATCACGCTGACACCGCACTGCTTGCCGATGATGGCGGCATCGGTGACGGCCAGAATCGGCGGCGTATCGACGATGACCATGTCGAAGTGGGCGCTGGCCCACGTCAGCAGGTCGCTGAAGCGTGACTGCAGCAGCAGCTCCGACGGATTGGAGGGCGTAGTACCGCGCGCCACGTAGCACAGGTTGCTCGGCGCGCCATTGGCGGCCACCACTTCGCCAAGCGCCGCAGCGGCGGTCTCGGACATCGCCAGACTCGGATCGGTGATGCCACGCACGATGCTGTCGCGGTCGGCCTTGCCGAGCAGGAAGTCGCTCAGGCCCGGCGCGGCGTCGCTGTGCTGGACACCCGCCATGCTCTGGTGGACATGGCCACGGCGCATGTCGGCATCGATGACCAGCACCCGATTGCCGGCCTGGGCACAGACGGCGGCCAGGTTGGCGGACACGAAGCTCTTGCCGATGCCCGGGCTCGGGCCACAGATCATCAGGCGATTGTCGGGGGCTTCCATCATCGCGAAGTGCAGGCTGGTGCGCAGACCACGCAGACCCTCGATGGAGAGATCCGCCGGATTGCGGATCGCCAACAGTCCCGGCGCGACATTGTCATTGGCCGCTGTGGCGACACCGCGACCGGTGAAGCGCTTGAAGCCACGCGCCAGACGACGGTTGAGGCGTGCCTGCTCTTCGGAGAGCGGCAGGGTCGCGTGGACATTGAGGCCCAGGTCAGAAAGCTCCGACGGCGTCTCGATACCGCGATGCAGCATGGAGCGCAGCAGCACGAAGACCACCCCGAGCATGCCGCCCAGCAGGGTCGCGATCACCACGATCATCGCCTTGCGCGGGCTGATCGGATGTGGCTGTGCGACGGCCTCGTCCAGAATGCGGATATTGCCGATGGTGCTGGCCTGGGCGATGTTCATTTCCTGGGTCTTGTTGAGCAGCTGCACGTAGATCTGCTGATTGACCTCGACTTCACGCTCCAGACGCAGGATTTCCTGCTGGGTGTCCGGCAAGTCACCGACCTGCTTCTCCAGCTCCTTGCGGGTCTGCTGCAGGTCCGCACGCTTCTTGCGCAGCGCCACGTAGTTGGGGTGACTGGGATTGAACTTGCCGGACAGCTCCGCTTCTTCCAGCTGGGTCTCGTTGATCTGATTGTCGATATTGACCAGCTGCTCGAGCACCGACTTGGTCTCGAGATCCAGATTCACGCTATCGCTCTTGCCGCGATAGGCATTGAGACGGTTCTCGGCCACTTCGAGGCGCTCACGCACCGTCGGCACCTGCTTCTTGAGAAACTCGAGCGACTTCTCGGCTTCGGCGGACTGACGCTCGATGTTCTGCTGCTGGTAGGTATCGGTGATGCGCTGCAGGGTCTGCTGGGTGCGCAGCGGGTCTTCGCCGACCAGCGCCAGGCCCAGCACACCGGTTTCCTTGCCCATCTCAGCCACCGCGAAGCGCGAACGCAGCGCGTTGGTCGCTTCCAGGGTCGACTGATGCATCAGCGTGAATTCAGCGCCCCTGGCCGCGTCCAGTGCGCTGACCTTGAGCGTCACCTCGCCCAGCGGGCCATCGAAGCGCGAGGCTTCGCCGACCACACCGGTGCCCAGCGCATCGCCGTCGTACTGCAATTCGTACTCACCGCCCTCTCCCAGCGACACCAGCGTCAGCGGCACATCGTCCCAGGCCGCCGGCACTTCGAGGCTGGCCACGTCGATCGACTCGCCGGCCCAGACCATGCTGGAGCCGGCAAGCCAGCTCGGACGCGCGAATTCGTGGGTGCGCAGGAAGGTGCCGATCAGCGGGTACTGATACGGCTTGACCACCAGATCCAGCTGCTCCTTCTTGACCGTTTCGCCCAGCACCAGGCGTGAGGTGATGATCTGGATCTCGGACTCGGACGGCGGCGCCTCGCCACGCAGCAGGCTGGAGACATCACGCAGCGGGTTCATGTTGCCGCCGCCCTCCTCGACCTGCACCAGCGCATCGGCCTTGTAGATCGGAGTGGCCAGCAGCGCGTAGAGCACCGCCAGCACGGTGAAGGTGCCGGTGATCAGCGCCAGCGTCAGACGGCTGTCATACAGCTGGCCCAGCATGCGGCCGAGATCAAGACTGGTGCGCGCGGGCACGCTTGACGACTCGCTGGCCGAGGCCTGACGCGTGGTGTGGGAATTGCGGTTCGACATCGTTGGGTCACTCTCCTGGTGTCCTGCCCGGCCACGGCGGTGCCGGGCAGGGACGCCTTGACGACCCCTCGCCTTACTGGCCGAGGGTATCGAGGTTGTCCTGGATTTCGGTGCTGTAGTAGATGGAACTCACCGTCGGCAGCAGCTGGGTAATCACACGGTTCCAGCGCGAGACCGGTGCGGCGGTGACATAGACGACGTCCTGCGGCTTGAGGCCGAAGTCCGCGCCCAGAATCAGCGCCGTGGAATTGCGCGCATCCAGCTGATAGACGGTGGCCAGCTTCTCGGGGTCTTCACGATCACGACGGATGACGAAGATGCCCGACGCATCGGCGGAGTTTTCCTTGATGCCGCCGGCACGCGCGATGGCATCGGTCAGCGAGATCGGGCTTCTGCCCAGCGGCAGGCTGATGGACTTGTCCACCTCGCCCATCACGAACACCTTCTGGGTACCGACGTCCGGCACGTAGAGGGTGTCGCCATCCTTGAGCAGGCGGTCATTGCCTGCCTCATCGTTGGCGCCATTGCGCTCGGCCAGCAGCTCATAGAGGGAGATGGTGGTCTCTTCGCCATTGCGCTTGAGCACCACGTTGTGCCAATCGGCGTCTTCGGACAGACCGCCCGCCGCCGCGATGGCGTCCAGCAGGCTCAGCGGCACATCGCTGATCGGTTGCACGCCGGGAGACAGGACCTCGCCGGTGATCCGCACCTTCTGACTGCGGAAGGCGGCGACCTTGACGTCGATCTGCGGCGCGTTGAGATAGGGCTGCAACTTCTCGCCGAGATCACGGCGAATCTGGTCCAGCGTCATGCCACTGACCTTGACGCGACCGACATAGGGATAGAACAGCGTGCCATCGGCGTGCACGACGTTGCCGGCTTCCTGCGCACTGCGCTCGGAACCCGTCGGCAAGGTCAGCTCGGGATGGTCATAGACGATGATGGTCAGGATGTCGCCGGGGCCGACACGGTACTGATAGTCCGGTGCCAGACTGGCGCGCGTGCTGCTGTTGAGCTCCTGGGCCAGCGCCTTTTCAAGCTCACGACGCTGCTTGTCATCGCCACTGGACTGGCGTGATTCGGCGTCTGCGCGCGCCTGGGCCTTGATCAGGCCAAAGGTGATCGGTTCCACATCGACGATGTCGTCCACCGGCGCAGCGCTGGTGTCGTAGTCGATGTTGCCACCGGGGGCGAAGACGCACCCGGCGAGCCCGGTGAGGGCGCCGATGCTCAAGCTGGCGCCCAGAAGTCGTGCTATCAGTGCATTTTTCATCTGAAGTCCGTTGAGTCGACAGGCCCGATGACCCGGCACCCCAGTGCCATGATCATCGCGCCTTCCCCCGCCGCACATGGCCGCCGGGATGGATTCGATAACGTCTTCAGTTCCTGCTGCGTCATGCGTGTCGCCGGCCTTGCCTGGCTGTCACGCGGCTGCCGAGGGTGGGCCCTCGTGCATTTAGGTACCGGACCCTGGCGGTCTCGGCGTCTTGCGTCTTGCGACTTGCGACTGGCGTTTTTCGACTGGCTGCTGCGATCTCATTCACGCTGCGCCAGTGTGATCCGCAACGCTTACAGCGATATTTCCGCCATATGAATCATGCACATGGCTTGTCATATCCCGCCGTCATCCCCAGTCAAAGGGTAGGCGCATCGCTCAAGATGTACGAAACACGACCCTGAACCGCAACCGACGATGCACAGACGGCAGGTACATTCAATGTGCTTTCCACTTGCGGCTCTGACACCACTCTCTGCATGGCGGCCTTCATGCCACTCTTGCTGTCATTTGGGCAATATCTTCAGCGCCATTGCAGAGCGAACTTTCTGTAGTTTTTTTACCGAAATGCGGCACACCTCTTTCGACCGCAGCCCACGACCCATGGAGCTGCCAGAGGATCTGCCGATGAATCAGTAATGCCAATGCCGTGGCATCGCCGTGCATTGGATCACGCCATTCGTGGCGTTTTTGGCAAGGTGACCAAACCCTGTCTGCCGTGCATTTTACCTGATACACGTCTCCCGCCAATCAGCGCTCTGTTACAAAAATCCAATAAAAACATTGGTTTGTAGCGCCGCAAGTACGCTCGATGTCGCCACTTCCACGAAAGACGCGTTGCCGATGACAGACACCCCAAGTCCCATTTCGTCGGCAATGCGACACACTCAAGCGCAGGATTCCAGTCGCCACGCGGGCCCCGTCTGGCGTAGCGCCCGGTGGAACATCGACAGTCACGTCGCCAATCATCCACACCCCAATTACTCTTTTTTACATAAATAATCCTCAAGCGATCAACGCGAATAATACGCAAGGCTTCACGCTAGACAGTTCACATATTCTCGTTAACATGAGCCTCGCTTTGCCACGACTCATCGGCTTTGTGTCTGTGTGGAGAAGGACTTCCTGCATCAACCGCTCAACGGCTGACACCTGACAGGACTGTCAGACGCAGACAGCAAGGCGCAACGATGAATTTCGGCAGGCGCATGACCAGGGAATACGGTCATGACAGGAACACCTCAGGACGAGGTCGCGCCACGGAGGATGCCAGGGATGGTGTCAGGGACGGCGCTCTTCTCCTCTATCGATATCTTCAGCAGCAGGTTGGATGATCGCCAGCATCTGCTGGCAGCCTCGACGCCGATGCCTCAGTCCTTGAGTCATCACGCCGTGGTCTGACATCCCTCCCTGGTCGGCTGACCGCCGACAATGCTCATCAAGGAGAGTTATCCATGCGCAAGACACATCTCGGAGCCATCATCGGCCTGACAGGTGCCCTGCTTCTCGCTGGCAATGCCATCGCGGAAGAAGAAGCGCCTCAGGGTGCGACTGGCACCACCGGTACGACCGGCACGACTGGCACTACCGGGACTACCGGCACGACTGGGACTACCGGCACGACTGGTACGACCGGTACCACCGGCACCACCGGCACCACCGGCACCACCGGCACGACTGGAACTACCGGCACCACTGGCACGACCGGCACTGTGCCGACAGGTAGCGCAGCCGGCACCGGTACTGCCAGCCAGAATGCCACCGGCAGCGTGACGCCGAGCGCCAGCAGCGGCAGCGTCGCTGCAGGTGCGGCCACCGGCACCGTCGGCGGCGGCACCGGCACGACCGGTACCACCGGGACAACCGGCACCACTGGTTCGACCGGGACTCGCTGATGAAGACGGCACGTGCGACGCAACGCTTCACGTTCTCAAGCCCTGCGCGGGGCACGGCGGCTACCTCGGTGGTCTCCCGTGCTCTGCGCAGCAGGTCGTTGGCGGCATTCGGCACCCTCGCGTGTCTGGTGTCGCTTTCCGGCTGCGCCCAGATCGTCTCGAGTTCGCTCGGTGACGTGATGGGCAAGGACGAGTTTGACGCCACACGTGCCAGCGAGCTGCCCTATGCCTCTCTCAAGCTGAAGCATGCCAACAGCACCGCGCTGGTGGTTCTGGCGACGCTGGAAGGCAATGGGCGCATCGCGCGTTTCGAGAGTCGCGACCGCGGCATCCTCGAATTGCGCGATGGCGTCCTGTCCGCCACTTCAGGCTTTGCGCGTGATGTGGCAGACAGGCGTGAGCAAAGTACTACCGGGCGCGCTCTGGCGCGTCCGGCCTGGTTGATGGCCAGTGGCACGACCTATCAGGTCAGTGTCAGTGCGCTGTCCCCCTACCCGCGTCGGCTGGAGCGTCAGGATGCCGCCTCCACCGGCAGCCAGCGCCAGGACGACGTCGCCGTGATGCAGGTACACGAGGCCACGGCGCGACTCGAATGCGAGGCCGCCGCCCCCTATTCGCTGCCGCTGGCAGAACTGCCGCTGCAGCACTGCCGCGAGATTCTGAGCTGGGACGACGGCAGCACCACGCGCAATGACCTGTGGCGCGACGAGAATCGCGTCTGGGCGGCCGACATGACGGCCTGGCCAGATGGCCCGCGGTTCGGTTGGGAGGTCGCCAAGGCATGGTGATCCCCGTCTTCTCATCGCTGGCCCGTCTGTCAGCACTGGCCCGCCTGAACAGTGCCGCCCTCCTGCTGCCACTGGGACTGAGCGCACTGCTGGCCGCGCCCCTGGGGAGCGCCGATGACACCCCGCTGCCGTTCAGCGCCGCGAGCACGCCGCTGGCCAGTCAGGTGCTGCAGGCGCAATGGGATGGCCTGGCGCCGTCAAAGGCGCTGGATTGGCGCTACAGCTTCGTCAGCACGCCGCTGATTCGCCAGCAGATGGCCGCGCGGGCCAACCGCGTCAGCGCCGAGCTCGAGCTGATCGCGGCGCGCTACGCCGTCGGCGCGAAGGACGACAGCCCTCAGGCGCGTTACGCCGAGGCGTTGCAGGCCTGGCAGGCCTATGTCGAGCAGGGCCGCGCGCCGGACACTGACGCCGTGGTGGCGCGCCTGCCGGGTCAGCTCGACCCGCGCCGCGACATGCGCGACGGCCCGCAGGCGATCCGCATCGCCCCGGGCATGGTGGTCGGTGCCTGTCAGGCGCCGCGCAGCGTGGTGATTCTGGACGCCACCGGCGTTCACGAGCGCAAGTGGACGCCGAATCTCAGTCTTGACGCGCTGATCGACGAGCGCGCCGCTGCCGGCGGTATCGGGCCAGCCGTCGAGGTCAGCCTGGTGACGCCGCAGGGCCAGGTACTGACCCGCCCGGTGGCGAGCTGGAATCGTCTAACCAGCGGCGACGCCGACCTGCCCGTTGCCCCCGGCACCAGCGTAGTGATCAGCACGCCGGGCATCGACACCGCGCAGCAGTGGGTGAACGAGGCGCTACCGGCCTGGCTTGCCAGCCGCCTGCCGGGCCATGCCTGCCAGAGCTGGCAGCTGGACGCCGCGAAGCTGCCGACACCCCCGCGCTAGCCGTCGAGGCTGCCCCGGCGCAGCACACTGCGCCTGACCGCGAACCCAATCCCTTATTCACGTACGTGAGCCCCTGGCTTGCGTGCATGCGAGACGCCCATGTCGAGTCCTTTTCGCCCTGCCAATCACGTTACGCACTCAAGCCCCGAGCAGCGCCCTACCCTGGCACGCAATGGCTGGCTGGCACTCGGCATGGCGGGCGGATTGCTGGGTGCGCAGATCGCCCATGCGGCGACCGGCGAATCCCAGAGCGACTTCGGTGGCGTGGGCCTGATGCAGACGCCCACGGCGCGTTTTGCGCCCCAGGGCGAATTGAGCTTCACCTACAGCCGCACCCAGCCCTACAAGCGCTTCAGCGTCAACGCGGCGCCCTTCGACTGGATGGAGCTGGGCTTTCGCTATGTCTCGGTGGAAACCGTCAGCTATGGCGCGGCCGCCCCGGACCGCGACTACCTGGATAAATCCTTCGACACCAAGTTCCGCCTCCTGCAGGAAGGCCGCTATCAGCCCGAAGTCGCGGTGGGCCTGCGAGATCTCGGCGGTACGGGCCTGTTCAGTTCCGGGTACCTGGTCGCCAGCAAGCGCTACGGCGACCTCGACTTCAGCCTGGGCCTCGGCTGGGGCTATCTGGGCACGCGTGGCGACTTCAGCAATCCGCTGGCAGTGGTGAGAAGCAGTCTCGAGACGCGCAGCGACTCGACCAGCGATGACGGCGGCGACTTCCAGCTCGGCAGCATGTTCAGCGGCAGCCCGGCCGTCTTCGGCGGCATCGAATACCAGACGCCCTGGGATCCGCTGACCCTGATGCTGGAATACGAAGGCAACGACTATTCCGACGAGCCACTGACGGTGGAGATCGAGCAGGACTCGCCGGTCAATCTGGGCGCGACCGTCAAGGTCAATGACAACCTGTCGCTGCATGGCGGCTGGGAGCGAGGCAACACCGCCATGCTGGGGCTGTCGCTGTCGACCAATCTGGCCGGGCTCGCCCAGGCCAAGGACGACGGCACGCCGGAAGCGGTCACCCCCAGCACCCACAGCCGTTATCGCAACGACCAGACACCCGAAGCCTTCCGCGTGCGCTCGCTCAACGCGAACGCCTCCTCGGGCACAGCGCCCTCCGCCAGCGCCGCCAGCGCCGCCCAACCGGCAGGCGTGGCGGCAGAGCCGTCAGCCCATGAAGAGCCGTCAGCGAACAGAGAGCCATCAGCGAATAAGGATCAGCAAGGCCGTCTGCTGACACTCGACTCGTTCGGCGGCGCGCCCGCGGACTCCCCGCTCGAGCCGGGCGCGACTGATGGCCCGCAGGCAGAAGATCTCCCGCGTCTTGCCGACGTCGACTGGGACGCGCTGGCCGATACCCTGCGTGCCCAGAGCGGACTTGAGGTGTCACAGCTGCGGGTCGAGGGCGACACCCTGATCGTCGAGGCCGAGGCGACGCGCTTCCGTGATGACCTGCAGGCCGAAGGCCGCGCCAACCGCGTGCTGCACAACCGCCTGCCCGCCGAGATCACCACCTTCCGCTATCGTCTGAGCAGCAATGGTCTGGCGCTGCGCGAAGATGAGCATCCGCGCCAACCCTTCGTGGCCGCCGCCAATGACCGTCGCTTCGGCGCCGAATACGAGCACTCCATCACCGCCCATGCCGCCTCGCCCCGTGCCACCTCGTCCGATAGCGCCGATGACGCGGCACGCCAGGCGACAGGGGATGGCGTCAAGCTGGCACGCGAGCCGTTCGGCTTCAGCTGGGGCTTCTCGCCGAGCCTCAAGCAGAACTTCGGCGGTCCCGATGGCTACCTCTATCAGCTCAACCTGCAGCTGGACGCCCTGTGGCGCACCGACCGCAATGGCTGGTTCACCGGCGTGGCGACCTATCAGCTCGCCGACAACTTCGACAGCTACGAGTACATCGCCGATTCCGAGCTGCCGCGCGTACGTACCTACGTCGGGGAGTACATCAAGGAAACCGACCTGGGCATCACCAGCCTGCAGTACAACCGCACCCATCAATTCGGGCGCGACTGGTACGCCCAGGCCTACGGCGGCATTCTCGAGATGATGTATGCCGGGGTCGGTGCCGAGCTGCTCTATCGCCCGATGAACAGCTCGCTGGCGCTGGGGCTGGACATCAATCGCGTCCGCCAGCGCGAGTTCGACCAGCAATTCGGCCTGCGTGACTACTCGGTCACCACCGGTCACGCCACCGCCTACTGGCAGTCCGGCTGGCACGATGTGCTGGTCAAGGGCTCGGTGGGGCGCTATCTGGCCGGCGATGTCGGTGCGACGCTGGACCTGTCGCGCAGCTTCTCCAACGGGGTCAGCGTCGGCGCCTGGGCGACCCTGACCGATGCCGGCGATGACTACGGCGAGGGTAGCTTCGACAAGGGGCTCTACGTCAGCATCCCGCTGGATGCCTTCTTCACCACCTCCAGCAAGGGCAGCACCGGCTTTGCCTGGGCACCTCTGACCCGCGATGGTGGCGCACGCCTCAACCGCCGCTATCAGCTGTATGACATGACGCGCGATCGTGATCCCGAGACTTACTGGGAAGGCATCGACAAGGTCTACAAGTAATCCGCGCGTGAGTGTGTTTCACTGCCGGCTGAAGCGTGCCGATGTTGGTGCCTGACTCACTGTGGCTGACCCTGTCCCGATGAATATTCCGATTACCGACGTCTCGCCGGCCACTGCCGGCGCTGCGACACCCGCCAATCACGAGATCGCCTGCAGCAACTGCCAGGCCTGCTGCTGCCGGCTTGAGGTCATCCTGCTCACCGATACCGGCGTGCCGGACTACCTGATCGACGAGGATGAATGGGGCGGCGAAGTCATGCGCCGCCTCGACGATGGCTGGTGTGCCGCCGTCGACCGCGAGACGCTGATGTGCACCATCTACGACCGCCGGCCGCAGCTGTGCCGCGATTACGAGATGGGTAGCCCGGAATGCGAAGACGAGCGCCTGGAAAACGGCCTCGATCAGTAGTCCGCCTGCCAGCGCTCGTCCTGGTTGTTTCTCCCAAACACCCTGCCTGAGAGCGCCCTGCCTAATGTGCGATCAGGCAGTGGCATCCGGCAGCGGCGGGGCCGCTCCTGCAAGGTTCGGGCTTGGCTCGGCTGCCGTGCGCATGGCGCGCATATGCCCCTTCACCTCTACCTCACGATGCCAGCTCAGCGCCTGCTCCAGACAATGTGGCGTATGGCCGCCACGCTGGCACGCCTCCTCGAAGTAGGCGCGCAGCGCAGGGCGATAGCTCGGGTCCGAGCAGTTCTCGATCACCTGCACCGCCCGCTCGCGTGGCGCCAGACCGCGCAGATCCGCCAGCCCATGCTCGGTGACCAGGATGTCGACATCGTGCTCGGTGTGGTCCACGTGGCTGGCGAACGGCACCACGCTCGAGATATCACCGCCCTTGGCCAGTGACTTGGTGATGAACACCGACAGCTGGGCATTGCGCGCGAAATCGCCGGAACCGCCGATACCATTCATCATCCGCGTGCCGCAAACATGGGTGGAATTGACGTTGCCGTAGATATCGAATTCCAGCGCCGTATTGACCGCGATCACGCCGAGGCGCCGCACGATGCCCGGATGATTGGACAGCTCCTGCGGGCGCAGGATCAGGCGGTCACGATAGCGCTCGAGGTCCTTCCACAGCGTGCGGCCACGCTCCTCGGTGACCGTGATGGAGGAGCCGGAGGCGAAATCGAGCTTGCCGGCATCCAGCAGATCGAAGGTGGAATCCTGCAGCACCTCCGAGTACATGGTCAGGTGCTCGAAGGGCCCTTCCTTGAGACCACTCATCACCGCGTTGGCCATGCTGCCGATGCCCGCCTGCAGCGGCAGCATGGCCGGTGTCAGACGCCCCAGCGCGACTTCCTGCTTGAGCAGTTCGACCAGATGGCCCGCCATGCGCTGGGTGCCCTCATCCGGCGGCGTGCAGGTCGAGGGGCTGTCACTGCCGCGGGTCAGCACGATGGCGGCGATTCTGGCGGGATCCATCGGGATATACGGCGTGCCGATGCGCGAGTCCGGCGCGACCACCGGAATCGGCTGGCGGCTGGGGCGCATCTGCGGAATGTAGATGTCGTGCAGCCCTTCAAGCGCCGCCGGCGACTCGAGATTGAGCTCGATGATCACCTTGTCGGCGAGAATCGCATAGCTGGCCGAGTTGCCCACCGAGGTGGTCGGCACGATGCCGCCATCGGCGGTGATGGCGCTGGCCTCGATCACCGCGACATTCATGTCACTCAGCTGGTGATTGCGCAGCAGCTCCACCGTCTCGGACAGGTGCTGGTCCATGAACATGACTTCGCCGGCGTTGATGGCACGGCGCAGCACCGGGTCGACCTGAAACGGCATGCGCCGCGCCAGCATGTGGGCGTCCGCCATCTGGCCGTCGAGGTCATTGCCCAGCGAGGCACCGGTCATCAGCGTGATGGAGAACGGCTCGCGGCGCGCCTTCTCGACCAGCGCCAGCGGCAGAGCCTTGGCCTCCCCCGCCCGCGTGAAGCCACTCATGCCCACCGTCATGCCATCGTGAATCAATTCGGCGGCCTGGCTGGCGCTCATCTGGCGCGACTGCCAGTCAGGCCAGCGGCAGCGACGCGCGACCTCGGCGTGCTGCTCCGGGGTCAGCTCGCCGACCTCCATGCGCGCCAGCAGCGAGAAGACCTCGCTTGATGCAGCTGACGCCTCGGGAGATGGGGAGGCTGAAGGAGCATGAGGCGTGACACTGGAGCGAGAACCGGATGAAGACACGACGGCAGAACCTCCTGATGGGCAAGACACCACGAAATGAGCAAGCAAGGCGCTGGCAAGACGCTGACTGAGCCAAGCATAGCCAAGCCTGAAATAACCATGGCTGTAATAGCCAGGTCTGTAATAGCCAAGGCTGTAATAAACAGGTCTGTAACAACCAGGCGCTGGCTTTCAGCATCCCACGCAGTACGCCGCCCCCGCATCAGGCCTTGGTCGCAAGGCGGCGGCAGCGGCTGGAACCAGGCGGTGCACAAAGGGCGACGCCTCGCGCGGCGCAGATGGCGACGGCGAGACACGAAAAAGCCCGCTCATGAAGAGCGGGCTTTCGGGAGGCGCAGATGATGACGCGAGGCGTTACACCATGCTGTCGAAGTCCATGTTGTCGAAGCTTTCCGGCGCATCGGCGTAGCCGTAGAGCGTGTTGCGACGCTGCAGGCGGAATTCACCCAGCAGCTGCTCGTAGCGGCGCGGCACCTCGGCATTGTCACGCGTGACGATGTAGAGGTTCTCGTAGACGGCTTCGGTCAGCGGCATCTCGCGCACCTGACGCTGCCACGGCGAGGTCTCCAGCACCGTGCGCGAGACGACGGTGAAGCCCAGACCACGCGCCACGGCGTCCAGCACCATGCCGATATCGTTGGTGAAGCCCTGCTGCGGGAAGTGGCTCATGGAGCGGAATTCGCCGGCGAAGTTCTCACGCAACAAGGCACTGGCATTGTTGACGCCATCGGCGTAATTCATGAAGCCCAGCGCCATAAGCTCATTGAGGCTGTTGCCGGCGAAATCGGCGGGCACCACCAGGCACAGCGGCTCCTGATGCCACAGCTCGAAGTTCAGGTCCGGATGCTTGACCGGCTCGGTGACGATGCCCAGGTCGAAGCGACCCGCCAGCACGTCCTGCACGATCTCGGAATTGAAGGCGAAGCTGTAGCTGACCGTCAGCCCCGGGTGCTGCTGCTGATAGCCCAGCGTGAACGGGTAGAACATCAGCCCGACGCTTGAGGGGCTGGCCACGCGACATTCGCCGCTGTCCGGGGAGTCATCATCCAGCGAGTGCATGAACTGGGTGTGCTCGGCGAACAGCTTGATGGAGTAGTCATAGCAGCGACGCCCCGCTGCGGTCAGCGAGAACTTGCGTCCCTGGCGATTGAGCAGCGAGCGGCCCAGATACTGCTCCAGCTTGCGAATATGCTGGCTGACGCCGGGCTGGGTCATCTCCAGCTTGCGCGCGGTATGGGTAAAGCTGCCGGTCTCCACCAGTGTGATGAAGGTACGAAAATACTGGGCGTTGAACATGAAGGCACTGACCACTCACGAACGGGGGACGCGACTCGGCGCATCGTGTTGCCGGCGACGACCTGCATGACGCAACTGCCATGTCAGCACAGGTGTCACCGACCCGCAAAGCACATGATTCTACCAGAGCTGGCCGCCATGCGCAGCGCTGCGCCCCGCCACTCTCGCGTGTTAGCATCATGGACAATGCCAGCTGCCACCTTGGCTGCGTCTGCCGTGTTCAACGCCACGGCGACGCGCCAGGGCCCGGCGCTTTACCCCTGTCCTGGCCAATCTTCGGACTGGCCCGAAACACGAGATGCTCTAGATGTCTGATGCTCTGGCTGCACGCGGCGAAGCCATTCACAAGGCGCTGCTCGCCATGGAAAGCGACTGTGCCGAAAATGACCTGTTCCCGCTGGGGTACATGATTCCCCAGGTGGAACTGGTGCTGGAAAACGCCGATTACGATCCCGAGGATGTGGTCGCGGAAGACTTTGACGCCACCTTTGAAGAGTGGATGCAGCACGCCTTTGCCCAGGACAGCATGAGCGTGGACGACCGCGAGCGCATTGCTGAACTCTGGGCAGAAGCCCGGAAACGCGCCCAGACCACCGTGGGCGCCTGACACAAGGAAGACAGTCATGAATTCTGTCACCAGCGAAGCGACGACCTATTCACGTGATGCCAGCTCCATGCTGGTCTCGACCATCATCTCGCCGGAAGGCAGCCTGGAAGTGCTCTCCCAGGATGAGGTCAATCGCCTGCGCGATACCTCCTCCAACGGGTTGCACGACATCCTGCGCCGCTGTGCGCTGGCCGTGCTCAACTGCGGCAGCCAGACCGATGACAGCGTCGCGGTGCTCAACGCACACAAGAATTTCGAGATCGAGGTGCTGCAGCAGGACCGCGGCATTCGCCTCAAGCTCGACAATGCGCCCGGCGATGCCTTCGTCGACGGCAAGATGATCCGCGGCATTCGCGAGCATCTCTCCAGCGTGTTGCGTGACATCGTCTATGTGGCCAACGAGATCCAGAACACTCCGCGTTTCGATCTCACGACCACCGAAGGCACCACCAATGCGGTGTTCCATATCCTGCGCAACGCCGGGGCGCTGAAGTCCTCGCGTGAGCCGAGTCTGGTCACCTGCTGGGGCGGGCACTCCATCAACCGCGAGGAATACGAGTACACCAAGGACGTGGGTTACCACCTCGGCCTGCGTGATCTCGACATCTGCACCGGGTGTGGCCCGGGCGCCATGAAGGGCCCGATGAAGGGCGCCAACGTCGCGCACGCCAAGCAGCGTCGCACCGAAGGTCGCTATCTGGGCATCTCGGAGCCGGGCATCATCGCCGCCGAATCGCCCAACCCGATCGTCAATGAACTGATCATCATGCCGGACATCGAGAAGCGCCTTGAAGCCTTCGTGCGTACCGCACATGGCATCATCGTCTTCCCGGGCGGCGTGGGCACCGCCGAGGAGATTCTCTATCTGCTCGGCATTCTGCTGCACCCGGAAAACAGCGAGCTGCCGTTCCCGGTCATCTTCACCGGCCCGGCGTCCAGCGCCGAGTACTTCAAGCAGATCGACGAGTTCATCGCCTACACCCTGGGCGAGGAAGCGCGCTCGCGCTACACCATCATCATCGACAATCCGGTCGAGGTGGCACGCACCATGCGCGGTGGCATCGACGAGGTGGCGGAATTCCGTCGCCAGCATCAGGATGCCTTCTACTACAACTGGCGCCTGCATATCGCCCCGCACTTCCAGCAGCCCTTCGCGCCGACCCACGCCAACATGTCGGGCCTGGCGCTGCACCGCAACCAGCCGGTGCATGAACTGGCGGCCAACCTGCGTCGTGCCTTCTCGGGCATCGTCGCCGGCAACGTCAAGAAGGAAGGCATCGAGGAGATCGAGCGCGACGGCCCCTTCCGCCTGACCGCCGAAGCCGAGCTGATGGAGCGTCTCGACGCCCTGCTCACCTCCTTCGTCGCCCAGGGCCGCATGAAGCTGCCAGGCAGCGATTACGTGCCCTGCTACACCCTGTGCAAGTAAATGGCCCGGTGATGACACGCTGAGGCGTGTCGTCACCTCATCAGCCATCACATGAGCGCCATCACAAGAACGCCCCGGTCATCGCTGATCGGGGCGTTCTTGTTTATAGGGATGATCTTGCTGACAGCATCTCATGAGCCGCAAGAATCGAGGCTCAGCCTTCCTCACCACGACGGCGCTGCATCCACATGCTGATCACATGCGCCAGCAGACCCAGCGTCAGGCCATCGACCAGCACCTCAAGCGCACCTTCCTGAGGGCGGTTGAGCATCGGCGCGGCAAAGTTGAACGCTGCCATCGCCGCCAGCCCCACCACCAGCCAGACCAGCAGACGACGCATCATCGTCGGCACCTTGGCCTTGGCGGTCTCTGACAGCTGGCGATAGATGTAGATGCCCAGCGCGCTGACGGCGACGGCAAAGCCGACGATCAGCATCAGACGCGTATTCTCGCCACTCATCAGGAAACGCGGAATATTGGCGACCATTACCACCGCCAGACCCGCCAGCACGGAGACGCGCTGCGGCGTCAGGTTGCGGGCACGCGGATGATCAGGATTCAGTTTCGGCATTGAAGCAGTCTCGATGAAAGAACGGACAACAGAAGAAGCAGGCGGCGGGTCAGCCCACCGCCGCAGAATCAGGCAGTGGCCGGCAGGGTCGGAATCCAGCTCTCGACCCACGGCAGCGCCGCGTCGTCGGCCATGAAGGTTTCCATGGCGTCGATCTCGAGGCGCTCGCCGTGGCGCGTGGCGCCCAGGTCGGCCAGACGCTCATCCAGATGACGCCCCGCGCCACAATAGGTCTCGCCGTAGGAGCTGTCGCCCAGGGCGATCAGACCGTAACGCAGCCAATCCAGCGCTGGGGACTCGGCAGACAGCGCATTGAGGAAGCCGGTCAGATTGCCCGGCACATCGCCACTGCCGGTGGTGGAGGTGACGAACAGCGCCAGATCAGGGCGCGCGTCAGTCAGGTCAGCCAGTGTCGGCTGGTCGAGCACCTCGACCGTATAGCCGGCCTGCTCGAACAACGGCTGAACCTGCTCGGCCACATCCAGTGAACCGCCATACATCGTGCCGACAAAAATCTTCAGAAGCGCCATGCATCCTTCCTTATTCGAACGATCACCCGCCAGTGGCGGGAACGTGAGTGCAGTGCGAAGAGTCGCGCAGACGCTCTCCGACATTTGGTCGCGATGGTAGCACAGCCCGCCTGCGAGACGCAGGCGGCAGGCGGGCCTGGTCTGATGAATCGATAGCACCGCGTGGCCGCGAGACGCAGGCAGCAGGCAGCAGGAGCTGGCAGCCCCCTTCTGAGCACCCCACAAACGAGAACAGCGCCACCGTGAAGAACACGATGGCGCTGCGAGGGTCTTGCCAGTGAAGCATCCTGCGTTGCGAGCCTGGATCACGACCGCTGGCGATGAATCCCTGTCAGGTGCGAACTTGCGGGTTCAAAGCCTTCTGATCAGAAGCGATACGCCACTGACAGACGCACGTCACGCCCCGGGCTGGTGATGGCGCCCGTCGTGATGCCGCGTGCGCTGTTGGGTTCCAGGAAGTAGGTGTTCTGGTCGGTATATTCCTTGTCGAACAGGTTGTAGATACCGGCCGTCAGCGTCAGGTCCTGCATGTCACGCGGCACCCAGCTGGCGTAGACATCGTGCGTGGCGTAACCGGCGCGCTCGCTCTGATCATCCGGCAGGTCGGTGAGGCGCTCATAGGCGGTCACGGTCCAGCCGATCGTCATCTGCGGGTCAACGAAGGTGTAGCGGTTGTCCAGGCTCCAGCGATCACCGGTCTGGTTGCCCAGGCCCATGTCATCGACCACGGTCTCGCCCTGGTTGTCTTCCAGGTCCATGGTCAGGTAGCCCAGCGTCATGTCCCAGCCGCCGATGCCGTAGGTGGCACGCGCCTCGACACCCTTGCTGGTGACGATGCCTTCCATGTTGTAGATGGTGGTTTCGCTGCCGACGGTCTCATCGGTGATGTAGTTGTCGAAGTGGGTATCGAAGTAGGTGACTTCCAGGCCAGCGCGGTCACGCTGGGTGAGGAGGTCATTGCCCTTCCAGCGCGCGCCGACTTCGGTGCTGCGCGAGGTCTCGGCCTCGAGACCCGGTTCGACGGTCAGCGTCTCGCCGACACCGACGCCATCGTCGGCCAGGATGGCTTCACGGCCCTTGTTGCCGCGCACTGCCGTGGAGTAGCCGGTGAACAGCTCGACACCGCCGCCGACACGCCAGTTGAGGCTCGCGTTCGGGCTGACATCGGTGTCA
Source organism: Cobetia sp. 29-18-1 (assembly GCF_029846405.1). NCBI lineage: Bacteria > Pseudomonadati > Pseudomonadota > Gammaproteobacteria > Oceanospirillales > Halomonadaceae > Cobetia > Cobetia sp. 29-18-1. The sequence goes on from NZ_JARWKS010000004.1 coordinate 224,256, forward strand.
TCCAGCGTCTCGCCATTGGCATATTCGGTCTTGTAGTCATCGACACGCGCGCCGAAGGACAGGTCCACCGCGCCCAGCGTCATGCGGTGTTGGGCGTAGAGCGCGAGGTTGCGCGCCTTCTCGTCGAAGCTGCCGGTGCTGGATTCGTCGTAGACGTAATCGCTACCCAGCGTCAGGCGGTTGTTCATGTCCTCGGGGCCGAAACGGAAGGTGTTGTTCAGGTCACCGCCGTAGCTCTCGACATCGGCGTTCAGCTCATCGCCGGTGGAGACGGTGGTGCGGTCCAGCTCGGTCTTGGTGTGGAAGACGTTGGTGTGCACGTCCACCAGTCGCGAGCCCGGCTCATAGTCATAGTTGGCGGTATAGGTGTCGCGGCTCAGCTCGGTGTCGACCTTCTCGTTGTTGAACGGCTGACATTCCATGTTGGGACGCGTGCAGTAGATGCCGCTGTCCTCGTTGTGCTCGGCACTGATGCGCAGGCTGTGCGCGCCCTGGTCGAGCAGGCTGAACTTGCCGAAGTAGCTGCGCTGATGGCCGCCGGTACCTTCCTCTTCATCACCGCCGCCGGTGCGGTAGTCATCGCTGTTGCGTGCGCTGGTCGAGAACAGCAGGCCCGCGTTCGGCGCGACTTCACCGTAGACGGACAGCGTGCCCTTGACGGCATCTGCCGCGGACTCGGTGCTGCCCTTGACCATGCCGCCGAAGGTCTCACCCGGCTCGAGCAGGTCCTGGGCATCCTTGGTGACGAACTTGATGCTGCCGCCCAGGGCGTTGGGACCATTGTCGGCGGCGCCCGGTCCGGCCTGGACTTCAGCGCGCTTGAGCAGTTCCGGCTCGATGTTGAAGCTGGAGCTGTGGTGGAACAGGTAGCCATTCTGGCTGGCACCATCGACGCTGATGTTGAGGTTGGTGTCTTCCAGACCGCGCACGTAGATCATCTCCGACGAGGCAGTGGTGCCGCCGACGGTGACGGACGGCGTATCACGGAAGACATCCTTGAGGTCATGCGCCTGATGCAGCGCGATCTCTTCGCTATCGATGACCGCGGTCGCGTTGAGGCGATCGTCCTCGATCTGCAGCGTGTCCATCTGCAGCGTCTCTGCATTGGCAGTACTGGCACACAGCAGCGCAATGGCTGCCACCAGCGGACGCGGAGTGAAAGCAGTGGCGCGGGAAGCGCTGGCTGCCACGCACGGAGAGAGGCGATCGGTCATGAGCGGAGGGTTCCCAAGATTAATAATAATAATGATTCTCTTTGCGAACGAGATAATGCACGCGTTTGCACATTTGCGTCATCAACACTTCCTGCAACGCCGCTCCGCAACTTCTGCAATCAGGCCGCGTCATTTCTCGCCTCTTGCAGCGCCGGATTGTGCCTCAACTGCCAAAAACGGCCCGATTTGCACACTTTTTCACCCGTGTAGTCACCAAATTCACTTTTTTATCACCTGTCTGTCATCAGATACGGAACCATCGCCAGCCACTGACGTCTTAGCCGACGTGTCTCGACAAGTGCCTGGCCCACGCAAATTTCTCGCTTCACGGCAGGGTTTCATCTTGCGGAGATCGGATTTGCGCAATGCATGCGACTTTGGATGCAACACTACATCCAGAGTGATATAGTTAGCGTGCTCAGATTAAGGGCGCTTGCTGTCACGCCAAGGCAGTGCCCTCTCATGGCCTCGGCCCTGAGGATATCTGCAGCAGATGCAAGACCTGTCGCCGCGCGCTGAGGTGCTCGGCTGGCAGTGACGGTTGTTGATCGATGAGCGCGTCTTTGCCCGGGGGATTCCCCTGCGGCCTGAGGGGCACGGTCATCGACAGGCAATCCGTTGTGCAGCGACTGGCGCTGCAACGGGCCCGTTTGGCCCGTACAAGGTGGGTGTTTCCCTGACGGCACACCCCGACCCTCTGAACAACCGGACCTATTCGATGAGCGATATCGACGCCTACAACACCTTCCTGATGGTCGCAGACCTCGGCAGCCTGTCCCGCGCAGCAGAACGTCTGCGCCTGCCCAAGTCCACCGTCAGCCGTCGCCTCGACGCCCTTGAGGGCCGTTTCGGCACTCGCCTGGTCGAGCGTGGTCATCGTGGCATTCGCCTGTCAGAAGCCGGCGAGACCCTTTACCGTTACGCACGCTCGATGGCCAATCTCGATGATGAAGCGCACCGCGCCATCGAAGACCGCCAGTCAGACCTCACCGGTACCATCCGTATCCACGCCACGCCGTCGCTGGGTCGTCACTTCCTGGGTCACGCGCTGACCAGCTTCCTGTCGGAGCACGAAGGCGTCGATATCAAGCTGAAGCTGTGGCACAACGGCCGCGAGATTCTCGAGAATCAGCCGCACCTGGTGATCGGCTTCCCGCATCTGGCCGGCAGCACCCACGTCTTCCGCCCGCTGACCCACTGGCATCAGGCGGCCTACGCGGCCTCTCATGTCGAGAACCCGGAAGAACTGCCGTGGGGCGAGCTGGAACCGCTGGTGTCCGGCACCTCCCTCTCGCGTCACCCGGAAGACCCGCGCCCGAATCACATCCAGTCAGATGACCTCGAAGTCCTCACCGACTACGTGGCCGATGGCCTGATTCGCGCCGTGCTGCCGACCGACTGGGTCAACACCCTCAGCGAGCGCAACGGCCAGTCCTTCAAGCGTCTGGAATGCAGCGAGATCCCGCCGGTCGAGATCGGCATGCTATTGCCGCGTGGCCCGATCCCGACCCGCGTGCGCATGCTCGCCGACTGGCTCGCCCGCGAAATCGGCAAGTCAGAGCCGGAGCGCGTCACCGCCAAGGCCGCCCGCCGCACCGTCAGCGAAGCTGCTACCACTGCCGGTTGATTCAAGCTGTGCAACGCTAACTCTCACCCTCGCGGTGACATGAATCAGCGCGGTACGCAGCAAAAAGGCCAGCCCTCAGGGGCTGGCCTTTTGCGTTCTGGCTTGTCATGTTTAGCATGTACTGAATCAATGACAGGCAGGGCTTCTCATGTGGCAACGCGACACGCTCACCCTCTCCGCCCGCAAGCGCGGTTTTCACCTCATCAGTGACGAGGTGGAACAGGCATTGGCCGAAATGCCGCCGGTCAGTGTCGGCCTGCTGCATGTGCAGCTGCTGCACACCTCCGCCTCGCTGACGCTCAACGAGAACGCCGACCCCGACGTGCGCCACGACATGGACGCCTTTCTGCGCCGCCTGGTGCCTGGCAACCTGCCCTACTTCCGCCACACGCTGGAAGGCGATGACGACATGCCCGCCCACGTGCTCGCCAGCCTGCTCGGCACCCAACTCACGCTGCCTGTCGAAGCCCGCCGCGGCGTCAACCGCCTCGCCCTCGGCACCTGGCAAGGCATCTGGCTCGGCGAACACCGCGATCACGGCGGCAGCCGCAGGCTGTGTCTGACACTGAGTGGAGCATAGTTATATATTAACGAGCCATCCGTTCAATAAAAAACGACTTCTACTCAATATTATAATTAGCTCTAACATTTTTCATGACAGCATTAAACAACTCGATCATCTCTTTATCAGTAACTTTTGATTTTTTAGGCCTATTTTCACGCTCTTCAAAATAGGCCATAGCAAAGCTTCGATAAAAAGGATCGATGAATGAATATTTTTGAGAATTATCTTCTAGCTTAACCATTTCACCAAATTCTTCTTTTTCAAGATTCTGCAAATCTTCTTGTAACTTTTTCTTTGTGACACGAATGCCATTATCTTTTGTGTAACTAAAAATGTCATCAATATGAGCGCCCTCCGGATCTTGAGCGATCAAAGCCCTTAATGTTAGGTCGACAGCCTTTATCTTCAGGGCACTATCAAAAGCGTCTTTCAAAGTATCCTCTTCATCCTTTATATATTCGGATAAAGCATTTTGGAGGTCTTCTGAAATAAACTCTACTGGGCTAGTAACAGTTTCAGTAATTAAGGCAGAATCGCATAAAAAATAACATATCTTATGACATATTGAAGCCAGCCCATTTGAGTATTTAATAATATCCTCTTGCACGTCATCTGCTATTTTTATATTCAGTGCAACACAGCCTTTTCTGATTATCTCCTCAATCTCTCTATCCGTCATTAGGTCAACATGAATTTCAGATACCCTTTTACGCATCTCTTTATCAGATTTAACTACTTGCCTTGCTGTATTGACGGCTCCTAAAGCTATGATCTTAAGGTCTTGGTATTTCGCCGAAAGATCGACAAAGACCTTCATCATCTGTGCTAGCTTTTCTTTTTCCTCTCCTTCTATCTTATGGAAGTCCTCCAACACCCAGCAATAACCGGATTGTCCTAATAGCCTACCAAGGTTTTGTGGCGTAAGTTGAGGTGGAAGTAAGCGAACCTGCTTTTGTCCCTCTGAATTTTCATAAACGGCTCCAATCTGTGCTTTAATTGCCATGTAATCAGCTTTAGCAGTCGCATCCACTTTAACTCTATTACTACTTGTTACCTCTTGAACGTAAAACTCTTTAAGTTGGTCAAATGCATCAAGAACGACCTGTTCAAAGGTCATTCCTCTCATACAATTTGTACTTATATGCTTTTCATACGTCCTGAATAAAACATTATCAAGTAAAGTGCTTTTCCCCGAACCTGAATGCCCATAAATAACCACTTGATTACCTGGTAGCCTTAATGCTCTGCTCAGTCTTGTATCTACATTCTGATTAACTCGCTCGACAAAAGTAACTTTAGCAGAACTGGTTGGTGTGAAAACATCTTTAAGATCGTACCTGATCATACAACCTCCATAAAAATAGTAACATCGTTTATATCGACACCAAAACAAAGGATTAGTACCAAAATACTGCATACATCTTTAAAGAAAGGCCAAGACTCAATAACATACTTTCCACAGAACAGGAAATAATATTAACTTCCTCCATGGCAGCTCTGTAGAGCAGACTATAGCCCCTCTACAAAACAATCTGCCACTATCAATACAACAATATTTAGTCTAAGCAAAGATATCTACAACTCTCCTCTTTTTTATAATTTTACTTCATAGAGTCCTCGTCCCCTACCGTGCCGCCCATCGGGTCGATGGCTTTGCTGGAGGGGTATTTGTAGGAGGCGAAGCGCACGGCGAGTACCGAGAGGGAGAGGAAGAAGATGCCGCCGCAGAGGTAGAGCAGGCCGATATCGGGGGCCTTGTGGTGGGAGACATCGCCGATGAGGTAGCGCGTTAGCGCAGTGATGGCGATGTAGAGCAGAAAGCGGATCGGCAGGTGGTTGGTCTTGAAGTAGATACCGACCATCGCGCCGAGTTCGAGATAGATGAACAGCAGCAGGATGTCATCGACGCTGGCCGAGCCCTTGGCGAACATCTCGAAGAAGGCCGATACCGAGGCGATGGCAATCGCGCCACCGATGGCGAACAGGCCGAGATAGTGAAAGCCTTCAACCAGGAAGTTGCCGATCGAGTTGGCTTGCTTGTGCATGCGCTCCCGATGCTTGTCTAACCTGTTCATGCCGCGTGTCCTCAGACAGAGATGATGGAAAGAGACTGCAATATCGGTGCCGCGGTCGTGATGAAGGCAAGTTTGGGCCACTGGGCCCACGCAGGCGCTGCCCTACCAGCCGAGCGTCTGCTTGACGAAGGGAATGGTCAGCTTGCGCTGGGCAGAGAGCGAGGCGTTGTCGAGTTCGCTCATCGCCGCGAACAGGCCCGGCAGGCTGCGCGGCCCGCGATGCAGGATGTAGCGGGCGACTTCGTCGGGCAGTGCAAGGCCGTGGTCACGTGCACGCAATTTGAGCGCTTCGAGGCGCTGGGCGTCATCCAGCCCCGAGAGGTGGAAGGTGACGCCCCAGGAGAGCCGCGAGGCGAGATCCGGCAGGATGACGGGCAGCAGCCGCGGTGCGCAGCTGGCGCTGACCAGCAGATGCCGCCCACCGTCGCGCAGGCGGTTGTAGAGGTGGAACAGCGCCTCTTCCCAGCGCTGCCGACCGATCACCACATCGAGGTCATCGATGGCGACCAGGTCCATCTCGTCCAGCCCTTCGAGCATGTGCGGCGGGAAGTGACCCAGCTCATTGAGCGGCAGATAGAAGGCACGCTTGCCCTGCTCGCCCGCCAGATGACAGGCCGCCTGCAACAGGTGGCTACGCCCACTCTGCTCGCCGCCCCACAGATAGACGAAGGGCTCCCCGCCGTCGGCAAGCTGCCCCTTGAGGGCCTCCGCCAGCGAGGTCGAGGTGAAGTGGTAGTTGTCGAAGGTCGCGGCGTCACGTACCCCGACGCCGAGTGCCATCTGTCCCTGAGTCATTGCCATCCGTCATGCTGATTGTTGTTGCCGTGATCTCGTCTCTCGATCACTGGGTATCCTCTGCCGCCGGCGGCGCTGGCTGATCTGCTGCCACCGCGGGGCGAGAATCACGCTGTTGGTCATATAAAGTACTGTTTTTATAGCGATCATGCAGATAACGCAAGAGCACCATGATCACGGCCGCCACCGGCAGGGCCAATAGAATGCCGGTAAAGCCGAACAGCTGGCCGCCCGCCATCACCGCGAAGATGACCGCGACCGGATGCAGGCCGATCTTGTCGCCCAGCAGCAGTGGCTGCAACACCACGCCTTCCAGCAGCTGACCGAGCGCGAAGACCCCGCCGACCGCCAGCAGCGCCCACCACTCGCCGAACTGGAAGAAGGCCACCGTCGCCGCGATCAGGATACCCACGATGACGCCCAGATACGGCACGATGCTGGCAAGCCCCGCCACCAGGCCGATCAACAGCGCGAACTTGAGCCCGATGATCGCCAGGCCAATGGCATAGACGATGCCCAGACTCAGCATCACCAGCAGCTGCCCGCGCAGGAAGGCGCCCAGCACCTCATCACAGTCATGCGCCAGACGCGTGGCGGTGGGCTCCATATGGCGCGGCAGCAGGCCCTGCAGCTTCTCCTTCATGCGGTCCCAGTCGAGCAGCAGATAGAAGGTGACGACGGGAATCAGCGCCAGATTGCCCAGCCAGATGGCCATCGCCAGCCCGGACTTGGAGACGGTGCCCAGAAGCGCGGCGGCGAAGGTGCCGGTCTCTTTCCAGTTGCCCAGCAGCAGCGAGCGGACCTGATCGAAGTCGGCGCTGAAATCCAGCCCGGTGAACGACTGGATTTCCGGCAGCACCGTCTCGCGTATCCAGTTGAAGACCACCGGCATGAAGCTGATCAACTGCGCCAGCTGACGCCCGAGCAGCGGCACCAGCACCAGCAGCGCGATCAACAGCACCACCGAGAGCACGCTGAACACCAGCGTGACCGCCAGATGGCGCGACAGGCCCTTGTCTTCCAGCCAGTCGGCCAGCGGGTCACCCAGATAGGCGAGAATCATGCCGATGAAGAACGGCATCAGAATCGGTTCGAGCATCACCAACAGGCCGAGGAAGGCCACGCCTGCGGCCAGCAACCACCATTTACGCTGCATCTTCACTCCTTGAGACAAGCCGTGGGGCACTCGTGACGGCTGACTGCCGACGGCGCACGCATCACCCATTGTTGCCTGTCGCCGAGTCACCCACAAGACACGCGCCGCTCACGCGTCTGACATTGCCTCCCCCGGCGCCACCCAAGGTGCGACAAGGCCTGCCATGACTGGCGCGGCGGCCTTTTCACATTTTGATGTGGTTTTGTGAATCGGCACAGTGTCAGCCGCGAAGCGCAATGCTACAATGGCCGCCTTTCTTTTCCCGCGATCGATCGTGTCTCACCGCCCAGGCCGCACCGACAGGAACCTCACATGACGCAACGCCCCCAGGACTCCTCGCCCAGCAAGACTTCCTTGAGCTACAAGGATGCAGGTGTCGATATCGATGCAGGCAACGCCCTCGTCGAACGCATCAAGGGTGTCGCCAAGCGCACTCACCGCCCGGAAGTGATGGGTGGTCTGGGTGGCTTCGGCGCCCTGTGCGAACTGCCGGCAGGCTACCGCCAGCCCGTGCTGGTCACCGGCACCGATGGCGTGGGCACCAAGCTGCGCCTGGCCATGGACCTCAACCGTCACGACACCATCGGCATCGATCTGGTCGCCATGTGCGTCAATGATCTGGTGGTCGCTGGCGCCGAGCCGCTGCAGTTCCTCGATTACTACGCCACCGGCAAGCTCGACATCGACATCGCCGCTGACGTCGTCACCGGTATCGGCGAAGGCTGCCTGCAGTCCGGCTGCGCGCTGGTCGGCGGCGAGACCGCTGAAATGCCGGGCATGTACGAAGGCAGCGACTACGACCTGGCCGGCTTCTGCGTCGGAGTGGTCGAGAAGTCCGAGATCCTCGACGGCAAGAAGGTCGGCGCAGGCGACGTGATTCTGGGTCTGGCCTCCTCCGGCCCGCACTCCAACGGCTACTCGCTGATCCGCAAGATTCTCGAAGTCGCCGATGCCTCCCTGCTGGAGCAGGAAATCGACGGCCAGCCGCTGGCTGACGCCCTGATGGCGCCGACGCGCATCTACGTCAAGCCGCTGCTGTCGCTGCTCAAGGAAAGCGGCCTGTCCGTGCACGCCATGTCCCACATCACCGGTGGCGGCCTGCTCGAGAACATCCCGCGTGTGCTGCCGGAAGACTGCACCGCCGAGATCGACGTCGCCAGCTGGAAGCGTCCGGCGGTCTTCGACTGGCTGCAGCAGCAGGGCAACGTCGAAGAACACGAGATGCACCGCGTGCTGAACTGTGGTGTCGGCATGGTCGTGGTGGTCGCTGAATCCGACGCCACCGCCGCGCGCGCTCACCTGGAAGCCCAGGGCGAGACCGTCTTCACCCTCGGCAGCATCCGCGCCCGCAACGGCATGGAAGAGCAGGTCCAGCTGGAGAATCTGTCCGCATGATCGAACCGAATACCAACGCCTCCAACGGTGACACTCTCGGCGGCTTCGGCAACGGTTTCGAGGCAGACGATGCGCCGGTTCGCCCGCGCGTCGTGGTACTGATTTCCGGCAGCGGCAGCAATCTGCAGGCGCTGCTGGAAGCACAGGAACACGACGAGCTGGGCGGCGACGTGGTCGCGGTCATCTCCAACAAGGCCGATGCCTACGGCCTGGTGCGTGCGCGCGACGCCGGCGTCGATGCCGTGGCGCTGCCGCATGAGGAGTATGAGTCCCGCGAGCATTATGACGCCGCGCTGATCAAGGTGATCGAGCGTCATGAACCGGACCTCATCGTGCTGGCCGGCTTCATGCGTATCCTCTCGCCGCTGTTCGTGCAGTACTTCTTCGGGCGTCTGATGAATATTCACCCGTCGCTGCTGCCGGCCTGGCCGGGACTTGATACCCATCGCAAGGTATTGGAAGCCGGCGAGAAGGAACACGGCGCCAGCGTGCACTTCGTCACCGAGGAGCTCGACGGTGGCCCGGTCGCGATCCAGGCCGTCGCCAACGTGCTGGAAGGCGATGATGAAGCCAGCCTCAAGGAGCGCGTGCACACGCGTGAGCACCTGATCTACCCGATCGCGGTGCGCTGGTTCCTCGAAGGCCGCCTGAAGCTCGACGGTGAAGTGGCCAAGCTCGACGGCCACAACCTGCCGGTGGGTGGCCTGCGCCTCTCCCACGCCGATGTGGAAGAAGAGCTCAGCGATGAGCTGCCGGAAGGCGAAGAAGACTGATCAGTGACGCTGCCTTGCTGGCAAGGCTGACTGAGCTGATAGCAAGCTGATAGCAAGTTGATGGCGCGCTGACAGCGAACTGAAAACAGAAGACCCCGCGACATGCCGATGTCGCGGGGTCTTCTTGTTTCTACTGATTCACTTCTCTCTCGGCGGCTTTCGCTTTCAGAAGGTGTAACTCACCCCCACCTCCCCGCGCGCCGTCACCTCATCCCAGGTCTCGATGCCGGCGCCCAGATGCAGCATGGCATTGCGGCCCAGCTGCATGCGCCAGCCACCGTCGACACGCAGATAGTTGTCGCTGCCGCGATCCAAATCCTCGCCGCGGTAGGCATTGGTCGGCAGGCTCGCCAGTCGCACCTCGGCGCTGTCGGCGTCATCATCCAGACGCTTGCCGTAGGCCAGCTCACCGTAGAGGCCGAAACCTTCTGCAATGGCGCGGTCGACCATGAAGCCGGCCTCGACACGACGATCGCGCAGCGTCTGATCCGAGACGCTCAGGGCGTTGGCGGCAGAGCCGGATTCGGTGTAGCCATCGATGTCGGACTCGGTATGGCGGTAGGCCACGAAGGGCGCGTTGTACCACAGCGAATCGGCGGCGGTGAGGCGATAATCGAGACGCGCCTCGGCGCTGAAGCCATCGCCATCGGTCTCACCGGACAGGGTGCGCGATGACTGACCCAATGCGACATGGCGGTCGAGGTCGTAATCGAAGTCGCCGTAGCTGGCCACCGCCTGGACGCCAAACCTGCCCAGCTGCTGACGCGCGAACAGGCTGAACACCTGGCCTTCCAGCTCCAGCTCGCTACCATCATCGACATCGAAGTCCGCAGTGCGCTGACTGACGGCAACACCGCCCCAGGCCTGGCCGAGCGCGTTGTCCAGCGGCAACATCACGCCGACACCCGCAGCGCGCTGCTCGCTGTCAAAGCCCTGCTGGCCGGTGGAAGTCTCGCCATCGCCGGTGCCGCCACTGGCCGAGCCGATGGCGAACACGCGCACGCCCTCCCCGGAGCGTCTGTCCTGCGCACCGGGGCGCAATTCATCGCCGAGGCTGCGCTGACTGGCATTGAGCGCGCCCGTGCCCAGCTGCGGCGCCAGCCCCAGCACCGAGGGCGCGGCGAGCATCGCATAGGCGTAGTCGGCCAGAATCTCCTGGCCGGCGGTGGTCGGGTGCACGCCATCATTGAACAGCAGCTTGTCGGGGTCTTCCGCGGCGCCGCCCAGCCCGTAGGGCGTGACATTGCAGCTGTCCGAGAAACACACCTGGGTCAGCGGCACATCGCTGGCGAAGCCGAACTCGGCCGGTGATGCCAGCACCTCCTCGAGAATGCCGACGGTATCCAGGCGGATGATGTTGACTTCACCATCCAGCGCCGCCAGTCGCGCGCCCAGCGCATCATTGAAGACGTCTACCAGCGCGGAGGTCCCCGCCGCCTGCGCCGCGCCCGTCGACTGGCCGGCCGGGGTGCTGCCGACATCCGGCAGGTTGGAAACCATGATGGTGGTGGCACCCGCCGCTGCCAGCGCCTCCACCGCGGAGGCCAGATTGCCGGCGGAGGCGACCGCCGTGGCCGGCGAGGTGATCACGCCCTGCAGGAAGTCGTTGCCACCGCCGTTGACGTAATAGAGGGCGTCCGGGTCAGCACTGCCGCCGGTGCTGACCAGATAGCCATCCTCGACCCTGAGCACCGTGCCCGCGCCGGTACTTCCCGGCGGGATGACCACCTCGGAGCCATCCTCATCTGTCACCGAGGCCAGAATCTGCGCCGTGGTATAGCCGCCCACCGCGTAGTTGGTGCCGTCACTGAAGCCGGCCAGCTGATAGATCACCGAGGTGGAAGGCTCTGCCGCCAGCCCCAGTTCCGTGGCCAGCAGCTGGGTCGAGACGCTGCCATAGGGCGAGTTCTCGTAATCCGGGCCGCTGCGGTTGGTGAAACGCAGGCTGTTGAGGCCGCCCAGGGTGGTATCGGGGAACTGGCCGGAATCGCTCAGGCTGTCGCCGAAGAGATAGAGGTTGGAATAGGCCTGCGCGGGAGTCGCCAGCAAGGTGGTGCTGATGGCGAGGGCGAGACCGCTGAGGGTGAAACGTCTGATCAGACCGCTGGCGCTGGCCGGCGGGAATACAGCGCGATGTGAACGCGATGGCATGGCGTGCCCCTTGCTTGTGGGAGGTATCCGTCCTGCAGCCACTCTGGGGGTGGCCTGCAGACAAGCATAGGCAATAAAACGAGTGATTGAATCACGTGTTTCGTTCAACTTCCGGCTAAGACTCAGCGCCTTGCGAGCATGTCACGTTCTCGCTACCTGCCACCGGCGTCTCTCTTGCCACCGTTGTCTCTTTCTTGCCACCGTCGGCACACATCGCCACGAGCAGGCACACTTCGCCACGAGCAGGCACAAAAAAAGCGCCTCCCGAAGGAGGCGCTCTTGGCTTGCCACTCTCTTGGCTTGCCGCGTGCAGGTCACTTGCGTAAACGCAATACCCAGGCGCGCAGCAAGGGGTATCAGGTACGCGGCAGAGTCACGCCACGCTGGCCCTGATACTTGCCGCCGCGATCCTTGTAGCTGGTCTCGCAGACTTCATCGGACTCGAGGAACAGCATCTGCGCCACGCCTTCGTTGGCGTAGATACGCGCCGGCAGGTTGGTGGTGTTGGAGAACTCGAGGGTGACGTGGCCTTCCCACTCCGGCTCCAGCGGCGTCACGTTGACGATGATGCCGCAACGCGCGTAGGTGGACTTGCCCAGACAGATGGTCAGCACGTTACGCGGAATGCGGAAGTACTCGATGGTACGGGCCAGCGCGAAGGAGTTGGGCGGAATCACGCAGGAGTCGCCCTTCACGTCCACGAAGCTCTTCTCGTCGAAGTGCTTGGGGTCCACCGTCGCCGAATGGATGTTGGTGAAGACCTTGAACTCATCCGAGCAGCGCACATCGTAGCCGTAGCTGGAGGTGCCGTAGGAAATCACACGGCGCTCATCGTGAAAGCGCACCTGATCGGGCTCAAAGGGTTCGATCATGTCGTGGCTTTCGGCCATGCGACGGATCCACTTGTCGGATTTGATGCTCATCGAGCGTACCTGACTGACTGATGGGGAGAGACGCGTGAGCGCCATGAAACGCGGGCCAGCATGATACCGGCCCGCTGTGTCGCTGGAAACCTCGGCACGCGCGGCTTGCGCCTGGCGCGTCGGGCTCAGCTGAAGCTGATGCTCGGGCCTTCGTCCGCACCGGCACTTTCCAGTGACTCGGAGACCTGACGCGCGATGGCGCGGAAGCTCGCGGCCACTTCGCCGTCCGGCTCCGCGATCACGCTCGGGCGACCGCCATCGGCATTCTCGCGAATGCTCAGGGTCAGCGGCAGCTGGCCCAGCAGACGAGTCTGGTACTCATCGGCGATACGCTCACCACCGCCCGCGCCGAATACCGCTTCACTGTGGCCACACTGGCTGCAGGTGTGAGTGCTCATGTTCTCGACCACGCCCAGCACCGGCACCTTGACCTTGCGGAACATCTCGATGCCCTTCTGGGCATCCAGCAGTGCGATGTCCTGCGGCGTGGTGACGATGACGGCGCCGGAGACCGGCACCTTCTGCGACAGAGTCAGCTGGATGTCACCGGTGCCCGGCGGCATGTCGATCAGCAGCACATCAAGCTCGCCCCAGGCGGTCTGGTTGAGCAGCTGCTGGAAGGCACCGGCGACCATCGGGCCACGCCAGACCATCGGGTCCTTCACGTCGACCAGATAGGCCATCGACATGGTCTTGATGCCATGCGCCTCGATGGGGCTGAAGACCTGCTCACCGGCCATCTCCGGACGCTGACCGGTCGGCACGCCGAACATCTGCGCCTGACTCGGACCATAGATGTCGGCGTCCAGCAGGCCGACCTTGAGACCTTCCGCCGCCAATGCCAGCGCCAGATTGGCGGTGACGGTGGACTTGCCGACGCCACCCTTGCCGGAAGCGACCGCGACAATGTGCTTGATACCTTCCATACCTTGAAACTCCTGTGACGGCCTGCGCGGCGCGATGAATGTGGCGCGCAGGCGTCTGAACTGTCAGCGAAAAAAGCCGTGGAACACGATGGGCACAGTATGCCTGCCACCGCTACACGGGCCAAGCCGATGAAGCATGTCCATGGTAGCCATGCCTCAGGAAGCCATGGCCCTGGGAGCAAATCAGAAGCGCACGTCTCAGAAGCGCACGTCGACCGGCAGGAAGCGCCACTCGCCCGGCGCCATGCGACCGAGCAGAATCGCGCCCAGACGCAGACGACGCACCTCGATCACCTTGAGGCCCTGCTCCTCGACCGCGCCGCGGATACCCCCCACCGGCACCCGCTTCATGGCGATGCGCAGGCGGGTGTCGCTCTGCCAGCTGATGCTGACCTTGGGCTTGCGGCCACGGATGTCGGCGCACAGCGCGAAGCCGATACGCTTGAGGCCTTCGTCATCCAGTGTCCCTTCCACTTCGACGACGTACTCCTGCTCCAGCTGGTCCAGGTCATCGCCCAGCTTGCGGATCACGCCACGGTTCTGTGACCACACGGCGAGACCGGATTCATCTTCGCCGAGCTCGGCCAGCGGCTGCTGGGACAGGAAATGCACCTTGAGCCAGTCGGCACCGCTGTTGTCGAGCGCACTGCGCGGCGCGCCGTCACGCAGGGTCAGCGGGTCCGGCAGCGGCGTGCCCGGCGGCTGATACCAGACCAGGGTCAGCGGTTCGATGGGTGCCATGCTGGCGCCTTCATCGACGGTGACTTCCTCATCGGTGACCTTGAAGAAAGGCGCTTCCACGATCTCGCCCGCGACACGTACCACCCCCTTGGCGATGAGATGCTCGGCCTCACGACGCGAGATGCCCTGCTGATGGGCCAGAAACTTGGAAAGACGGACGGGTTCGGTCATGGGGACTCTCGAGGCAGCGACGCAGGCAACAGGCAGAGCAGCAGCACGCAGAAGCGCAGATAAAAAGAAGTGGGACAGTCTGACAGGGTCATCAAGGCTAGCCCGCCATGATAACGGCATGCGCCGAGGATGGCACGGACGAGACGCGCTGAAGATGCTAGGCTGCGTGGCCAGAAATCGGCGCGGCGCGCTTGAGCAGATCATTTGATGCGCCTTACCAGGTCCTTCGACGCACTCCGCCAGCGCATCTGATCCACTACGCCTGGTCATCCGTCCCTCTGGCGCAAGCGATCTGGCTGCCTCTGGCTCGCCTGATCATGCACTGACAGGCGCGATGCGCTGCCCGCGCCATCGCTACGCAACCGCGTGGTGACACTTGCGGAACCCTTTGCGCAGCAAAGCGTCAGAGTTGCGTTGAAGCTCACTCTGGGCCATACAAGGTCAGGGTCAGGCAAACTGATGCGCTTGCGCGTCGACTGTCGCTACCGAGGAAGCCGGTGGCCAACGCTTCAGTCTCCGTCAGTGACTCGCCAACCGAAGGTGTGCGATCGACCCGGATTGACCCTGCGCGCCATCCCGCCTTGCTGCGCTTCCCAGGCCACGTTCACAGGTATCTTGCATGCGTTTATCTCTCACACCGCGCCGCCCACTGACTCACACTCGGCGCTACGCCATCAGCAGTGCACGCACGCTTCGTCATCTGGTACTGATCTTCGGCCTGACGCTGGCCGCGGGCTGCTCCGCGCCGCACGCCTCGGACGCGCCTGCCGCACCGACCACCGCGGCCAAGGCAGCCGTCAAGGCCGAACGGCTGGAAAGCCTGCTGGTGCAAGGCGAGAGCGATGTGCCCGAGAACCTGCTGCTCAGCAAGGCCGGCGCCAAGGCGATCGACCCCAACGGCCAGCGACCGGTGGATGACCCGCTGACCTGCCTGGCGCGTGCCGCCTACTGGGAAGCCAAGGGCGAAGGCAGAAGCGGCATGCAGGGCATCGTCAATGTGGTAATCAATCGCGCCGCCGACCCGCGCTTCCCCGATAGCCTGTGCGGCGTGGTCAAGCAGGGTGGCGAAAGCGGCAGCTGCCAGTTCTCCTGGTGGTGTGACGGGCGCTCCGACCGCATTCGCGAACCCGCCGCCTACGCCGAAGCACGCGACGTGGCCCGTCAGGCGCTCAACCATCAGCTGGAAGACGTCACCGACGGCGCCCTCTACTTCCACGCCCGCTACGCCACGCCCTACTGGGCCAAGCGCTTCGTGCGCACCGCGCGCATCGGTCAGCACCTGTTCTATCGCAACTGAGTGCGAGCCGCTGCCGCTGGATGACTGCTGTTGAGAGCTAGCCGACACTGCGACCCGAAATCGCAAACACGACGCCCCCGCTACCATTGGCAACGGGGGCGTCTGCTTGAGGATGCCTGAATAGCGGTGTCTGGACAGGGGCGTCCAGGCAGGGACGCTTGGATAGGGGAGCGTATATAAGACGCCTGACGGATCAGGTGTCTGGCTGTGCCGCCAGCTTGGTGCGGATGAACTCGCTGTGGCTGACATGCAGCAGGCCGGCAAGACGGCGGATGCGATGCTCTTCCTGCGGGTCCAGCTCGCCATCGGCGTAGGCCAGCTCCCAGAGCATGCCGATCAGCTCGCTGCGCTCCTCAAGGCTCATGTGCTCGTCGAGTTGCTTGACGAAGCGGTAGTGGTCCGTGGCCTGCTCGGCATCCTGTTCGGCCTGGGTCAGCAGGCTGGCAAGTTCCTCATCCCCCAGCGAGAAGCGCTCGGCCAGCTGGCGCGCCAGGGCTTCACGTTCGCGCACATCGAGATGGTCATCGGCGCGTACCACCTCGAACATCAGCACGGCCATGGCGAGTTCCGGGCCGGGCTCCTCGTTGGGACGGGCGTTGCTGCCGGGCATCATCACCTGGCGGATGAGACGATTGATCTGACCGGCGACGGATAGCTGTGCTGGCATGCTGACCTCCAGGAACGGAAAATGTAGTGTCCTTGAATCCTTCATGAGGGCAGCGGCACGGGTTGCAACCTCGCAGTTGCGCACGCCAGCGTTGCCGGTGACGCGACGCGCCCTTCGCGCCGCCCGCACCTTCGCGATATAGTAGCGCCCATCCCGACGGGGCGATGCGTTCGCCCCTTATCACGAGTCATCCCGGCGAGTGGCTGCGCACTGCGCAGCAGGCGCCCTTTACCGTCAAGACGAGGCCTCATGTCAGCGCGCAAGATTCTGGTTACCAGTGCCCTGCCCTATGCCAATGGGTCGATCCACCTGGGTCACCTGCTTGAGTACATCCAGACCGACATCTGGGTACGCTTCCAGAAAAGCCGTGGCCACGAATGCCATTACGTGTGCGCCGATGACGCCCACGGCACCGCCATCATGCTGCGTGCCGAGCAGGAAGGTGTCACCGCCGAGCAGCTGATCCAGCGTGTGAGTGACGAGCACCAGGCCGACTTCGCCAAGTTCGGCGTCGGCTTTGACAACTATCACTCCACCCACTCGCCGGAGAACCGCGCCCACAGCGAGCGCATCTATCTGGCACTGCGCGATGCCGGCCATATCGCTACGCGCGACATCGAGCAGATGTTCGATCCGGTCAAGGGCCTGTTCCTCGCCGACCGCTTCATCAAGGGCACCTGCCCGAAGTGCAAGACCGAAGACCAGTACGGCGACAACTGTGAAGCCTGCGGCGCGGCCTACACGCCGGCCGAGCTGATCGATCCGGTCTCGGCCATCTCCGGCGCCACGCCGGAAATGCGCACGTCCACCCACTACTTCTTCAAGCTGCCGAACTTCGCCGAGTTCCTGCAGGAGTGGACCAAGAGCGGCCGCGTGCAGAGCCAGATTTCCAACAAGCTGCAGGAATGGTTCGAGGCGGGTCTGGCCGAGTGGGACATCTCCCGCGATGCGCCCTACTTCGGCTTCGAGATTCCCGACGCGCCGGGCAAGTACTTCTACGTATGGCTGGACGCGCCGATCGGCTACCTCGCCAGCTTCCAGAACCTGTGCGAGAAGCAGGGCATCGACTTCGACAGCTACTGGAAGGCCGATTCCGACGCCGAGGTCTATCACTTCATCGGCAAGGACATCGTCTACTTCCACGCCCTGTTCTGGCCGGCAATGCTGGAAGGTGCCGGCATGCGCACCCCGACCGGCGTCAACTGCCACGGTTTCGTGACCGTCAATGGCGCCAAGATGTCCAAGTCGCGCGGCACCTTCATCAAGGCCGACACCTACGCGCAGTTCCTCAACCCGGAATACCTGCGCTACTACTTCGCCGCCAAGCTGACCTCCGGCGTCGATGATCTCGACCTCAATCTCGACGACTTCACCGCCCGCGTGAATTCCGACCTGGTCGGCAAGGTGGTCAACATCGCCAGCCGCTGCGCCGGTTTCGTCAAGAAGTTCGGCGACGGCAAGCTGTCCGCCACCTGCGCCGAGCCGGAGCTGGTCGAGCGCTTCATCGCCGCTGGCGAAGGCATCGCGGCAGACTTCGAAGCCCGTGAATTCGCGCGCGCCATGCGCAAGGTGATGGAGCTGGCCGATGAAGCCAACACCTACATCGCCGACAAGGCGCCGTGGGCGATGGCCAAGGAAGACGGCCGCGAGCAGGAAGTGCTCGACGTCTGCTCCGTGGGCATCAACCTGTTCCGCCAGCTGATGGTCTATCTGGCGCCGGTGATTCCGGAGCTGACCGACAAGGCACGCGACTTCCTGAACCTCGAGAGCCTCGACTGGGCCAGCCGTGAAAGCGTGCTGACCGATCATGCGATCAACAAGTTCAAGCCGCTGCTGACGCGCGTCGAGCCGGAGCGCATCGACAAGATGCTCGAAGCCTCGCGCGAAGTGCTGGTCGAGGAGCAGAAGATCAAGGACGGCACCGCCAAGGCCGAAGCCGCGGCCGCGCCGAGCCCGCTCGACGCCGACCCGATCGCCGACGAGATCGACTTCGATACCTTCATGAAGACCGACCTGCGCGTGGCGAAGATCGTCAAGGCGGAGCACGTCGAGAAGGCGGCCAAGCTGCTCAAGCTGACGCTGGATATCGGGGGCGAGACGCGCACCGTGTTCTCCGGCATCAAGTCCGCCTACGCGCCGGAAGCGCTGGAAGGTCGTCTGACGGTGATGGTCGCCAACCTGGCGCCGCGCAAGATGCGCTTCGGCGTGTCCGAGGGCATGGTGCTGGCCGCCGGTGACGACGAAGGCATCTACCTGCTGGAGCCGCATACCGGCGCCAAGCCGGGTCAGCGCGTCACTTGATGCAGTGATGATGCGCTGATTCAGCCTCACTGAAGCCTCTTCAGCACAACGCCCCGCCAGAGACTCTCTGGCGGGGCGTTGTCGTTCATGCGTTGCCTCCAGACGCCGAGACGGCTACTCGTAGCGGCGACCGGCATGCTCCAGCCAGCCAGCCACATGCCGGCCGCCGGGGTCATGATGCGTCCAGTGGATCACGCCACCCTTGTCGGTCCACTCGTATTCTCCGTAGAAGCCGATGCGGTCCCCGACCCGGAGACTGTCGATACGCGGCGCAAGATCGATGTTGTGCGCCACCAGAATGGTGGTACCGCCCGCGACGCGAATCAGGAACTTCTGATGGCGGCTGCCCTTGAGGTCATCCCGCAGCAGGCGAATCACCTCCCCCGTGCCTCGCACCTGAACATCGCTCTGCTGGGCACTGATGGCGCGCCTGAGTCGACTCTCGTCCGCCGAGGAAGCGCCTTCCCCCTGCGTCGCCTCGGCCTGCGGCGACTGGAAGTCATTCCACAGCTGGGAGAGCGAGAAATTGCCATTGCCCGTCAGCTGCGAGATGCCCGCCATCGCCACCACCAGGATGATGACCCATAACGGCCGACGGCCGCGTGTTCCTGTCCTGCGCATATCCCGCTCCTTGTGCCACCCCGGATGACGTGAAAGTCTCTGATCACGCCATAATCAATAAAAGTAATAAAGGAATTCTTCTTTATTACTTCAAGAACCAAGCGAAACGCGAAACAATGGTCGTCTCATGCTGGCAACACTACGCCTCGCTTGCCACGCTACAGGCTGTCGGCCAGCAGCATCTTGCGTATAATACCGCCGCGCTCGACGATCCCCTGCCCTGCAGCTTCCTGACAGCTTGCGGCAGCAACAGTCCTGATCGCCTGCAAGTGCCGGTTCACGCATGCCGCGAGCACGGAAGCGCCTTCGAAACACCCTGACCGAGCGACGCCCCTGATGAGTGAATACCTTCTTATCCTGATCAGCACCATCCTGGTCAACAATTTCGTACTGGTGCAGTTCCTCGGCCTGTGCCCCTTCATGGGTGTCTCCAACAAGCTGGAGTCCGCGATGGGCATGTCGCTGGCCACCACCTTCGTGCTCACGCTGTCGTCGATGTGCGCCTACCTGACCTATCACTTCATCCTCGCGCCGCTGGGGCTCGAGTACCTGCGCACCATCGCCTTCATCATGGTGATCGCCGTGGTGGTGCAGTTCACCGAGATGGTGGTCAAGAAGTCCAGCCCGCTGCTCTATCAGGTGCTGGGCATCTTTCTGCCGCTGATCACCACCAACTGCGCGGTACTCGGCGTGGCGCTGCTGACCCTGAACCGCAATTCCAGCTTCATGGAAGCCACGCTCTACGGCTTCGGCGCGGCCGTCGGCTTCTCGCTGGTGCTGGTACTGTTCGCCGCCATGCGCGAGCGTCTGGCCGTCGCCGATGTGCCGCGCCCCTTCCAGGGCCCGGCCATCGCGATGATCACCGCCAGCCTGATGTCGCTGGCCTTCCTCGGCTTCTCCGGACTGGTGCAGATCTGACATGCTCGAATTCTTCAACGACCATACGCTGATCTCTGCCATCGTCGCACTGGTGGCCATGGCCGTCGTCTTCGGCGGTCTGCTCGGCTTTGCCGCCGTGGCCTTCAAGGTCGAGGGCGACCCCATCGTCGAGCAGATCGACCAGCTGCTGCCGCAGACCCAGTGCGGTCAGTGCGGTTATCCGGGCTGCAAGCCCTACGCCCAGGCCATCGCCGAAGGCGACGAGATCAACAAGTGCCCGCCGGGCGGCGAGAGCACCATCGCCTCGCTGGCCGACCTGCTGGGCCGTGAGGCCACGCCGCTGGATGGTGACAGCGACAACACGCCCAAGGTGGCGGTGATTCGCGAGGACGAATGCATCGGTTGCACCAAGTGCATCCAGGCCTGCCCTGTCGATGCCATTCTCGGTGCCGCCAAGCACATGCACACCGTGATCGCCGACGAATGCACCGGCTGCGACCTGTGTGTCGAACCCTGCCCGGTCGATTGCATCGACATGGTGCCGGTCGCCACTGACGTGCGCAGCTGGCACTGGCCGCAACCGGCGGGCCCGACCCGCGACAATGCCCGCTTCAGCGGCAACCTGATCGTGACCGATGCCGCCGATTCTACTGCCACATCTGCAAGGAATGTCGCCTGATGGTTCTGTCGTTACTCAAATCCATGGTGACTTCCTCACGCTCCTCTGCCACGGCGGAGGCGGAACACACGCAGAAGGGTCAGGGCGCGCCGCGCGTGTTCGACTTCCACGGCGGTATCCATCCGCCGGAGCACAAGGCGCTCTCCAACCGCGCCCCGCTGGTAGCCGCCCCGCTACCCCGTGAGGTAGTGCTGCCACTCAGCCAGCATATCGGCGCGCCCGCCCAACCGCTGGTGGAGATCGGCCAGCGCGTGAAGACGGGCGAGCTGATCGCGCGCGCCCAGGGCATGATCTCCGCCCCGGTGCATGCCAGCATCACCGGCGTGGTCACCGCCATCGAGCCGCGTCAGATTCCCCATGTCTCGGGCCTGGAAGACCTGTGCATCGTGATCGAGCGCGAGGGTGAGATCGATGAATGGGCGCGCTTGGAAGCCTGGCGCGACTGGCGTCAGCAGGAAGCCCAGGACCTGATCCAGCGTCTGCAGGACGCCGGCGTGGTCGGCCAGGGCGGCGCCGGTTTCCCCTCGGCGGTGAAGGCGCGGGTGCGTGAGCGCCACGCCATCGACACCCTGATTCTGAACGCGGCGGAGTGTGAGCCTTACATCACCGCCGATGACCTGACCATGCGCACGCATCCGGAAGCGCTGATCGAAGGGCTCGAGATTCTCGCCAGCCTGATCGGCCCCGAGTGCATCCTGATCGGCATCGAGGACAACAAGCCCGAGGCCGTCATCGCGCTGGAACAGGCGATTCGCGCCCGCCGCGCCGACAAGCGCCTGCCGCCGCTGGATTCACGCCTCGAAGTCGTGGTGGTACCGATCAAGTATCCCTCCGGCGGCGAGAAGCAGCTGATCAAGCTGCTGACGGACCGCGAAGTGCCCAGCCGTGGCCTGCCCGCCGATGTCGGCGTGGTGGTGCACAACCCGGGCACCGTGCGCGCCGTGCAGCGTGCGGTGTGCTTCGGCGAGCCGATGATCTCGCGCGTCGTCACCCTGACCGGCGAGGCGTTGCAGCATCCGCACAATGTCGAGGCGCGCCTGGGCACCTCCATCGCAGACCTGCTGCGTCTGGCGGCGCCGGCGCCGACGGGTATCGCACGTCTGGTGATGGGTGGCCCGATGATGGGCTTCACGCTCGAGAGCGACGCCCTGCCGATCATCAAGACCACCAACTGTCTGCTGGCCTCCTCTCCCGAGTCACTGCCGGCACCGGCGGTCGAGCAGCCGTGCATCCGTTGCGGCATGTGCGAGCAGGCCTGCCCGGCCGAGCTGCTGCCGCAGCAGCTCTACTGGTTCTCCAAGGCACGCGAGTTCGACAAGGCCGAGCTCTACAATCTGGCGGACTGCATCGAATGCGGCGCCTGCTCCTATGTCTGCCCCAGCCAGATTCCGCTGGTGCAGTATTACCGCTTCGCCAAGGGCGAGATTCGCAGCGCCCAGCACGAGGCGCGCAAGTCCGAACGCGCGCGTCACCGCTTCGAATTCAAGCAGGCGCGCATGGCGCGCGAGGAAGCCGAGAAGGAAGCCAAGCGTCAGCAGCGCGCTCAGGCGGCCCAGAAGTCCGCCGCCGCCCGCGCCGATGCCAGCGCCGCCGCAGACACGACTTCGGCCCCTGCCACCACAACGGCCGCCGCTGCCCAGCCGGCACCGGCCACCGACATCAAGGCCTTCAAGACGGCGCGCGCTGCGGCCAACATCGCCCTCAAGAAGGCCGAGAAGGCCCTCAAGGCAGCCCAGGATGGCGGTGAGAGCTCCGAGAGCGATATCGCCAAGCTCGAGGCCAACGTGACCGCGGCCAAGACCAAGCTCGCCAGCGCCGAGAGCGCCCTCAAGGCCGCCAGCGAGGCAAGCGAGTCAGCTGCCCCGGCGGCTGCCGGCGCTTCGACAGCCAGCACTGCGACAACCGGTGCGGCTACTCCCGCCGCCGATCTCAAGGCGCTCAAGACGGCGCGCGCCGCGGCCAATATCGCCGTCAAGAAGGCCGAGAAGGCCCTCAAGACCGCCCAGG
>NZ_JARWKS010000050.1:0-545 GCF_029846405.1 Cobetia sp. 29-18-1
ACGCTCTCCCTAAAGATAGGTCAGAACGTGTCAACTATATTCAGGACGGGACAGATTCTTCAAAAAAGCCTCCCGAATGGGAGGCTTTTTTGTATTTGGGTTATCAAAATTCCCTATTCATGAATGCCTAACAGGCCACTGCTTGAGCCTACCTGTGTAATGGTTGCACTGTGACAGAGCGCCGAAATCTACTTACGACTCCGTAGCGCTTTGGTCGTCTGGTTTAAGAAGAAAATTGGAAGAATGTTTATTTAAAGTAGTCAATGCATTGCTGAGTTTTTACTCTAGTAGGAATCGTTTTCAGAGAATTTATTTATAATCAATCAGCTTTGTTGGTCGTCGGGCCTACCGATTATGTCGTCCCATGAGTAAATTAATGGACTAAGGAATATATCTCTTTGTTTGTCTAGTTTTTGAAATGCCTTATCAGTAATCTCGTTGATATCAGAATTCCCAAGATGGGACGATCTATTCGTTCTAAGGATTGAATGGGCGGATGCAGGCTCTGAGTGCAACACTCTATTGAATTGAGGATGGCGCTTCAT
>NZ_JARWKS010000051.1:0-539 GCF_029846405.1 Cobetia sp. 29-18-1
GTGATATCAGTGCCATTCACGGTGACGCTGGCGATGCCGGCATCCGCTTCCACCTGGAAGGTGTCAGTGACGGTGCCGCCGGTCGCCTCAGTGACCGACTGGTCATCCAGCGAGGTGATGGTCGGCACGCCATCGGTCGAGCCGTCGACGGTGATGGTCAGCGTGGTGCTGGAGGCATCGCCATCGGCGTCGGTGATCGTGTAGCTGAAGACGTCGGTCAGTGACGCGCCGTCATCCAGGCCCTGGACCTCGGCATTGCTGTTGTCGAGCACATAGCTGTAGCTGCCGTCGGCTTCGAGGGTCAGCGTGCCGTAGCTGCCGGTGACGACTGCGGCGGCATCTGCCGTGACGTCGGACGCACTGCCGCCGTCCGGCGTGACGCTGGTCACGCTGGTCACGCTGGTGGCATCCGCGCCCAGGGTGTCGGCGGTGTCGCTGGCGCCGTCGATGACGTTGCCGTCGAGTGCCGTGGTGCTGTCCTCACCGATGTTGCGGGCGTCGGCGTTGGCGACCGGCGCGGTATCGAGGATCGCGATGTC
>NZ_JARWKS010000052.1:0-509 GCF_029846405.1 Cobetia sp. 29-18-1
CACGCAGGCAGGAATACAGTTGAGTCGTTATCGGGCCAGCAGGCGGATGAAGCAGCTGGGGCTGATGAGTTCGCAGCCGCCGAGGCACGCCTACAAGAAGGCTGATCAGCCACACCTGGATATACCGAATGTTCTTGATCGGGAGTTCGATGTAAAGAAGCCCAATCAGGTATGGACCGGCGACATTACCTATATTTGGACAGGGGCACGCTGGGCTTATCTGGCAGTGGTCATCGACTTGTATGCTCGTAAACCCGTGGGGTGGGCATTGTCCCTATCGCCGAACACGGAGCTGGTAAAGAAAGCGCTGACCATGGCCTACGAATCGCGTGGAGAGCCACGGAATATCCTGTTTCATTCGGATCAGGGTTGCCAGTACACCAGCCGGGCATTCCGGCAGATGCTTTGGCGCTACCGAATGACGCTGAGTCTCAGTCGCCGTGGCAATTGCTGGGACAATGCCCCAACAGAGCGCTTCTTCAGAAGCCTGAAAACGGAATGGATACCAG
>NZ_JARWKS010000053.1:0-363 GCF_029846405.1 Cobetia sp. 29-18-1
CGCGGGTCAGCGCGACATCGACCACCGCCGGCGCACCCAGCGTGGCCACCAGCGAGATGTCGATGCCGTGCTCGAGGCGGATCTCTGCCGACACTGGCGGCGCGGTCACCTCCAGGCTGAGCGATTGGATCAGCTCGAGCTGCGCACGCACGGTGGCGGCCGGCATCACCAGGCTGGCCGCGATCTCGATGGCTCCACCCTGGGCGAGTCGAGCATCGACTGATGGCGGCGTCAGCTGAGCATCGAGCACCAGATCGCGTGGCAGCTCCACCGCCTCAGTGGCACCGCCGAAGCCAAGCACCACATGCCCACCCGCCGGCGGCGCATAGTCACCGGCGAACAGCAGCAACAAACCAGGATCAC
>NZ_JARWKS010000054.1:0-340 GCF_029846405.1 Cobetia sp. 29-18-1
TCATGCATCTTTGCCAGTATCAAGTATCCGCTACTGAGCTCTACAAGAGTGCCAACCGCTGAGGCATTGCCTTTGCCCTTGATCAGGTCGCCTTCCCAATGCCCAGGCATCTCGCGCTTGTCCACCTCGGGCGGGCGAAGGTGAATGCTGACCATGTCGGGGATCTGACCTCGGCGGTCCGTCTCACCACGGCGAGGCTTACGCGTACTTTTGCCATGCCGCAGGCAATGGATGAGCTCTTTGCGCAGTTGCCCAACTGGCAGCGCATAGATGGCAGTGTAAATTGTCTCGCGACAGACGTAGGCGTCTTCAAGCTTGGGTAAATTCATGTGTCGAAGCT
>NZ_JARWKS010000055.1:0-334 GCF_029846405.1 Cobetia sp. 29-18-1
TAAGGTATTGCGCTCATGTCATACTCAGAACTCAGCATCACCGATCGTGCCACTATCCAGGTTTGCCTCTCTCAAGGCCTAAGCCTCCGAGCCATTGCTCGATGCCTAAGTCGTTCTCCCTCCACTATCAGCCGCGAAATTCGCCGAAATAGTGTGCCGGGCAACGACTATCGAGCTGAACGCGCGCAAGTGTCGCGACTCAAGCGTCGGCGCTTTTGCCGGCCCAAGCGAAAGCTTTCCATCGGTACTGAGCGGTTCAGGCTTATCGAGTACCTTCTCCGCCGCTACTTGTCTCCTGAGCAGATCGCCGGCAAGCTTCGACACATGAATTTAC
>NZ_JARWKS010000056.1:0-324 GCF_029846405.1 Cobetia sp. 29-18-1
CGATCTCGACCTGGGTGCTGGCATCTGGGAAGGCGTCGCCATTGAACTCGACATACGCCTCGCCAGGCTGGGGCGCGCCACTGCCGTCGGCATAGCCATAGACCACGCGGCCGGTGGCTGCGCCGCTGAGCTGCCCCAGGCCATCATCGGTGGCCGTCTTCTCGCTGCCGCCAGAGATCCAGCGCACGGTAACGCTGCCAGGCATCACGCCGGCATGGTCCAGCACGAACGTCATCCATGGCTTGTCGATGGTGGCCTGGCCGGCGCGGTCCTCATAGTGGGCCGGCGTGCCCCAGCTGAACAGCACCGAACTGCCGACATCAG
>NZ_JARWKS010000057.1:0-266 GCF_029846405.1 Cobetia sp. 29-18-1
ACGCTCTCCCTAAAGATAGGTCAGAACGTGTCAACTATATTCAGGACGGGACAGAGCCTGGAAAAAGGGCGGCCTGCGGGTCGCCCTTTTTGATGCCTGTGACCTGGCTCGAGGTCTACGCAGCAGGGTGCCGGATGCGCGAGTCTTGCGTATGGATCGCGCACAACGAAAAAGGCCTGACTGCAAGCAGTCAGGCCTTTCGAATCTTGGTTGGTGGCTACACCCTGATTTGAACAGGGGACCCCATCATTATGAGTGATGTGCTC
>NZ_JARWKS010000058.1:0-255 GCF_029846405.1 Cobetia sp. 29-18-1
GAACCGCCCCTGTAGCCTTGCTGCAGGGGCGGTTCTCTTTGTGCGCAGGAAAAATTGGCGCAAAAGAAAAGCCTCGTGCAAGCAAAATGTGCCGAGAATTGCTGATGAAAGCTGCTAGATCATTGGTGTGATAGATCCGCCAGGTAGGGTTTCTCCCTGCAAGAGTCGCGGATGGCCGCCCCACGACAGTCATGAAAAGCTCGTCAGGCACTTATACTGAACCGCCCCTGTAGCCTTGCTGCAGGGGCGGTTCTC
>NZ_JARWKS010000059.1:0-252 GCF_029846405.1 Cobetia sp. 29-18-1
GCAGAGCCGTTACTGACGGTATGCGCCTCGACAACCTGATCCAGCAGCTTCTGCTCAGTCTCACAAGGTCTTCTATCCCGACCACGCCAAGCCCGGTAGCTACTGCGATGCACCCCAAACACCTGACACAAGTGC
This sequence comes from Cobetia sp. 29-18-1, assembly GCF_029846405.1. NCBI lineage: Bacteria > Pseudomonadati > Pseudomonadota > Gammaproteobacteria > Oceanospirillales > Halomonadaceae > Cobetia > Cobetia sp. 29-18-1. Next base: position 136 of record NZ_JARWKS010000059.1, read on the forward strand.
TGCACCGCGTAGCTCTCTTCAAGTCGCTCGATTATCGAGAATTGCTCAGGGAGTCCGACATCAAGAGAGCGGTAGCCTTTTTTAATATTGCCTTCTCTTCTTCCACTCGCCGCAGCT
>NZ_JARWKS010000005.1:0-226709 GCF_029846405.1 Cobetia sp. 29-18-1
ATATCGCCGTCAAGAAGGCCGAGAAGGCCCTCAAGACCGCCCAGGACAGCGGTGAAGGCGATATTCCCGCCCTCGAGACCAGCGTGGCAGAGGCCAAGGCGCGACTGGCCAAGGCCGAAGGCGATCTCAAGGCTGCCAGCGAGGCCAGCGAGTCAGCTGCCCCGGCAGCCGACCTCAAGGCGCTCAAGACGGCACGTGCCGCGGCCAATATCGCCGTCAAGAAGGCCGAGAAGGCCCTCAAGACCGCCCAGGACAGCGGTGAGGGCGACATCTCCGCCCTCGAGACCAGCGTCACCGAGGCCAAGGCACGCCTTGCCAAGGCTGAGGGCGACCTCAAGGCAGCGACCGACGCCGCTGGCGCTGCTCAAGGTACTGATAAAGGCCCTGTGGCAAGCGCTGCGGCTGGCTCTGCCCAAACCACTGATACAGGTGCGGCTGGCTCTTCTGCGGGTGCTGCTGCGCCTGCAGCTGCGGCACCCAGCGCCGATATCAAGGCACTCAAGACAGCACGCGCCGCAGCCAATATCGCGGTCAAGAAGGCCGAAAAGGCCCTGGCCCGCGCCAGCGAAAGTGGCGAAGGCGATATCGAGGACCTGCAGACCCTGCTGGCCACGGCCCAGGAAAACCTGCGCGCCGCCGAAGTGCGCCTCAACAGCGCGCAAGCTGGCAGCACTGACGCGACGCCTGCCGCCAAGGGCGCGGGCGAATTGATTCCCGAGGCGCCCAAGCCCGCCGCGGGTTCAGTCGGGCGCGGCAGCATGGCCAGCAACGTGACGCTCTCACAGGCCGAGATCGAGGCATCACGCGCCGAGAACCTCGCCAAGCGTCACAAGCAGGTCAGCATCGCGGTCAAGGCGGCTGAGGCGGCCCACCGCAAGGCCGAGGCCGCATTGAGCGAAGCGGATGACGAAAACCGTCAGCGCCTGGCGACCAAGGTCGACCGCACGCGCCGCAATCTGGAACACGCCCGCGAGTCATTGGCCGAGGTGCAGGCACTGGTGGACGCCCAATGAGTGACCTGAGCCCAATTACCGCGCCAACGGCGACTCATCCTGAAGCACGCCTCGTGTCATTGCCCATTTACCGCAAGGATCTGACCGTCTCATGAGCCTGATGCATGCAAGCTCCCCCCATGCCCACGGGCCAACCGCCACCTCGCGCGTGATGGCCTGGGTGCTGGCCGCGACGCTGCCGGGTATCGCCGTGCTGTGCTGGCACTATGGCTGGGGTGTGCTGTTCAACCTCGTCTTTGCCTGTCTGGCGGGTGTCGCCCTCGAGGCGCTGCTGCTCAAGCTGCGTGGCCGTCCGGTCAGCTTCTTCCTCAAGGACAATTCGGCGCTGGTGACCTGCGTGCTGCTGGCGGTGTCGCTGCCGCCGCTGGCGCCCTGGTGGCTGGTACTGACCGGCGTGATCGCGGCCATCGTGGTCGCCAAGCAGCTCTACGGTGGCCTGGGCCAGAATCCGTTCAACCCGGCGATGGTCGCCTACGCGCTGCTGCTGATCTCCTTCCCGGTCGAGATGTCGCGCTGGTCATCCCCGGATGGCTTCGCACTCGGCTTCACTGACAGCCTGCAGCAGTTCTTCGGCGTGATCGCCACGCCAGACGCCCTGACCGGCGCCACGCCGCTGGATGCCTTCCGCAACAAGGGCGAGCTTTCCAGCAGCGAGTTCTGGGCAGACCCGAGCCTGCTGCCCGCCGCCAACCTGCTGGCCTGGCAGCAGACGGCCATCGCCTGGGGCCTCGGCGGTCTGGTGCTGCTGGCGCGTCGCCTGATCACCTGGCATATCCCGGTGGCGATGCTGGGCAGCCTGGCGGCGATCTCCGCCATCTTCGCCTTCGTGGATGGCGAGCAGCACGCCAGCCCCCTGATTCACCTGCTGTGCGGTGCGGCGATCTTCGGCGCCTTCTTCATCGCCACAGACCCCGTCACGGCGGCGACCTCCAACAAGGGCAAGCTCTATTACGGCGTCGGCATCGGCGTGCTGATCTACCTGATTCGCACCTTCGGCGCCTATCCTGACGCCATCGCCTTCGCGGTGCTGCTGATGAACTTCAGCGTGCCGTTCATCGATTACTACACCCAGCCACGCAGCTATGGTCACAAGAAGGCCCGTCGCGGCATCAAGCTGGAGGACAAGGCATGAGCCTGACGCCTGATCAGCCCGAACAGCAAGCCCAGGCCGCGCAGGGTCTGAAGCACACCATCGCGCGGGCCGCGCTGGGTCTGGCGGTCTTCGCCGTCGTCACCGCAGGCGTCGTCGCCGTGACCCAGATGACCACCGCCGAGACCATCGCCGACAACGAGCGTGCCGCCCAGAGCGCGGCGCTGGCCGAGATCATCCCGCCGTCGCTGCACGACAATGACCTGCTCGACGCGGCCTTCGCCCTGCCGCCCTCCCAGGTGCTGGGTCTGGAGAGCGCCGATACCGGCTGGCGCGCCACCCGAAATGGCGAGACTGTCGCGGTGCTGCTGCCGGTAGTGACCGGCAAGGGTTACAGTGGCGATATCCGCCTGCTGGTCGGTATCCGTGCCGATGGCAGCGTGGCAGGAGTGCGCGCCGTCAAGCACGCCGAGACCCCGGGGCTGGGCGACAAGATCGAAGCGCGCAAGTCCGACTGGATTCACGAATTCGATGACCAGACGCTCAGCTCGGTGGAATGGAAGGTGAACAAGGATGGCGGTGATTTCGACCAGTTCACCGGTGCAACCATCACCCCACGTGCCGTGGTGGGTGCCGTTCGTCAGGCATTGATCTACTTCATGGCGCACCGCACGGCGCTGCTGGCCGGCGACAGCGAGACGCTGACCGCGACCCGCCGCGCTGCCAAGGCCCAGCAAGACACGCAAGCTCCCACCGCTGATGGCACGCTCACGCCATCAGCGCCTTCTGAACACGGCGGAGACGAACCTCATGAGTGATATCTCGCTTGGCAAGATCAGCCGCGACGGCCTGTGGGACAATAACCCGGCGCTGGTGCAGCTGCTGGGCCTGTGTCCGCTGCTGGCCGTCACCGCCAGCGTCGTCAACGCTATCGGGCTGGGGCTTGCCACGCTGCTGGTGTTGATCGGCTCCAACGTGGCGGTGTCGCTGATCCGCAATCTGGTGCCTTCAGCAGTGCGCCTGCCGGCCTTCGTGATGATCATCGCCTCGTTCGTGACCTGTGCCGAGCTGCTGATGAAGGCCTACACCTATGAGCTCTATCAGATTCTCGGCATCTTCATTCCGCTGATCGTCACCAACTGCGCGATTCTCGGGCGTGCCGATGCCTTCGCTGCCAAGCATCCCGTGCTGCCGGCGGCCACCGATGGCCTGATGATGGGGCTGGGGTTCATGGCCGTGCTGGTACTGCTGGGCGCCATGCGTGAGCTGTTCGGCCAGGGCACGCTGTTTGCTGGCATGGAACTGCTCGTCGGGCCGATGGCCGCCGACTGGCAGCTGACGATCTTCCCGGACTACTCCTTCCTGTTCCTGGTGCTGCCGCCGGGCGCCTTCTTCTGCATGGGGCTGATCATCGCGGGCAAGAAGACCATCGATGAGCGTCTCGAGCAGCGCCGCAAGGCAGCCAACGCCGATGCGCCCAAGGTGTCGCGTCGTGTGCGCGTGACCGGCACCATCTCCTGAGCCCCTCTCACACAGGCTGTCAGCCCGCTGTCTGACAGCCTGGGTCGACGACGCCTGCTCCCAAGCCCTTACCGCCGTACCCGAGATATCATGAACGCCCAGAAACGCCTCGAGATCTTCACCCGCCTGCGCAACGAGAATCCTGAGCCACGCACCGAGCTTGCCTGGTCAACGCCCTTCGAGCTTTTGATCGCGGTACTGCTGTCGGCACAGGCGACGGATGTGGGCGTCAACAAGGCCACGGCGAAGCTGTATCCGGTCGCCAATACGCCGGAGAGCATCCTCGCGCTGGGTGTCGAGGGCCTGAAGGAGTACATCAAGACGATCGGCCTGTTCAACACCAAGGCCGAGAACGTCATCAAGACCTGCCGCATGCTGATCGAACGGCATGGTGGCGAGGTGCCGCAGACCCGCGAGGCGCTGGAAGCGCTGCCCGGCGTGGGCCGCAAGACCGCCAACGTGGTGCTCAACACCGCCTTCGGTCAGCCGACCATGGCGGTGGACACGCATATCTTCCGCGTCTCCAACCGCACCCGCATCGCCCCGGGCAAGAACGTGCTGGAAGTCGAGCACAAGCTGATGCGCCATGTGCCCAAGGAGTTTCTGGTCGATGCCCACCATTGGCTGATCCTGCATGGCCGCTACACCTGCGTGGCACGCAAGCCGCGCTGCGGCAGCTGCATCATCGAAGATCTCTGCGAGTACAAGGACAAGGTCGACCTGTAACGCCACAAGGCACGAGGATTTGATGACGTCTTCATGATCAGGGGCTGGATGACTGGGGCTTGATGACTGGGATTTGATCACCAGACGCCTGGCGAAAGCCCCGTTCCTGCGTGAACTGCTTGCGTGGCCTGCAGCGTGGCCTGCAGCGTGGCCTGCATGCATGATCGTTGATTGAGCATGAACCCCGCCTCCCCGCCTATTCAACCGAGCGGCCACGTAGACTGAGCGCACAGACCGTCGCCTCAGGAACCTGCCATGACCGCCCCTTCCGATGCCGGGGATCGCCGCTCTCCTCGCCCAGAAGGCTCCGACGATTCCCGCCAGCCTGATGACAGCTGCCTGCACTCGCGCCTGCAGGAGATGTCGTCACGTCTCGAGGCACTGGAAGCCGAGAACCACCTGCTGCGCACCCTGGTCGACTCTCATCCCGACATCCTGTTCATCAAGGATGCCAAGGGGCTGTTTCGCTACGCCAATCGCTCTCTGACCGAGTTCTATGGCACCTCGCGCGAAGACATCATCGGGCGCGATGACAGCCATTACACCGGCAATACCGAGCAGAGCCACTTCTTCAGGCGCAGCGTGGAGCAGGTGCTCAGCAGATTCGAGCGCGAGACGGTCTTCGAGGATGCCACCGACGGCACCACCGGTGAGGTCAACCATTTCCGCTCCATCAAGCAGCCCTTCCATGACATTCACGGCCAGCCGCTGGTCGCCGTTCTGGCGCACAACATCACCACCGAAGTCCGTGAGCATGAGCGCAAGACCCGCCAGATCGACCACATCTATGACACCTCGCTGGAAGGCTTCTGGGACTGGAACATCCTGACCAGTTCCGTGACGCACAATCGCCGCTGGTCACAGATTCTGGGCATCCCGGAGAGCGAGCTCAGCAACAGCCTGGAAGAATTCGCAAGCCTGCTGCACCCCGAAGACAAGCCCGAGACGATGATCGCCATCCAGGACTGCATGGCGGGCAAGACGGCCTACTACCACCGCCACCGCATGCTGACCCGCGGTGGCGACGTGGTCTGGGTGATCGACAAGGGCGATGTCATCGAGCGTGACAGCGAAGGCAATCCGCTACGCATGATCGGCTCGATCACCGATATCACGCGTATCGTCGAATCAGAGGCCCTGCTGCACCAGCACAGTCGCTTCGACTCACTGACCAAGCTGGCCAACCGAGCCACCCTGATCGACAGCCTGCAGCAGGCGATCATCATCACCGACGCCCGTGACACCCACGGCGCGCTCATCTTCATCGATCTGGACCACTTCAAGAAGATCAACGACCTGCTGGGGCATACCACCGGCGACCATCTGTTGATCGAGGTGGCCCATCGCCTGAGCTCCACGGTGCGTGACAGCGACCTGGTGGCGCGCTTCGGCGGGGACGAGTTCGTCATCCTGGTACAGCCCCTGAGCCATGATCCACAGACTGCCTGTCGCGAACTGGATGAGCTGATGGAGCGCCTGCAGCAGGCGCTCAACCAGCCGTATTCGCTCTTGGGCCCACAGTCGCAGCCGCTGCAACATCACAGCTCGGCGAGCCTGGGCAGCATCATGTTCCATGATCGCCATCTGAGTGCGGAGGAGCTCATCCGGCGCGCGGATATCGCGATGTATCGCGCCAAGGAGGCCGGGCGCAATCAGACCGTCCGCTTTGATCCCAGCATGCGCGTGGAGCTTGAGCGCGCCGTGCAGCTGGAAAATGACCTGCGCTGCGCCATCGAGAATGAAGAGCTCTACGTGGAACTGCAGCCGCAATTCGATCGGGGACTCAAGCTGGTCGGCGCCGAGTGCCTGCTGCGCTGGCGACACGCCAAGCTCGGCAATATCTCGCCCTATGAATTCATTCCGCTGGCCGAGAAGAGCCAGCTGATCGACAGCCTCGGCGACTGGGTGCTGGAGCAGGCCTGCAAGCTGCTGGAGGACTGGCAGAAAGGCACCGCCTTCGCCAGGATCTATCTGTCGGTCAATGTCAGCGTCAAGCAGCTGGACTCCCCTCACTACGTCGGCAATGTCGCCAAGGCACTCAGCCAGCACACGCTTGACCCGCAATATCTGCAGCTGGAGCTGACCGAAAACGTCTTCGCCACCGACATGCCCGCCACGGTGGCACGCATGCACGAACTGCGCTCGCTGGGCCTGCGTCTGTCACTGGATGATTTCGGCACCGGCTTCTCCTCCCTGACCTACATCAAGCACCTGCCCTTCGATGAGCTCAAGGTCGACCGCAGCTTCGTCAATGATCTCGAGAACGACGAGATGAACCGCCGCATGGTGAACTTCATGGTGCAGCTGGGGCGTGAGCTGGGCATGTGCGTGGTGGCGGAAGGCGTCGAGACCCCCAGGCAGCGCGAACTGCTGCTGGAGATGGGTTGTGATGCCCTGCAGGGCTATCTGATGGACAAGCCGATGGCGGTCGAGGCATTCACCGCCAAGTATCAGCTCGGATGACAGCGCATCCGCGTCTTTCATGGCACACTGGGGCCTCTTTTCTGTCTGGACATCATGCGTTATGGAAGACTTCTTCAACTGGATCGGCACGCAACTGGGTGCCGCCATTCGCTTCATCGTCGAAGGTCTGGGCGGTTTCTTCGCCAACTTCGATGATGCCCTATCGGGATTCTTCAATGGCCTCACTGGTGAGCTGGGGCTCGGCACTTCGCTGTTCAGCCTGCTGGGATTGATTCTGGGACTTTACCTGCTCTTCAAGGGCATCACGTCACTGTTGAGAGGCTCCATCATCGGCGGGCTATTGATGACCTTCATCGGCCTGACCTTCCTGGGTTGGATGATTGCCTGACGCGCGATGACCGTGCAGGCGATGCCCTGACGGGACTTGCGCCAGGCTCGTGACATGAAAAAGCCCCTGCCGATTGGCAGGGGCTTTTTCATGTCGGCGGCAGTCACCGCATCGCGCGATGACTGCCGTCCGTCTTCAAGGGTCAGCTCAGAGGATCAGGCCAGTGCCTTCTCCACGACTTCATACAGGTTGTTCGAGAGCTGCTCGCCACGGATACGCTCAAGCTCTGCCTTCATCAAGTCCTGACGCTTGGCATCGAAACGCTTGTAACGCGTCAGCGGCGTGATGATGCGCGCCGCGATTTCCGGATTCAGACGATTGAGCTCGATGACCACATCCGCCAGCAGACGATAGCCTTCGCCGTCGAGACGGTGGAAGTTGACGCGGTTCTGGCCGGCGAAGGCGCCGATCAAGGCACGCACCTTGTTGGGGTTGGTCAACGAGAAGGCCGGGTGCTCCATCAGGAAGCGCACGCGGTCCAACACATCGGCCTGCGGACGCGTGACCTGGATCGAGAACCACTGGTCCATCACCAGCGGATCATGCGACCAGCGCTCGGCGAAGGACTTGAGCGCCGGGTCACCCAGATCGGTGCGTGAAGAGTGCACCAGCATCGTCAGCGCGGCACGCACGTCGGTCATGTTGTGGGCCGCCGCCAGCTGGGCCTGGGCCAGGCGCACGCCCTCCTCGTCCTCGATGCTCATCAGATAGCTGAGCGCGGCATTCTTGAGGCTGCGACGCGCCATCTGCTCGAAGGTCGGCGCGTAGTCGCCCTGCTGCGCATTGGCGTGATAGAGCGCCACGAAATCATCGCGCAGCGCACTGGCCAGCTGTGCCTTGGCGGTCTTGCGCGCCCAGTGGATGGCATCGACATCGACGACACTCTGCTGCTCGGCGATATAGGCCTCCGAGGGCAGCGTCAGCATCTCGGCCAGCACCGCACGATCGGAAGCTTCGCTCTGGAGCAGGAAGCGATAGGCGGCCAGCAGGCGCTCATCCAGCTGGGCCTCCTGCTCGCCACGCTGCCAGGCCGCCATCAGGTCTTCAAGCGCTGCCATGGCCAGACGCTGACCGGCATCCCAGCGGTTGAAGCCATCGCTGTCGTGCTGCATCAGGAAGGCCAGTTGCTCGCGACTGTAGTCAAAGGCCAGCTTGACCGGCGCCGAGAAGCCACGCAGCAGCGACGGCACCGGCTCGGCATCGCCGGCAAGGCCGGTGAAGACGAAGGTCTGCTCGGCTTCGGTCAGCTCCAGCACGGTTTCCGTGCCCAGCGCTTCGCCGTCGAGGGTCAGCGTCAGATCGCTGCCGTCGGCCCCGACCAGCCCCATGCGCACCGGGATCACCAGCGGCAGCTTCTCCGCCTGCCCCGGTGACGGCGGCGTGGACTGACGCAGCGTGAGGGAATAGGTGCCTGCCTGGGCATCGAAGGTGCCACTGGCGGCGATGTTCGGCGTTCCGGCCTGGGAGTACCAGCGCATGAACTGGCTGAAGTCGCGACCGGAGGCTTCGCTCATCGCGCTGATGAAGTCCTCGATGGTGGCGGCGCTGCCATCGTTGCGCGCGAAGTAGAGGTCACTGCCACGGCGGAAGGCTTCTTCCCCGAGCAGATTGGCGACCATGCGCACCACTTCGGAACCCTTCTCGTAGATGGTCAGGGTGTAGAAGTTGGAAATCTCGATATAGGACGCCGGGCGTACCGGGTGTGCGGTGGGGCCGGCATCTTCGGCGAACTGCGCGGTACGCAGCATGGCGACGTCTTCGATACGCTTGACCGGCGCCGAGTTCATGTCGGCGGAGAAGGTCTGGTCGCGATAGACGGTGAAGCCTTCCTTCAGGGACAGCTGGAACCAGTCCCGGCAGGTGACGCGGTTGCCCGACCAGTTGTGGAAGTACTCATGTGCGACCACCCCTTCGACGCGCTGGAAGGCGGCGTCGGTGGTGGTATCGGGGTTGGCCAGCACGCAGGCGCTGTTGAAGATGTTGAGGCCCTTGTTCTCCATCGCGCCCATGTTGAAGTCGTTGACCGCGACGATCATGAAGATGTCGAGGTCATATTCGCGACCGTAGACTTCCTCGTCCCACTTCATGGAGGCCTTGAGGGAGTTCATGGCGTGCTGGGTCTTGTCGAGATTTTCCGGCTCGACCCAGATTTCCAGAGCGACGTCACGGCCACTCATGGTGGTGAAGCTGTCGTCATGCTTGACCAGGTCCCCCGCCACCAGCGCGAACAGATAGCACGGCTTGGGATGCGGGTCCTGCCAGGTGACGAAGTGACGACCACCCTCGCGCTCGCCACGCTCGACGGGATTGCCGTTGGAGAGCAGAATCGGGTAGCTGTCCTTGTCGGCGATGATGGTGGTGGTGAACACCGACATCACGTCCGGGCGGTCCGGGTAGTAGGTGATGCGACGGAAGCCTTCGGCCTCGCACTGGGTGCAGAACATGCCTGAGGACACGTAGAGGCCTTCCAGCGCGGTATTCGCGGCCGGGTCGATCACCACCACCGTCTCGAGCTCACAGTTGGCCGGCAGGCCGGCCAAGGTCAGGTGAGTCTCGTCGAGCTTGTATTCATCACTGGCCAGCGCTCGCCCATCGACACGCACGGACTCAAGCGTCAGATGCTCGCCATTGAGCACCAGCGGCGGCGTGGCATCACTGCCCACGGCGGCATCGGGATTGGCCTCGAGGGTCAGCACGGTCGTCACACGGGTCGCGGACGGTGCCAGATCAAACGTCAGGCGGGTGTCCAGCACACGCCAGGCGGGTGCCTGATAATCGGCAAGATGAATCGCTGCAGGTTGTGACATCAAAGACTCCGCAATCAGCGCCGCGGGAGGTGACTCCTCACGGCAGGAAGACAGCGGACAGCGAGGGAGCAGACACCTCACCTGCCCGCGATGAAGCGCTCATTCGCGCGGAAGGGATTCGCCACTGACGGCAAGGTTCGCCCCCTCGCCCTTGGGCTCCGGGCGCGTGGCCAGCCAGAGTGCCAGCAGCGACAGGAAGACCAGCAGCGAGACCTTGACGGCCAGCACTGAGACGGTGAACAGGATGATCAGCATCGAGACGGCCAGCATGCTGACCGCCATGATACGCGCGCGCAGCGGAATGGCGCGTTCGCGCTCCCAGGCCACCAGCGTCGGCCCGATCTGGGGATGTTCACGGATATAGCGTGCAAAGCGCGGTGAGCCTCGGCTGGCACAGGCCAGCGCCAGCAGCATGAAGACGGTGGTGGGCAGCAGCGGCAGAAACATGCCAGCGAAGCCGATGCCGAAGAACAACCAGGCCAGGCCAAGCCAGCAGATACGCTTCATGCGCCGAAAGATCATCATGTCGAATCCTCACCACCTGCGGTCACACACCGTGTGCTTCCTGCTATCAGTCAAACGCCAAGTCGTTCATGGGAAAAGTACTTTCTGACTATCCGCCTGATAGCAACTGCGTGCATGGTAACGGGCTTGCCGATATCGCGAAAGGCCACGCCCCCCCCGCCATGGGGGCCGTGGGTTAGCGGCGCTCAGCCGGGCTGCGATCAGCCGGGCTGCGCTCAGCCGCGCTGCGCCAACTGCCAGAGACGCATGATGGCCTCGCAGCGGTCAGCCAGCAGCTCCGAGGTGCGCGCCAGCGCCTGCTCAAGCGGCATGGCGCTGTCACACAGCGTGAAGACGGCACTGACCCCCTCATCATGGGCGGCTTGCCAGCCCTCGGCCAGTCGACCGGCCAACACGATGGCGGGCACCCCGGCGGCTCGCGCGGCTCGCGCCGCACCGATGGGGGTCTTGCCGCCCAGGCTCTGGCCATCCAGACCGCCTTCCCCGGTGATCAGCAGATCACAGCCCGCCAGACGTTCGCTCACGTTGAGGCGCTCCATCACCAGCTCGATGCCCGGGCGCAACTCGCCGTTCAACCAGGCCGCCACCGCGTAGCCCATGCCGCCTGCGGCCCCTGCACCGGCCAACTGCTGCTGGTCTGTGCCCAGCACTTCAGCGCTCAGGCGCGCGAAGTGGCCCAGCGCCGCATCCAGTTCCTCGACCACCGTGGCATCGGCGCCCTTCTGCGGGCCGAACACGGCGCTCGCGCCGCGCGGACCACACAGAGGGTTGTCGACATCGACCGCGGCAGACACCTTGAGATCGGCCAGACGTGGATCCAGCGCACTGACGTCCAGACTCGCCAGACGCGCGAGGGCCGCGCCGCCTGCGGCCAGCTCATTGCCGTCAGCGTCGAGCAGACGCAGCCCGAGCGCACGCAGCATGCCGCTGCCGCCATCGTTGGTGGCACTGCCGCCCAGGGTGACGATCAGCCGCTCGGCACCGGCGTCCAGCGCCGCCAGGATCAGCTCGCCCACGCCATGCGTATCGGCGACCCGCGCGTCGCGCTCATCAGGGCTGACCAGATGCAGACCACTGGCTTCGGCCAGCTCGACGATGGCCGTGCGGCTACCCGGCTGCCAGCCCCACTGGGCGGTGACGTCACGCCCGAGCGGATCACGCACCTGAGCGCTGCGCGCCTCGATGGGGTCTGCTTCACTGGCCGCCGCCAACAACGCCGCCAGCGTGCCCTCACCGCCATCCCCCAGCGGGCAGAGATCGATCTGTGCCTCGGGCAGTACCCGGCGAACACCACGCGCCATGGCCTCGGCGGCATCACTGGCTGCCAGCGCTTCCTTGAAGCTGTCAGGAGCAATCAACAGACGCGGCGAACCAGCAGACGTTGAGGGACCACAAGAAGCGGAGGCAGCAGAAGCGGAGACAGTCATGCAGACATTCCTTGTCGAAGGTGAAGGAGCGAATGGGGGCAACTCAGCGCAAGATACCCCCATGATACGCTGTCATTGGTGCCATGCGGGACCCTGAAACGCAAACTGCCACCCGTCGGTCTCCCGAGGGTGGCAGTGGCAGTGGCAGTACAAGCTGACAGTGGCGCTTACTTGACCAGACGCGTCTCGGTGGGCGCCAGCGTGACCTTGCCTTCGCGCTTCAGGTGACCGATGGCGCGCTTGAAGTTGGCCTTGCTGGCACCGAAGGCTTCACTGATGGCTTCCGGTTCGCTCTTGTCACCCAGCGGCAGCACGCCCTGACTGGCTTCCAGCGCTGCCAGAATGCGGTCCGCCAGCTGCTGATGGCCGGCCGGACCCGGTGCCTGCGGCGTGAGATCGACATTGCCGTTGCCGTCATTCTTCAACACCCACAGACGCAGACGATTGCCGATGCGCAGACGCGTGAAGATACGGTCGTGGTGCACCAGGCCCCAATGGGCGTTGTCGATGATGATCTTCATGCCCAGGTCGGTCCGCGCAGCAACGAGACCGGAGACTTCCTGGCCCACCGCGTAGGTGGCGGGAGTCTTGTCGAGCCAGCGATCCAGACGCATCGAGGCGACCATGCGGTCACTGTGCTTGTCGAGACCGACGTGCACCATGGCGAACTGGCCGGCCTTGAGCTCACGCTTGCGCTCGCCGTAGGGCAGCAGCAGGTCCTTGCCCAGGCCATTGTCGAGGAAGGTGCCGATGTCATTGACCTCGACCACCTTGAGCGCGGCGAATTCGCCGACCATGGCACGCGGATAGCGCGTGGTGGCCAGCAGGCGGTCTTCATCATCCAGGCTGACGAAGACTTCGACTTCGTCACCGATGTCGGCCCCCGCCGGAATGAAGGGCGTCGGCAGCAGGATTTCCCCGCGATCCCCACCATCGAGGAAGACGCCGAAGCCGACCCGCTTGGTGATCGTCAGGGTGTTGCGCTGGCCGATAGCGAGCGGAGCAGACATATAACCTCTCTTTGCGCGTTGTCGGGTGCCGAAGCGGCCCGCATGGCGCAGATATCACGTACGAATAGGGTGAAACGCTTTGAAAGCGACGCGTCCGGTCGTCTCGAGTGAAGCACCGGGCTGGACAAGCGCAGCGCCAGCGACGAGACATGACGCTTTCAAAGCGAATCTGTTGATCCAGAAAACAAGCGAATCAGTGACTCTCACGACACCGCAAATCAGCGAATCAAACGAAGACAGCACCGCACGCCGATAGCGAACGGTGCTGAGAATGGCGATCGCCAGGCACTTGCGCGCTGGATCAATCGCGGAAGTTGTTGAACTGCAGCGGCAGCTCGAGGTTCTCATCGCCCTTGAGCAGCGCCATGGCGCCCTGCAGGTCGTCACGCTTCTTGCCGGTGACGCGGACCTTCTCGCCCTGGATCTGCGCCTGGACCTTGAGCTTGGCATCCTTGAGCGCCTTGACGATCTTCTTGGCGGTCGGCTGGTCCAGCCCCTGACGCAGCACCAGCTGCTGACGGGCACGCACACCAGCGGTGTCGGCGTCCTTCTCTTCCAGGCAACGCACGTCGATGCCGCGCGCGATCAGACGGCCCTTGAGCAGTTCGATCATCTGACGCAGCTGGAAGTCGGCGTCGGCTTCCAGATTGACGTTCTCTTCCTTCTCGAGTTCGAAGCTGGCAGTCACGCCCTTGAAATCGAAGCGCGTCGCGAGTTCGCGATTGGCCTGATCGACGGCATTCTGAACTTCGTGCTTGTCGAGTTCGGAGACAATATCGAATGACGGCATGGGAGCGATTCCTTTGAAGCCATGAAGAATAAACAGCGCATCCTAGCCCATGGGGGCCACGCGCGCCATGCCCCTGGCTCAGGCGGCGCCGGCATTCACCGTCGAGGGCGGCCCCGGGTGCGCTTCACCGGCATCACCGGCCACGAGTTCCTCAGCCACCGGCGCCGGTGAATCCAGCGTCAATGCCTTGCGCATCTTCCAGGCGGCGGCCCCATCGGCATAGTAATCGCGCAGGCGACCACACTTCTCGAAGCCGTGTCGCTCGTAGAGCGCGATCGCCGCGCCATTGCCGGTGTGCACCTCAAGATCGAACTGCGTACAGCCCTGCGCGATGGCCAGCTGCTCAAGCGATGTCAGCATGCGCTGGGCAAGGCCGCGGCCACGCGATTCCGGATGCAGGCAGAAGGAATAGAGTCGCGCCCGGCGTGAATTGCGCCGAAACAGCACGGTGCCGTAGCCGAGCACGCTGCGCAGCGGCGTGGCGTCATCGCGCTCGACGCTACCGGCCGGCCATAGCGCGGCCATCACATCGTCCACCGCCGGTGCGGACGGGATGACATCGTCATCGGGCTGGATGATCACCAGGGTACGGGCATGGGCACGCAGAATCAGATGGGACAGCTGACGACGACTGAACCAGTCGCTGTCGAAACTGACTTCCTCGAGCTCTACCAGAGCGTCGAGATCGGCCCGGATGGCCGGGCGCAGAATGGGGGTCATGGTGCAGGCTCTCCCGCCTGTCAGCGCCCTGACGCCGTCCGAGGATCAGCGTGTCGCGGGGCGGTAGCAATGCGCTGCATTCTGGGCATGCAGGCGCGTCTTGTCTTGGTCTCTTTGCATGAAATTATTTCACTTTCCAGCCTATTGCGATGACGGGGATTGTTTCTCATGATGCGCGCATTCGGCACCGCTTCGGTGCCCGCCTTGCGAGGCTTCGCAATGTCCCGCCTGCGTATCGTGGTTGACCGTGTTTCTGACTGGCGCGCCTTCTATCCCAGTGATGATGTCATCAGCGCCCATGACTTTCTTTCCGAACTCTCAAGCGATGCGCCAGCCCAGCGCGCCGACGATGCGCCGCAGCTCGCCACCCACGTCATCAATCTGTGTGGCGGACTGGATTACCTGGGCATCGGCTATTACGTCTCGCTGCTGGCCCAGGCGCGCGGTCAGAAGGCGTTGCCGTCAGTGGAGACCCTCAATCAACTGTCACGCAAGTCGCTGATCGACATGGAACTGGGCGGCATCCGCGTGCTGCTCGAGGAACTGACACGCAAGGGCGCCCTGCCCGTCCCGCAAGACGCGACGCATGGGGCTGGCAAGCCGCCACGACTCGACCTGCTGCTGACCTTCGGCGAGAGCGCAGACCCCGCGCTTGCGCGTCTCGCACGCAAGCTGTTCGAGCGCCTGCCCTGCCCGCTGCTGGAGGTGCGTCTTGAAGGCCGTGGCGATCATTGGGTGCTCAAGCGAGTGCGCCCACAATCCCTGAACCACCTGGCAGCGGCGGATGAAGACCGCTTCGCCCAGGCGCTCAATCGCCATTCGCGCAAGGTGTGGCGCACGCCCAAGGCACGTCGCCATTATCGCTTCGATCTCGCCATGCTGGTCGACCCGGACGAGGCGCTGCCGCCGTCCAACCGTACCGCGCTCAAGCATTTCATCCGCGAAGGGCGGCGCCTGGGCATCGATGTCAGCCTGATCACCCGGCGCGATGAAGGCCGTCTGGCCGAGTTCGATGGCCTGTTCATCCGCGAGACGACCAGTCTGGATCACCACACCTATCGCATGGCCAAGCGTGCCGAGCACGAAGGGCTGGTGGTGATCGATGACAGCCAGTCGATTCTGCGCTGCACCAACAAGGTCTTCCTGCATGAGCTTCTCAAGGCACGCGGCCTGAGTGCCCCGCAGGGTCGCCTGATCCATCGGGGCGAACTGCGCCAGCTGGCCGAGCGCGGTCAGCACATGCGCTACCCGCTGGTGATGAAGGTGCCGGATGGCGCCTTCTCCCGCGGCATCGTCAAGATCGATGGCCCCGAGACACTGGTGCGCGAAGCCGAGCGGCTGTTCCATGATTCCGCCCTGCTGCTGCTGCAGGAGTGGCTACCGACCGAGTTCGACTGGCGCATCGGCGTGCTCGACGGCAAGCTGCTGTTCGCCAGCCGTTACTACATGGCGCGCGGCCATTGGCAGATCTACGACCACAGCGGCGCGCGTACCCGCTCCGGCGGCTTCGCGACGGTCGACCCGAGCGAGGTGCCAGCGGCCGTGATCAAGGCGGCCCTGAAGGCGACCCGCCTGATCGGCGACGGCCTCTATGGCGTCGACTTGAAGCAGCTGGAGGACCGCGTGGTGGTCATCGAGGTCAACGACAACCCGAATCTGGATGCCGGCGTCGAGGATGTGGTGCTGGGACGCGAGCTCTACCGGCGCGTGATGCAGGTATTTCTGACGCGCATGCAGGCGCGCCGCCAGCCCGTGCTGGGCTGATACGCCCCGAACGGAGTCTGCAAGCCTGTAGCAAGAAGCAAGAAACGACAGCGCCCACCCTCCGTGACGGAGCGTGGGCGCTGTCGTGTGTACGGTGCTGAGCTCTTTGCTGTGCTCTTGGCTATGGCTCAGCCGTGGCTCATTCCCCGCCCAGCTGGGCCTCGATCTCATAGCCGGTGAACTTGCGCAGATTGATCACGCCGCTGTCGAGAATCAGATACTGACCCTTGAGCCCTTCGAGTACGCCTTCCACCACTGGCGTCTTGTCGAAGTTGAACGAGGTGACCTTGGTCGGCGCGGTGCGCACCGGAAACTCGAAGGCCAGCGCCGTGGTGTCCAACACCCGGATGGCGCCTTCACCGCAATGCGCCTGCAGCGCCGCCAGGCCCTCTGACATCTGGGCCAGCAAGGCATCCCGCTCGGCTTCCAGATCCAGCTCGGCCACATCGCCCTTGAGCATCGCCCGCCAGTTGGTGCGGTCGTTCAGCGCCTGCTTGAACAGCACCTCAACCAGCCCCGACTGCAGGCGATTGGAGACCTCGACGATGGGCAGCGCCTGGATGGCACCCTGATCGAACCAGCGCGTCGGCATCTGGGTCTTGCGCGTGATGCCGACCTTGAGGCCGGAGGAATTGGCCAGATAGACGATATGCGGCTGGAAGCAGTGCTCCTCACCCCACTGCGGATCACGGCAGGTGCCTTCGGCGTAGTGGCAGGTCTCCGGCTTCATGATGCAGCCATCGCACTGCGGCAGCTTGCGAAAGCACGGATAGCAATGCCCCTGCGCGAAGCTCTTCTTGGTCTTGCGACCGCAATGGCTGCAGTGGATCTGACCGGTGAAGCTCAATCGCACCTTGTGGCCGATATAGGCATTCAGCGGCTGGGTGATCTCGCCCAGACGCAGGCCATAGTTGGCCGCCAGCGGCTCGCGCATGACCGACGGCGCATCAAACGAGGTATCGATCGCAAGCGTCTCACCGGCAGGCACGATGGACATCTTGTGGAGGTTGCCACTCAGCGTGATGGGTGCCGCATCCTGAGCACTGGCTTCCTGAGCCGTGCCGGAGGTTTCATCCGCACTCAGGGCATCATCCAGCGTCAGTTGACCCACTTGATCTGCTCCGGCTCATCGCTTGCAGTGCTGTCGTCATCACGCGGCCCACAGGTGCCGTTGTCGATGAAGCCGACACGCGACTCGGCCGGCACGTTGTTGTGCGCTTCGTACTTGATGACGGCTTCCATGCACAGCTCGACCTGCTCCTGGGTCAGCACGCGGCCATCCGGCCATTTGCGCAGCTGCATGGACTGCTTGAGGCTCTCGTAGATGGTCGGCGTCATCTGCTCGACCATGCCGTCAAAGGACATGTTGCTCATCACATACTCTCCTGATACGGGTCCACGACTGCCGAAGGCGGACCATCGGAGTCACTGGGGATGGCCGCCATTCTAGCATTGTCGTTTCGCGCAGTGTCATTTCCAGAGGTGGCATCCCCTGGACCGAAGCACCAAGGCTCAGGCCGCGCTGCGCCTGGGGAGCAGCCAGCCCAGCAGCA
Source organism: Cobetia sp. 29-18-1 (assembly GCF_029846405.1). NCBI lineage: Bacteria > Pseudomonadati > Pseudomonadota > Gammaproteobacteria > Oceanospirillales > Halomonadaceae > Cobetia > Cobetia sp. 29-18-1. The sequence goes on from NZ_JARWKS010000005.1 coordinate 17,759, forward strand.
GACCGGTCAGCAGGCCGCCAAGATGCGCCTCGTTGGCGATGGCGCCCAGACCGATGGCGCTCGCGAGCGGCGTCATGCACAGCACCAGATAGATCAGCATGAAGATCATCAGCGAGCGCTGCATCTGATAGCCCAGCGCGGGGCGGCGGCGTGCGGCGATGAAGACATAGCCGATCACGGCGAAGTCGATCCCCGACAGCCCTCCGAACAGCACGCTGCCGGTGGCGTATTGGGCCAGATTGGCCGCCACGCCGCTCAGCACCACGACCAGCGCGAAGCGCCAACCGCCATCGATGGCCTCGATCTGGCGCCCGAACACCCACAGCCACAGCAGGTTGAACACCAGGTGCAGTACCCCGAAGTGCATCAATGACGGCGACCAGAGCCGCCACCACTCCCCCGCCAGCGTCACGGACAGTGGCTCAGGCGCGATGTACTGACTGCCGACAAGCTCGAAGGGCACGATGGCCAGCCACTCGAATACCGCCGCCTGACCCAGCGCATACTGGAACAGCACGGTGACGCAGCAGGCCAGTCCGACCAGCCAGGTCAACGGCGTCTGGCGCATCAGGGCGATTAGAGACTGAGAACTGGCGGTGCCACGCGTCGCGGCACCTGCGGAGGCATCCCGCAACGGTTCACCGCGTGACTGGCGCTCGAGCATCGCGATGACGCGCGGCAGTTGCTCGGGGTCGGCCAGCCACAGCTCCTGGCCGCCCTCGTGGCTCTCGGCATCGCCGCCAGACGCAGCCTCTGTCGGGCGAGCCTGGCTCAGGGTGATCTGGTGACCGATCTTCTCGGCCCACAGGGCTTCACGCAGGGGGCGGCTGTCGAAGGATTCGGGCAGCGTCAGAACCTTGAACATGTATGCCTCTGAAGATGACACGCGACTGAACAGACTCAGTACACGTTGATAAACAAGGAGAAGTCAGATCAACCTGTGAAAATCTACCACAGCGCCGCAGGCGTCTGGACTTTGTGACAGACATAAAAAAAGCCCGGTGGGGGGCACCGGACTGAGCAAGGATCATTCAAGGGAACACTTACTCAGAGTGCGCAATCGGGCTTTGGTTCACTGACACATGATTGTAAAAAACAATCGTCATTCGCCACCAGCATCACTGACGCTATTGGTCAGTACCCATGACCAGTGCTATTGAGCAGTGCCAATGGCCAGTGCAATTGACCGGTACTAATGGCCAGTCCTATTGACTGGCGCCATTGGCGAATGACTGGTTCGACAGGGTGTCGCGGGACAGCTCTTCCGGCACGGGGCGTCGGGAGGGCTCACGCGGTACCGGCACCCACACGAAGTTGGCGGCATCCAGCGTGGCTTCGCCACTGAAGCGATACGCCACCAGGCGCCCGAACTTGACCGCACTGTAATCCAGGCAGGCAATGTTGGGGGCCGGCAGCGCCGGCAAGCCCTCGCACCAGTAGTGCCCGAGGAACAGCGGCGGCTGCTCTGGCCCGTAGTAAGGCAGATTGGCCAGCTCCTGCTCGCTCAACCAGCGCGATTCCAGCTCGCCGGGCAGGTTGTCGGGCTGGAAGACCACATCGCCGTAGGTGCGGGGCTCACGTGCCCAGAAGTGCGTGCGGAAGCTTCGGCGCGTGAAACCATCGCCGGAATGGATCTCGACCCCTTCCGGCAAGCGCAGGTTCGCGCCGCGCGTCATGCGGTCCAGCACGCGATAGGCGAAGCTGTCGTGCTCGATGGACTCATGCAGGAAGTCTTCATCGATGCAGCCATCGGGGTAGCGCTCCAGGAAGGTACGCACCAGTGGCTCGTCCCAGCAGGCGTGCACCACGCGCAGCCCGCTCTGGCCGGGGGCCAGCGGCGGCAGCTCCAGACACAGCGGCATGCGCATGAACCAGCGCAGCGCCTCGTCCCACTCATCGGGATGATGCTGATATTGGTCAAGCGTCTCGCGGATGATGCGATTGTGACGTGAGGTATGCGAGCGCAGGAAATCACGATGCTCGCCGCCTGCACGCGGCCGTGCGCGCCGACAATACGCCAGGGCGTTGTATTCGTGATTGCCCATCACGATCAGCGCTTCGCCGGCATTGACCATACTGCTGGCCAGCTGCACCGCCAGGCGGATGCGCGGACCACGATCGATGATATCGCCGAGAAAGATGACCTTGCGGGTCGGGTGGCGATAGACGCCATCGACGATGTGATAGCCGAGCGTCTCCAGCAACGTCGCCAGAGTGGCGCCGCAGCCGTGTACATCGCCGATAAGGTCATAGCCATCCTGTGGCGCCACGAATGCTTGCATGCTGTGAGCCTTGAGGTCATTCGCCGAGGCGATTGCTCCAACCGAGCTTGGTGCGACAGATCTCGAAATAGTTGTGCTCCAGCGGATGAATCAGCGTCAGACGCTCACTCTTGCGCCGGATCTTGAGCACATCCCCGGGCTTGGCCACCACCTGGGTCTGGCCATCGCAGCTGATATGCGGGTAGGTCGAGTTGCTGGCACTGATATGCAGGATGATCTCGCTGGCCGCATCGATCACGATCGGACGACTGGAAAGGGTATGCGGGAACATCGGCACCAGGGTGATCGCCTCGAGACGCGGATGCACGATGGGGCCGCCACCGGACAGCGCATAGGCGGTCGAGCCGGTCGGCGTGGCGACGATCAAGCCATCCGAGCGCTGGGAGTAGACGAACTGGCCATCGATGAACAGCTCGAACTCGATCATGCGCGCCGCCTTGCCGGGGTGCAGCACCACATCATTGAGGCCATCGGCCGCCCCGATGCGCTCGCCTTCGCGGTAAACCTCGGCCTCGAGCAGGAAGCGTTGCTCGCTGAGATAGTCACCGCCCAGCACCTCGGCCACCTTCTCCTCGAGCTCATCGGGGCGAATGTCGGTCAGAAAGCCGAGTCGCCCACGATTGACGCCGAGCACGGGCGTGCCGCTGCGGCACAACGCGCGCGCGGCGCCCAGCAGGCTGCCATCGCCGCCGACCACGATCACCAGATCACACTGCTCGCCCATCTGACGGCGACTGGCCACCTGCAGACCGTGGTCCAGCAGCAGCGTGGCAGTGCGTTCCTCGATCACCATGGCCAGGCCACGGGAATCCAGAAAGCGAATCAAGCGCTTGAGCGTATCCACCACCTGGGCACTGCCCAGTCGGCCAATCACGCCGATCGTATTGAATTGCTGCTTCATCACGCCTCCCAGGCTGTCATGCCGGCCATTATGCGGACTCACCGCGCGAGCAGCAATGCAGCCGCGCCGCGCTTTCCCCATCGGATGTGAGGTGACCGGCTGACGCCACGCCCAGACACGCCTGAAAACCGGCCACGAACATCCAAGGCGGGAAGCGGGACGTTACCTGTCTATCCCCCGCAGTTGACGCACCGCCATCCCGACCGTCACGGGCGTTGATTCTTTCCCGAACGAAGGCCTCTATCATGCAACTTGCCATTCCCCGGCGGTGCACATACCGTCATCTGAACAATGGACCCCCTGCCAAAGGAGCCGGCCGCCCCATGCCAGCACAGAAGCCGTCAGTCAGTCCGCCAGATGCGGAAAGCTTTGACCACGCCAGTGCGATAGAAGCCTGTGCACGCGGAGACGAGGCCGCGTTCCGCAGCCTCTATGATCTTGAATCGGGCCGCATGCTGGCGCTCGCCATGCGCCTGTTGAACAGCCGCGACCAGGCGGAAGATGCCGTCCATGACGCCTTCATCAAGCTGTGGTCCAACGCGGGCCAGTATCGCCGTGAACTCGGCAATGGTCGCGCCTGGCTGTTTACCATCCTGCGCTATCGCGCCCTGGATCAACTGCGCGCCCAGGGGCGGACGCCACGCGGCGACAGTGATGCGCTCGACACGCTGGCCGATCTGCTCGCCAACCCGGAAACCGCGGCCGATGACAGCCAGACGGCCCATCAGTTGAGCGACTGCCTGGGTGAGTTGGAAGTGCCGCGCCGCGAACCCATCCTGCTGGCCTTCTTCAAGGGACTGACACACGAACAGATCGCCGAGAAGCTGAGCGCACCGCTTGGCACCATCAAGGGACGCATCCGCGCCGGTCTCAAGCTACTGCAGGAGTGCCTGTCACGATGAATAGCCCCCTGATTCCCGAATCTCCCGAAGAACAGAACCTGCTGCTAGGTGAGCATGCCCTCGGGCTGCTGGACCCTGAGCGTGAGGCCGAAGTGCGCGCCTGGATCGAGCGCGATGACAATGCCGCACGCATGGCCCTGCGCTGGCAGCAACATTGGCTGAGCGTGAGTGATCGCCTGCCGCCGGAGCCGCCTTCCGACTCATTATGGAAGCGCATCGACGCCAGCCTGGTGCGCCTCAAGCAGTCCTCCGCCACCCGCGATGACGCCGCTCGACATGACGCAGAGCAGAAAAGCACCTCAACCAAGGCGCCCTGGCTGCTGCGCTGGCTCGGCGGTGGCCTCGGACTGGGTCTGGGGGCAGGTCTCGCCCTGGCACTGGTCATGCAGATGGGGCCCTTCTCTCCCAGCGCGCCGCTGGAGGGCACATCACCGGAGGTGGCTACCCAGACCCCTGACGGCGACGCGCAACGTATGGTCGCTATCCTGCAGACACTGGAAGATCCGGGCACGCCGACCTGGGTGGCCAATGTCACGCCCAGCGGTGGCCTGCAGCTGACACCGAAGGTCTCCATCGAGCGCCCGACGGATCGCGCCATCGAACTGTGGACCCTGACCGACCCGCAAGAAGGGCCGCGCTCACTGGGGCTGGTCGACCCGATTGCGGGCATCGAACTCAGCGCCGAGCAGATCGGCAGCATGAGCCCGGGCCAGCTGCTGGAGATGACACTGGAGCCAGAAGGCGGTTCGCCGACCGGCAAACCGACAGGCAAGATTCTCGCCATCGGTCGCCTGGTGGACCTCAATCAGCGTGACAGCTGATAGCCCTCGAGGTAGCCCTCGGGCATGACGGCTGCCGATAGTGGCGCTTTCTGACGCTGTAATTTCACAGCGAGTCTCATGGGAAAGCGCCCTATCGGTCTACTCAAGACCTGCTCAAGGTCTGCTCTAGGACTACTCAAAAGAAGGAGTCCGTCGTCTAGCGTCAGTCAAACGCCAGACATGAAAAAGCCCCGCGATTGCGGGGCTTTTTCATGTCTGGCAGCGTCAGCTAGCTGGCTGGAAAGCCAGTGCTCAGCTTTCAGTGCGCTCGAGCCAGGATTCGACGGTTTCCGCACCGTGCTCTTCCTTCCACTCTTTCAGCTGCTTGTGGTTGCCACCACGCGTCTCGATGACTTCACCGGTGTGCGGGTTCTTGTAGACCTTCAGCTTGCGCTTGCGACGCACGCCACCGGTCTTGCTTTCCGGTGCGGCAGCAGCCGGCGCCTGGGACGCTTTCGGGTCCAGCAGGGTGATGACATCACGAGTGGACTTGCCGTACTCGCCCATCAGCGCGTCCAGCTTGTCCTTGAATTCGAGTTCGTTCTTCAGACGGTCATCATTGCGCAGGCTTTCCAGCTGCTCTTGAAGTTTCTTGAGCTCTTGCTCTTTCTGCATGAAATCAGTCAACAGGGACATGAGTATCTCCAGGATGTCGGGACAGACAGTTGAGTCACGAAAACACGATGCTGAAAGAGGCCCGGCGATATTCATCTGCCGTACATGTTTAACAGCGCGTTTTCATAAAGACTTGTGCAGGACACTCGGGACAGTTAAGCGCCCACACCAGATCAAGGGCGATTATAGACCGAGTCAACTGCAAGGTGAAGTCTTAAATAACATGTTTCCAAAGTATGCAATCTTTCCGATCAATGCAATAGCCAGCAAAAAAACAGTACTCACTGCCCAAGCACTTCATTATCCCCTGTCACAACTGAAGACAGGCCTGCCAAAAGTGTCTCTGCAACAACACGAAGAAGTCTTTACCACGACCTGATATCAGGCTTGAGGGCCCGCCATCACTGGACCTCCAATATTCACGGGATATGCACAATTCATGACAACAACCCACAAGGAAGTATTATGCAACCACTTCCCCGTTGGCGTGGCGGCGTCAGATTGCAGACTTTCGATGTAGAGCTGTCATTGCCTGCGCACCTCGAAAAGCATGCACCTGAACGAACAACAGAAGTCCATACTAAAGCAGGTGGCGAACTAATAGTGGTGCAAAATGCAACACTTTCTCCAGAAAGCGTCACTTCAAAAACACCGTCAACCTGATAGAATGGTCAAAGTTGACAAAGATTGAGCCATCATCACGCCATTCCACTCTCCCGCCACTCGCAGAGACACTCCATGCCATTCTCCCAGATGCCGACCCGCGATACGGACTCACTTTCTCTCTGGCACCCTTATACCCAGATGCAGTACATGCCAGCGCCACTGGAGGTGGTCGGCGGCACGGGAGCCCGCATGACACTGGCGGGAGGTGAGACACTGCTGGATGCGACATGTTCCTGGTGGTGCATGATCCATGGCTACGGACACCCGCGCCTCGTCGCGGCCATTCAGCAGCAAGCGGCAGAACTCTGCCATGTGATGCTGGGCGGCATTCGCCATCGACCGGCCAAGGAGCTTGCCGATGCGCTGGTGCGCGTCACCCCCGAGGGCCTGAATCATGTCTTCTTCTCGGATAGCGGCTCGGTGGGCATGGAAGTCGCCATGAAGATGGCAGTACAATATCAGCAACAGCGCAAAGACCGCGATGACACGCGGGGACGGACGCGCATGCTGTCATTGATGAAGGCCTATCACGGCGATACGTCGGGCTGCATGGCAGTGTGTGACCCCGAGGAAGGCATGCATTCCTTGTTCGCCGATTTCCTGCCCAGACATCATTTCGCACCGGCGCCGACTGCCGGTTTCAGCGCCAGTCGTGACGAGGTAGCAGACGATATCAGCGCATTGCGCGCCTGTCTGGAAACACACCAGCATGAGATAGCGGCATTGTTGATGGAGCCTCTCTTGCAGGCGGCAGGTGGCCTCAACATGTACTCGCCCTACTATCTCGAGGCGGCGCGCGAGTTATGTGATGAGTTCGGAATCGTATTGATCTTCGATGAAGTCGCGACCGGTTTCGGTCGGACCGGCAAGATGTTTGCCTGTGAACACGCCAATGTCTCTCCCGACATCATGGTGCTCTCCAAGGGACTGACGGGGGGATATCTGGGACATGCCGCCACCCTGGCCCAGAGTCATATCTTCCATGCATTTGATGGCGAGGATGCCAATAGCGCCTTCATGCACGGCCCGACCTTCATGGGCAATCCGCTGGCCTGTCGGGTAGCACTGGAAAGTCTCGCGGTATTCGAGGAAGAGAATTATCTGGGCAAGATTGCCGAGCTCAATCAATTGTTGCGCGACACCCTGCTGAATTTCTCCCACCCCGCCATTCGCGATATACGCGTATTGGGTGCCACGGCGGTGATAGAAGTGCACGATGCCAGCAGTCTGGCAGGCGCTCAGGCCCATGCCCGTGAACTGGGTGTCTGGTTACGTCCCTTCGGTCGCTGGCTCTATACCATGCCGGCCTATATCACCTCGCCGCAGGACTTGCGCCAGATCACCCATGCGATGACCAGCTACTTCGAGACCCTGGAACACTGATGCACTGATACACAACACGACTGCTCCTGGCGATGTTCATCAAAGGCGATGTCCATCAAAGGCGATTGCCATCAAAGGCAAGCGCCATCAGGGGCAGTCACTCTCGAGCGCCACCAGTCTCGAGAGCCATCACCATCAGAGGCATTCACCCCCACAGACGGGCTTCGAGTGCCTGATAATCCTCTGGCGAGAGCTGACCGCCCTTGACCAGCTTCTTGAGGAAGTGACGATAACGACGCGCGACCTTGCGCCGCGCCAGCCAGGCGACACTGGTCGCCAGCGGAATGAAGTCAGGATTCGAGATACCGTCGATCAGCCACAATCTGGGCGGCTGGTCGTCGCTGAACTGGACCACGATATTGCGATCATTGAGATCAGACGGAATCAACCAGCGTTTCTCGAGATAGCGATAGAGATTGGCCAGCTCGCTCACCAGCACCTCGGTGCTCAGGCGCTCGGGGGTCTCGAGATGCACCTCGCGCAGTCGGCGTGACGTGGAGCCGTCACTGTCGAGAATCAGATCGAAGACCAGCCCGAGCCCCTCGGCGGTGGCGACACTGCCGTGGTAGGCAGGCACATAGGACCAGTCGCGCATGCCACGTCTGACCAGGCCCTCGAAATAGCGTTGCTCGCGTTCATTCTGGCGGCTGCCCTTGTCAGGGTAACGCGGGACCTTGATGCAGCGATGGGGGTCGTTCGGGTCCTGATAGACACGCCGATCATTTCCCATGCCGATGACGCGGGCATTTTCCAGCTCCAGCATGCGCACTCCTGTTGAATAACGCCTGCGACTGCAGCCGCCGGGCAGCGTGGCATTCTACAAAAAGCCGTCATGGCACGCCAACTTGTGGCAGTTGGCAGCGCCCACGTTCATCGGCCATTCAGCTTGCGTTGCCCTTCTGGTAAGATAATGCGCCGTTTTTGACGGCATTCAGGAGGAAGCCGCAGGAACACTGCGACAGCAAGGCATTCGTCACGAATGTAAACGTCATGCGAGGCATTGCCCCGGGATCGGGTGGCCACGCACCCACAGTTCGCCCGCTCTGTCCGCAACACTCCCAAAGCTGGCACAACCCCACATAGAGGTACTCGCATGAATGCGGTAATTCTGGCCGTCCTGGTCATGGTCGGCCTGTCGTTGGCTCGCGTCTCGGTCGTCTTCGCGCTGGTCGCCGGCGCCCTGGTCGGCGGTCTGTTCAGCGGCCTGTCTCTGACTGACACGCTCGGCGCCTTCAATGACGGTGTCGGCGGCGGCGCCAAGGTCGCGCTGGCCTACGCCACTCTCGGTGCCTTCGCCGTCGCCCTGTCTCGCTCCGGTTTGCCGGACCTGCTCGCCGCACGCCTGATCGGCCTGCTCAATGGCGAAAGCACGCCGCGCCGCCAGACGGCCATCAAGTACGGCCTGCTGGGCAGCGTGACCCTGGTCGCGATTTCCTCCCAGAACCTGATTCCGGTCCACATCGCCTTCATCCCGATCCTGATTCCGCCGCTGCTGGTCGCCATGAACCGCCTGCGCCTGGATCGTCGTGCCGTGGCCTGTGCACTGACCTTCGGCCTGACCGCGCCCTACATGCTGCTGCCGGTCGGTTTCGGCTCCATCTTCCTCAACGACATCCTGCTGGCCAATATCAATGAGGCCGGCCAGTCGCTCGGTCTCGACGTGACTCGCGGCATGGTGCCTATGGCGATGGCGATTCCGGTCGGCGGCATGTTCCTCGGCCTGCTGACGGCACTGTTCGTCTCCTACCGCAAGCCGCGTGACTACGCGACCCACGAGATCAAGTCCAGCAACGTACCGCACCACACGCCCATGCACACGCCGTCCAAGAGCGGCCTGATCATGGCAGGCGTCGCCATCATCGCCGCCCTCGGCATTCAGCTGTATTCCGGCTCGATGATTCTCGGCGGCCTGGTCGGCTTCGCCATCCTCTCGCTGGGTGGTCTGTTCAAGTGGAACGAAGCGGATGACCTCTTCACGTCCGGCATGCGCATGATGGCGCTGATCGGCTTCATCATGATCTCGGCGGCAGGTTTCGCTTCCGTGATGAAGGCCACCGGCGATATCCAGACCCTGGTCGACGCCTCCTTCCACATCATCGGTGACAACAAGCCGCTGGCCGCGCTGGTCATGCTGATGGTCGGCCTGTTCATCACCCTCGGCATCGGCTCCAGCTTCTCGACCATTCCGATCATTGCCGCCATCTACGTGCCGCTGGCGCTGCAATTCGGCTTCTCGCCGCTGGCCACCGTCGCGCTGATCGGCACCGCCGCCGCGCTGGGAGATGCCGGCTCACCCGCCTCTGACTCGACCCTCGGCCCGACGGCCGGCCTGAATGTCGATCAGCAGCACGACCACATCTGGGACAGCGTGGTGCCGACCTTCATCCACTACAACATCCCGCTGATCGTGTTCGGCTGGGTGGCCGCGATGACGCTGTAATCCGCTGAGCGACAGTCTCGCGCCCAAGCGAGATGCCAGACATGCCAACGCCCGACAGAGAGGACTCTCCTCACTGTCGGGCGTTGTCGTTGCTGAGCCTGCTCAGGCGCAATGAATGGGCGCCGCCACTGGACAGCCATCCAGTCTTTTAGCATGATGCGCGCATGCGCAAGATCCTCCACGCCGACTGCGATTGCTTCTATGCCGCCGTCGAGATGCTCCGCCATCCCGAGTGGCGCGACGTACCCATCGCCATCGGTGGCCGCACCGAGCAACGCGGTGTCATCGCCACCTGCAACTATCCCGCGCGTGCCTTCGGCGTACGCTCGGCGATGTCGACTGCCCGCGCGCTGCGCCTGTGCCCTCAGCTGATTCTGGTGCCCCCGGACTTCGAGCGCTACCGCGCCGTTTCCGCCGAGATCCAGGCACTCTTCCATGAGCTGACGCCCCTAGTGGAGCCCCTCTCGCTGGATGAGGCCTATCTGGATGTCAGCGCCGTGACTGACTTTCAGGGCAGCGCCACCTGGATGTGGCGCTGGTTGAAGGAAGAGGCGCTCAAGCGCACCGGCATCACCCTCTCCCTTGGCGTGGCCGCCAACAAGTTTCTGGCCAAGATCGCCAGCGACTGGGAAAAGCCCGACGGCCTGACGGTGATCACTCCCGAGACCAGCGACGCCTTCATCCGCCAGCTGCCCGTCGGCAAGCTGCACGGGGTCGGCCCGGCGACGCTGGCACGTCTGACACGCCTGGGCATCACCACCTGCGAGGACATGCGCAGCACGCCGTTGACGACCCTAGCCGAGCACTTCGGCAAGTTCGGCACCCGCCTTCACGAACTGGCGCACGGCATCGATGAGCGACCGGTGCGTGTCGAGCGTGAGCGCAAGTCGATCAGTGTCGAGCACACCTTCGATCACGACCTGCCCGACCTGCCGGCCTGTCTCGAGCGCATGCCTGCCCTGCTCGAACGCCTGACCAGCCGTCACGCCCGCCATGACCGGCCGGTACTGGCCAAGCAGTTCGTCAAGATCCGCTTCAGCAACTTCGAGAGCACCACGCTGGAAAGCCTGCTCCCCGCCTCGACCACCACGCTGCCGAGCGCCAACAGCTTCGCCCTGCTGATGGAGCAAGCCTGGCAACGCGGCCATCGACCTGTCCGCCTGCTGGGCGTCGGCGTGCGCCTCAAGGCCCGCGAGGACGCCCAGCAGCTGGGGTTGTTCTAGCTCGCGCCAGGCGCGCCCCCCCATCCCGCAAACAACAAAGCCGGCACCTGAAACAGGTACCGGCTTCTTCGTCACGACCTCAGGTCGATGACAGACTCATGCGTTGAGCAAGCGAGGCTCAGGCGAAGACGATGGTCTTGTTGCCGTGGATCAGCACGCGATCCTGCAGGTGCCAACGCAGGCCGCGCGCCAGGACCTTCTGCTCGACATCACGACCGATGCGCACCAGTTCCTCGGCGGTATGGCAGTGAGTGACGCGATGGATGTCCTGCTCGATGATCGGGCCGGCATCCAGTTCTTCGGTCACGTAATGACAAGTCGCCCCGATCAGCTTGACCCCACGCCCGAAGGCCTGGTGATACGGCTTGGCGCCCACGAAGGAAGGCAGGAAGCTGTGGTGGATGTTGATCAGGCGACCAGCATAGCGCTCACACAGACTCGGCGGAATGATCTGCATGTAGCGCGCCAGCACGATGCAATCGGCTTGGGATTCTTCCACCAGACGCTCGACTTCGGCAAAGGCCGGCGCCTTGTCATTCTTGTCGACCGGCACGTGATGGAACGGAATGCCGTGCCATTCGACCAGCGAACGCATGTCGTCGTGGTTGGAAATGACGCAGGGAATCTCGCAATCCAGATCACCGGACTGCCAGCGATGCAGCAGGTCCACCAGGCAATGGGAGTCCTTGGAGACCATCAACACGACACGCTTCTTGGCAGCGGTGTCATGCACGCGCCACTGCATGCCGAACTCTTCACCGATCGGGGCGAAGCGCTTGCCGAGCTCAGCGGCGCTCAGGCCGATGGTTTCGGGGTTGATCTCATAGCGCATGAAGAAACGACCGGCGCCAAGATCAGAATGCTGATTGGCTTCGGTGATCCACCCGCCCTGCTCGGCGATGAAAGTGGAAACTCGGGCAACAATTCCGACCTGATCAGGGCAGGACACCACCAGGCGATAGGCGTGAGACATCGTAAGTTCAACCATTGTGATAGCGGGAATGATGTTCAGCCGGCGAAGCGCCGGCCTGCGCGAGGAATCATGACACCGCCCGTAAGCAGCCCCTCGGCAAAGGTGGGCTATTGTAGCTGATCACGCGGCCTGAAACAGTGCTGCGCCCCGATTCTGTCCATATGGTCAATACGACATTGCGATCAGCGGCCATCACGCCGGCCCACCTCAAGGCGTCACGCGGACGGCCGGGCCGCCCTCGAATCGACTCGACCGGACAACAGCGCCATTTGTGGCGCTTCGCGGGATTCCCGTATAGTTGAGCCACATTTTATAGATGGCATGACATCCATGTTGAAACCCCGCGTTCAAGTCCGTCAGAGACAACGTCCGCCGCTGCACCTGCTACCGCTGGGTGGCTGCGGCGAGATCGGCATGAATCTGACGCTGTATGGTTATCAGGATCACTGGATTGCCGTGGATTGCGGCATGATGATTCGCCAGGACCTGCCGGAAGGTCCGCTGCAGGTGCCGGATATCGAGTCTCTGGCAAGCCTGGGCATCAGCCCGCAGATGCTGGTGATCACCCATGGCCACGAAGACCACATCGGCGCGGTCGCCTGGCTGTGGCCGAAATGGCGCTGCCCGATCATTGCAACGCCCTTGGCGGCTGGCCTGCTGCGCGCCAAGTTCGCCGAGCGCGAGCTGGAAACCTCGAGCCTGCAGATCATCGAGGTGGATGAAGGCTTCGAATCCGGCCCCTTCGCGCTGCGATTGTTGCCGCTGACCCACTCCATTCCGGAAAGCTGCTCGTTGCTGATCGTCACGCCGGAATATCGCGTGATGCATACCGGCGACTGGAAGTTGGACCCGGAGCCGCTGATCGGCGAGCCCACCGATCCAGAGCGCTATCAGGCACTGGCACCGGTCGATCTGGTCGTCGGCGACTCCACCAATGCGCCGCTGGCGGGTCATTCGCGCAGCGAGGGCGAGGTAGCCCGTGCGCTGGAGAAGACGCTGGCCGGCTGTCGTGGACGCGTCGTCGTGACCTGCTTTGCCAGCAACCTGGCCCGCATCCTGGCGCTGGGGCGCGCCGCCGCTCGCAATGGTCGCCGCATCACGCTGCTGGGTCGCTCGATGGAGCGCATGGTGCGCGTCGCCCGCGGTCTCGGCTATCTGGAAGACTTCCCGCCGCTGGTCCCGGTGAAGGACCTGGGCTACCTGCCCCCGGAAGAGGTCATGGTGATCGCCACCGGCAGTCAGGGCGAGCCGCGCGCCGCGCTGTCACGCCTGGCCAATTCCCGCCATCCGGACTTCGAGCTGGCTGCCGGCGACACCGTGATCTTCTCTTCCAAGGCGATTCCCGGCAATGAGCTGGCCATCGGCAAGTTGCACAACGCCCTGACACGCCTCGGCGTCGGCATCATGGAAGAGAAGCAGTTCCCGGACCTGCACGCCTCCGGGCACCCGGCGCAGGAAGAATTGCGCACCTTCTATGGCTGGCTGAAACCGGTACGCCTGCTGCCGGTGCATGGCGAATATCGCCACCAGCTCGCTCACACCCAGGTGGCACAGTCCCTGGGCATCGAGGCACCACTGATTCCCGTCAATGGTGACGTGATTCGCCTCGATGCTCAGGGGCTGTCGGTGGAGAAACGCCTGACACTGCACGAACGCATCATCGAGCATGACAAGGTGCGTCCGCTGGATTCCATGGACCGCCGTGCCCGCGCGCGTCTCGGCCGGCATGGCAGCGTCTCGCTGGCGTTGCCCGTCACGCTGCAGGAGGCCGGCTGGGTTCGCATCGGCCGCTTGATGCTGGATATCAGCGGTACTTCAAGCCTCGATGAAGACAGCTTCGCCGAGTGGCTGGATGACACCCTGGCAGGCCTGGATGCCAGCAATGAACGTGAACTCAAGCAGCAACTCGATGGCCGCATCAATCGCTGGCTGCGCAACCACCTGCGCCATGAGCCGGTGCTCTTCCTGCATATCATGGCCATGAATCAGGAGTGAGTGTCGCGCCATCATTGAAGTGATGGCCGCCTTGAGCTCATTGCCCTGCTCAAAGCGACGCATGAAAAAGCCCGCCCGGGAAATACCGGGCGGGCTTTTCTGCTGCTGGGAGGCGCTCAGGGACTGGTGATGGCGAGATTGCCGACTAGCCGGCTGGCAATCTCGATCTCAAGCGCTTCAGCCACCTCCATGGCGTCAGGCCGAAGGTCTCAAACGGACTTGTTCTTCGGCGGACGGCCACGACGCTTGGGCTGATCACTGACCAGATCATCCACGGAAAGGCCAGCTTCGATCATCGCATCACGAATCTCGGCAAGCTTGCGCTCCTTGGCGATTTCTTCTTCGCGGCGCTGCTCGTCTTCTTCGGCTTTCTGCTCGATCACCTCATTGATGACCTCGGACAGCTTGTGCAGTTGTTCCATGGACAGCTGACGCGCTGCTGCACGAGCAACATTCTTGTTACGAGCGATCTTTTCGAGAGAATCGGCTGTCATTTCGCTACCTCCACCATATGCACTGAGCTGGAATCCCTGCGAGTCATCGCATTGGATGTGATAATGCAGCAAAGTATAAGCGCTAAATATGAACTAACAAGCCTTGTCAAAAGCAAGGCAGTGTTTCCACAGGATAGACCAACAAAAACCCCGCTTGATAGCGGGGTTCTTGTGAGCGCCTGTGAGTTATCCGAGATAGCTCGATCCACATGAGCGCCACGACTGATGACGAAAAAGGACTCAGCCTCCTGTCATGTTCATGAAGCGAACGATCTGGACATCACCGTCCGTCGTGAAGTGATGACGCTCGGGCTTGAGGTGCATGGCATCGATGATCGCGGCCTTGAGCGGCTCGATGTCACCCGGGTGGCGACGCATGATGTCACGCAGGTCAAGCGAGTGCTCATTGCCAAGACACAGCAACAGACGCCCCTCTACCGTGACGCGAACGCGGTTGCAGGTCGAGCAGAAGTTATGACTGTGCGGTGAGATGAATCCCACCCGTGATTCGCTGTCCGCCATGCGGAAATAACGGGCCGGCCCCAGGCTGTCTTCAAGCGTGGGAATCAGCGGATAACGCGTCTCGATGCGCGCCTGGACATCATCACTGGAGCAGAAGGTCTCGTCACGACCGTGGTCCGAGACCTGGCCCAGCGGCATCTCCTCGATGAAGCTGATGTCCAACCCTTCCTCACGCGCGAATTCGACCAGCGACACCACTTCGTGATCATTGCGCCCTTTCAGCACCACTGCATTGAGCTTGATGCGGAAGCCTTCCTCGCGCGCAGCACGGATGCCGGCGATCACCTTGTTCAGGTCGCCGGTACGCGTCAGCGCCTTGAAGCGCTCCGGGTCCAGAGAATCAAGGCTGATATTCAGCCGCGACATGCCGGCGGCCTTCAACTGCGCGGCGTGCTTGGCAAGACCCGCGCCGTTGGTGGTCATCGAGAAGTCCTTGAGCCCCTCGAGCGCACCGATTTCATCGACCAGCTTGCCGATATCACGCCGCACCAGCGGCTCCCCGCCGGTCAGGCGAATCTTCTCGACCCCCAATTCCACGAAGGCGCGCGCCAGCAACGCGATCTCTTCGAGGCTCAACACCTCGTCGCGCGGCAGAAAGGTCATCTCTTCGCTCATGCAATAGACGCAGCGAAAGTCACAGCGGTCCGTCACTGACAGGCGAACATAGCGGATGCGACGACCGAAGTCATCGACCAGGGTTTCCATCATGACTCTCCCGAAAACTTGGGTGTTGCCAGCGCTGATTGTCTCTCTTCGCCGCTGGCCTCGGCCAATGAGTCATCAGCCTTGTGTTGCTCGACAAAGGGGGATACTGCTTCACCCTCCGCCGTCACCGTGGACTCTGGATGCCAGCGCTCAAGTGCCTCGCGATCGCTCGAACGTTCCCGCACCCAATAATCTCCTGTGGCGGTGTGCTCCTTTTTCCAGAAAGGCGCCCGCGACTTGAGGTGGTCCATCAGGAAGTCACAGCCGGCAAAGGCCGCCTGACGATGCGCACTGGCGACCAGCACCAGCACGATATTGTCGCCGGGCTCGAGCCGTCCGACACGGTGAATGATGCGCACCCCGGTGAGCGGGAAGCGCTCGCGCGCCTCTGTTATCAAGCGTTCGAGGCTGCGCTCCGTCATGCCGGGATAGTGCTCCAGCGTCAGCGCGACGACATCCGGTCGCTGATTGAAATCCCGCACCAGCCCCGTGAAGGACACCACGGCACCGATGTCGCCGCGCCCACGCGTCAAAATGTCCTGCTCGACACGCAGATCAAAATCGCTGGCCTGAATGCTGACCGAAAAGGCCTGCGAAGCTTCGTTTGCGACCTGGGTCATGTCAGCCCCCCGTCACCGGTGGGAAGAAGGCGACTTCATCACCGGCATTCAGTGGGTGGTCATCGCGCACCATGTCCTGATTGACGGCGCACAGCACGCGAGTGTCATTGAGCGCTTCAAGCTGAGGGTCACGCAGCGCCAGGGTGCGCTTCAGGCCCCCGACCGTCGCTTGGGACAGCGTCGTCAGGTTCAGCGCCAGGCTGTCGAGATCCAGGCGTTCCCGCAGCTCCGCCAGGAAGAGAACCCGCACGGTGGCATCGCCGCGTGCCGCCGGAGCGGCCTGTCCCGCTGTCGCTTCGATGGGCTCAGCTGTCGCAGCACGGCTTGGCCCAGTCCGGCTTGGCTCAGCCGGCGTCTGCTCGACAGCGGCGGCTTCGTCCGGGCGCTGCCAATCACCACTCTTGCCACCGGTCTTGGTCTCGAGCTGGATATCGCCGATCACGATACCCTTGTCGACCGCCTTGCACATGTCATAGAGCGTCAATGCCGCCACCGAGGCCGCCGTCAGCGCCTCCATCTCGACACCTGTACGCCCATTGAGGCGACACAGCACCTGAATTTCCACGCAGCTGTTGGCGCTGTCCAGCGTGAAGTCGACCGTCACCTTGGAGAGCATCAAGGCATGACAGAGCGGAATCAGCTCATGAGTGCGCTTGGCCGCCTGGATGCCGGCAATACGCGCCGTCGCCAGCACATCCCCTTTGGGCAGGCCACCTTCGGCGAGCAGAGCGAGCGTGGCAGGCAGCATGCTGACGCGTGCGCTGGCTCGCGCCTCGCGGCGGGTTTCCTGCTTGTCCGCAACATCCACCATATGGGCTTCGCCGCGTGCGTTGAGATGAGTAAGGCTCATGAGCTGTCTCGTATCCGTATCGGGTGCGCCTGACTGGCGTCAATCTCTGAAATACCAATGCCTGAAGAAGCAGGCAGGCAAGCCCTGATGGACAGGACTGGCCAAGAAATTAGCAGACTATCTTTTCATGAATCAGCTGGCATGACCACTGCGAGGGCATCACCTAGACGATGCCGCGACTGCCCAGCCACTGCACCATGACCGGCTCGCCGGCGTGAAGCGTGGCGCAGCCGGCGGGAATCTCGATCAGGCATTCGGCCAGCAACATCGAGGTCAGAATACCCGAGCCCTGCCGCCCCGTGGTCATCACCACCTGCCGCCCCCGGTCATCCAGCACGATCTGGCCGCGATGATAGTCGACACGCTCGGCACGTGAGCGCAACGTCTCGCCGGCGATCAACTGCAGGCGCGGGGCTTGCCACTGCGCCAGCGTCGTCGCGGAGGCGCCCTCCTCATCCTTCGCCTCAGCCTTCGCCAACCGCTGCTGTCCCGACAACAGGCGCAGCGCGGGCAGCACGAACTGCAGGAAGGTGACCATGGTCGCCACCGGATTACCCGGCAAGCCGAAGAACGGCACCTGCCCAGATGACGACGCGTCGTCGGCGGGAATGGCACGCAACATGCCGAACGCCAGCGGGCGCCCCGGACGCATGGCGATGCGCCACAGCGCGAGCTCACCACAGGCAGCGAGGGCACTGCGCACATGATCGGCCTCGCCCACCGACACGCCGCCGGAGGTGATGACCATGTCGGCACGCGTCGCGGCATCACGCAGGGCAGCAGTCACGCTCGCCTCGTCATCGCTCAGGATGCCAAGATCCAGCACCTCGATGCCCTGATCGCGCAGCAGCGCCACGAGGCTGAAGCGATTGGCGTCATAGATACCGCCGGCCGGCAGTGTCTCGCCGGGGGCCGTGACCTCGTCACCGGTGGAGAAGATCGCCACCGTCAGCGGCCGATAGACAGCGACCTCGGCGAGCCCGAGCGACGCCAGCACGCCCACGGCGGCGGGCGTCAGCCACTGGCCCGGCACCATCACCTGGCTGCCGCGCGCGATGTCCTCTCCGGCCTGACGCACATTCTGGCCACGGCGAATGCTGGTCACGCCCTCGATCACCACCCGCTCGCCTGCTTCGCCCTCAGCTCGGTCCTCGCCCTGCGCGGAGCGATACTCGAGCTGCTCCTGCATGACGACGGTGTCGGCGCCTGCGGGCAAGGCCGCACCGGTCGTGATGCGCATGGCCTCCCCCGCGGCCAGCGCCCGACCCGTCCAGGGATGGCCCGCCAGCGAGCTGCCGATCACGCTCAGCTCGCAGTGATCGCTCAACTCGCCGCGATCGCTCAGGGGCTCGCCGCTCGCCGGGTCTGGCAATGAAGCCCGCGCCAGCGCGATGCCGTCCATCGCCGCGTTGGTCTGCGCCGGAACATCCAGCGGCGAGATGACCGTCTCGGCGAGCACACGCCCGGGCGCCTGCGCCAGGGCGACACGCTCGCTGCGCGGCGTGCGCATCACGCCCGCCAGGCTCTCCCCCAGCACGCTCAAGGCTTCATCGACACTCAGCATGCGCTCGCCGAAACGCGGATCGAAACACGACAGGCTCATGCGCCCACCTCGCCACGCGGCTTGCCGCCTTCCAGACGCCAATGCACCGGCCAGGCGGCGATCCAGGCGGCCAGCGCCTGAGGATCATCAAGGTCCAGCCGCTTGAGGTCCTGCGGGACATCATCACGAGGCGGCAGCTGCGCCGCCGGTGTCGCCAGCGCATGGATCCAGGGGTCCTCTGGGGCTCGCAGCGGCTTGCCCACGGCCTCGCGGTACAGCTCAAGCTTGGGCAGCGGCCACTGCTTGAAGCCCTCGACCAGAATCAGGTCCACCTCCAGCCCCTCGAGCTGCGCCACCAGCTGCTCCAGATCGGCCTCCGCCTGGTCCGGCGTCTCCATCATCAGCGCAAAGCGCTTGGCAGACGCCACCAGCATCGGCACGGCACCGGCCGTTCGCAGACGATGACTGTCCTTGCCCGGCGTATCGACATCAAAGGCATGATGCGCATGCTTGATCACGGCGACACGGAGGCCGCGCGCTCTCAACTCGGGCAGCAGCTGCTCGAGCAGCGTGGTCTTGCCGGTACCGCTCCAGGCCGCGATGCCCAGCAGCGGACACGCTGACGCCGCCAGCCGTGCCTGCCAGGCGGGCGACATCCCGACCTCATGAGAAATATCACCACGCGCCGTGGGAGCATCACTGCGGGGGGGGGAATGTTCAGCACTGACAGCGGTATCAGCACGCTGGTCAGTCGTGGAGGAGGACTCAGGCATGAAGGTTCTCTTGATGATTCCGGCGTATGGCGGCCTGTCGACGGGCTCACCCCAGCGCTCCCGCGCCCGCAAGGGAAAAGATGACGATGACAATGCGGGCTGAGCGGATGCCATGAAGGTGAACACGCACGGCGCTCATTTCAATGGGGCAACGGCTCGATATGAGCAAGGGCTCAATGGGGGCAACCACGCAGAGTGGCAAGACACCCGTCAGAACCGCCAGACACGACACTTTCAAGGTGCAACGCCAAGGCCATCAATACCGGGCAGGCAAAGACAATAACCCGCCAGACTCCTGAAGAGACGCTCCCGGCGATGACGACCTGCATCACAATGACACACTCTGGGCGTGCAAGCGGGAACGGATGACACGCAGAGGACGTCAGGAAAGAAGCACGCTCAGCGCGAGCCGGCTTCCATCTCACGGCACTCTTCAAGGGTATTGAGATTGGCGAAGTCCTGCTCGCTGCCCGCCTGAACCTTGAGCCAGACGTGCTGATCGAACCAACGGTCGATCTTGCGCTCGCCAGCGGCCAGCGCCGCCTGCAGCGAGGGCAGCAAGCCACGATGCATGAGACAGATCACCGGATGGTAACGGAACTCGTCTGCCGCCACGGCCAGCAGCGCAGGCCCGGCATCAACCGCGTGACCGCCTTCGACAGTGAAGCCTTCCAGCCGGTCGCCGTTGGCATGGTCGATCAGCGCCACACTCAGCGTCTCGACCAGTTCATTGGGCAGGTGCGGCACATCACAGGCCACCATCATCACCCAGGGCGTCCGCGCTGCCGCCAGTGCACTGGCCATGCCCATCAGGGGGCCGTGGTAACCCTGCTCACTGTCTTTGACCAGCGGATGCCCATAGGCGGCATATTCGGCGTGCGAGCGGTTGGCATTGATCAGCAGCTCGCCCACCTGAGGGGTCAGGCGCGCCAGCACATGCGCCACCAGCGGCACCTCATTGAGCATGACCAGTCCCTTGTCGACACCACCCATGCGCCGCGCCTGGCCACCGGCCAGCACCACCCCGGTGATATTGGCGGGCGTGAGCGAGGCCTTGAGCTGCTCGGCATCGCTCGGCAGTGGCGTGGCGTCAGAGGTGTGATTGGAGCTCGGCATGAAGGCGTATCCCGGTCGAGTGCGCAAAGGCGCAGGTAATGTCATGCAGCAGGGCCGCTGGCAGGGCATCCAGTGCAAGCGGCTGATGAACAGGGCTTTCTCAGCCCTGAAGCTTGAGGTGCTTGCACTGAAGGCTCAGCCCATGAAGACGACTCAGCCCGCTGTGGGCTCAGTGTGCAGGCTGGCAGCGCTCAGCGTCCAGCGCGCACTCGAGCCCTGACTCAAGGCATTGTCCTGATGCGAGGACAGGATCACCGCACATCCCTGCTGGCACATCTGCTCCAGTCGCAGCGCCAACTGCTCGACGGCGGCCTGATCCAGATTGGCGGCAGGCTCATCCAGCAACAGCACTGGCGGACGCGACAACCAGGTGCGCGCCAATGCCAGGCGGGCACGCTCGCCACCCGACAGGGAGCGAGCGGGCTGACGGGCCTGATCGCTCAGCCCGCTCCAGCGCAGCATCTCCTCGACCTGATCACGTTGCTGGCCGGCAGAGCCGCTGTCGGGTTGCCAGCGAGCCGCCAGCACCAGATTGCCGGCAACACTGGTGTCGAACAGATACGGCTGCTGGTGCAGGTAGCGCACCGGATGAGCGTCACGGGTCTGCCATTCAAGCTTGCCGCCAGTCGCTGGCTGCATGCCGGCCAGCACGCGCAGCAGCGTGGTCTTGCCGCTGCCGTTGTCACCCTTGAGGTGCACCCAGCCGGACGTCGGGGTCGGCGCCCAATCCAGCGCCGCCACATGCCACAACAGGCGCCCTTGCGCCTCAACGCCCTCGCCGGATGCCTGCGCCGCAGGCGGCAAGCGATATTCGAGGCCGCGCACACGCAACAGAGGGGCAACGCTTGCGTCGGCAGCGAGTGCCTGGGCAGCAGGCGGCGCGGCTTGCGCGAAGCCAGTCCCCGCCACCGGGCAGGAGGGGTCGCCCGGGGGAACAGACGAGGACGAAGAACTAGGGGGGAACATCATGACTCCATACGACGATTCAGCCTGACGCGATCAGTGCTGGTGTGCTTGTCTCAACTGGCTGGCAGGCGGCTGGCAGGCTGCGGGAGCAGAACGTGACTGGCGGCGAGGCCGCGGGTCACGCCTGCACCACCAGCTGACCGCGACCGCGCAACAGCCCCAGCATCAGATTGAGCGCCAGTGCCAACACCAGCAATACCATGCCCAGGGCGACCCCCTGGGCATACTCGCCCTTGAGGGTTTCCAGCGCGATGGCCGTGGTGATATTGCGCGTGAAACCGGCAATGTTACCACCCACCATCATGGCGCAACCCACTTCAGCGATGATTCTACCAAACGCGGCCACCAACGCCGCCATCACGCCGAACCGGGCCTCCATCACCAGCCGCCACAGCGCCGCCCGGCGCGACGCCCCCAGCTGCAAGGCCGTCTCCCAGGCACGCTTGTCGACGCCCGCCAGCGCGGCATGCAGCATCACTACAAGAATCGGCAGGGCGAGCAGAATCTGCCCGATCACCATCGCCGGCTGAGTGAACAGCAGATGCCAGTCGCCCAGCGGACCAGCGCGCGACAGCAGGATGAACAGCAGCAGCCCCACCACCACGGTGGGGACGGCCATCAGGGTATTGATCAGCGAGATCAGCAGCCAGCGCCCCGGGAAGGCACAGCGAACCAGCACGAAGGCGATCAACAGTGCCGGTGGCACCGCGATCAACATCGCCATCAACGAGACACGAAACGACACGCCGATGATCTCCCACAGCGCGCCATCCATGCTCAGCAGGAGGCTCATGGCCTCCTGCGTGGTTTGCCACAAGCTCACGTACGCGGCTCAGCCTGTGCGCCCTGCGCCTTCACCGGCGTGCGCTCAGAGGCGCGGTCCGCTGTCTGGCGAGCATCGAAGCCGGTTTCGCCATGGCTGGCATGGAACAGCGCCTTGCCCTTGAGACGGTAATCATCGATTGCCTGCTGCCCTTCGCTGGAGATCAGCCATTCGGCAAGCTCACGCGCACCACGGGTATTGAGCCCGTCATGATTGGCCGGGTTGACCAGAATCACCTGATAGGGGTTGAAGAGGCGCGCATCGCCCTCGACCAGAATCTCAAGCTCGAGCTTGTCTTCCATCGCAAGCCAGGTGCCGCGATCGCTCAAGGTGTAATCCTGCAGTTCACTGGCCATGCTCAGCACCTTGCCCATGCCCTGGCCGACGGCCTTGTAGCCGGAGAAATCAGGGGTGACATCGGCACTCTGCCACAGGGCCAATTCCTTCTTGTGGGTGCCGGAATCATCGCCGCGCGAGATGAAGCCGGCATTGGCACCGGCGATCTTGCCCAGTGCCGCGTCCACATCCTGCATTCCGTCGATGGCCGCCGGGTCCGCCTCGGGGCCGAGCAGCACGAAGTCGTTGTACATCACGCCATGCGGTTCGACACCGTAGCCGGCATCGACGAACTTGCGCTCGGCGCCCGGGGCGTGGGTCATCACCAGATCCACATCGCCATCCTGGCCCATGCGCAATGCCTTGCCGGTACCGACCGCGATGACCTGAATGGTGACATCGTGAGCCTGTTCATACTCCGGCAGCAGGTGATCGAGCAGGCCTGAGTTGTAGGTGCTGGTCGTGGTGGCCAGACGGATGATGTCGTCGGCTGCCTGGGCCGGCAGAATGCTCAGCGCACCGAATGACAGGCCTGCGAGGGTGGCCAGCAGGCGACGAGAAGACAAGGTATGGCGTTGCGGCATGGGGTGCTCCCTGAATATTTTTTCTGGCGTGACGGTCTTGATGACATCAACGTGAATGCTGACTCTGCAAACGACATGCCGAAAGCGCTGTGGTAACGAAACGGACGATCCAATAAAGGCTTTCAAGGCTTTGCCAGACGGGGCTGATACATGGACTGGCACGCAAGATAGCCGGCGATGATACCGGAATCTTCTCCAGCGGGCAGACTTGCCGGCTCCCGCCTCCTGTCGTCCCTATCGTCCCTGACGCCCCTCTCATCCCTGACGCCCCTCTCGCCCTCTCGCCCTGCTGACGTCGCTATCCTAGTGGGGCGAATGACGCTGCTGAAATGGCACTGCCGGAATGGCCGAGAAAATACTGACAATAACTCCAGGCATGACCACCACTGACCCATGACGACCCGATTGACGATTCATCGCCGGGCCTTGCGTAGCGCAACGGGGCAGCCTGCCAACCCTGCGCGCCAGCGCCGCGTGCTGACAAGGCTGCAAGGCCCTGCCTGTGGCAAGCGTAAGCAGAAAGAGGCAGCAATGTGGCATCCAGCGCTAGATTACCAGTGAGCAGCACGCCACAATGCCCGCATGATAGAGATGATCTCCCCTGCGACCATTACTGCCCTGTTGACCCGAGGAACGCCATGACTGCCCACGCCCCCTCCACACCCCGTGAGACCCGGCGTAGCGGCAGCGACCCCCTCCCCACCGCCTCGGTACTGATCGTCGATGACGAGCCCGGCATGCGCCGCTATCTGGAGAAGGCACTGTCCTCGCGCTTCGCGCTGATCGAATGCGCCGACAGTGTCGAGCAGGCCGAAGCCCTGCGCTCGCGCCTGCATTTCGACCTCATCCTGCTCGATATTCGCCTGCCGGGGCGTGATGGCCTGGATTGGGATGAGGCGCTTGCGCCCTCTTCGGTCAGCGATGTCATCTTCATGACCGCCTACGCCGATCTCGAGACCGCTGTGCGCGCGCTGCGGGCCGGGGCCTGTGATTTCATCATCAAGCCGTTTCGTCTCGAACAGTTGCAGGCCGCGCTGGACCGCTGCCTTGAGCGCCGCCAGCTGACGCGGGAAAACTTCCTGCTCCGTCGCGACAATGCCCGCCATCAGCAGGAAGAAGCCAGCCTCAAGGGCGAGAGCCCTGCCATGCAGGAGCTGGCGCATATCATCGCGCGCGTTGCTCCCGCGCCCTCGCCGGTGCTGATTCTTGGGGAATCCGGCACCGGCAAGGAGCTGGCGGCGCGTGATCTGCATCGCCTGTCCGGTCGGCGCGGCGCCTTCGTCCCGGTCAACTGCGGTGCAATCAGCCCGGAGCTGTTGGAGAGCGAGCTGTTCGGCCACCTCAAGGGGGCCTTCACCGGCGCGCACCGTGGCCGTGATGGCCTGTTCAGCTTCGCCGATGGCGGCACGCTGTTCCTGGATGAAATCGGCGAGATGCCCCTGGCGATGCAGGCCAAGCTGTTGCGAGTGCTGGAAACGCGCCGCGTGCGCCCCGTCGGCGGTGAGCAGGAACAGGCGGTGGACGTGCGTATCGTGGCCGCCACCCATCGCACGCTGGAGACGGAGGTGGCCGCGGGCCGCTTCCGCGAAGACCTCTACTATCGCCTCAACGTGCTGAGCCTGACACTGCCGGCTCTGCGCGAGCGCCCGGAGGACATCCCGGCGCTCGCGCAGCATTTCTCGCGGCAGCTGTCGCGTGAGCTCAACCTCCCCGCCGTGCCCTGGCAGCATTCTGATCTCACTCGCCTGTGCCACTATTCCTGGCCCGGCAATGTGCGGGAACTCAAGAACGTCATCGAGCGCGCCTTGCTGCTCGGCCGCCTGCCCGGCGATACCCTGCCGGTCGACAGTCAGGCCGAACAGGCATCAAGCCACCCGGCATGGGATGACAGCGGAGACGCGACCACCTCCATCGAGGAAGAGGCCGCCAGCAGCGGCTATCCGCTCGAGTGGTCATTGGATGCGGTGGAAAAGGCCCATCTGTGCGCGGTACTGGAGCGACATGCCAACAACAAGTCCGCCGCCGCCCGCCAGCTGGGCATCTCGCGCAAGACACTGGATCGCAAACTGACCACCTGGCGCGCCGAGCAGCAAATCAGTGAGGACTGTGGCGCTGAGAATGCCACTGAGAGTGGCACTGAGATTGGTACTGAGATTGGTACTGAGAGCGGCGCCGAGAGCGATCAACCCGCCTCTTCCACTGCGTCTGCCGCTCCCTACGGAGCCGACGGCAGCGCATGATCAAGCGCCTGCGCCATTACTTCGCCGGTTCGCTGCGGCGCAGGCTGCTGCTGCTGACACTGGCGCCGCTGCTGGCGCTGATGCTGGCGCTGGTCGGCCTGACCGCCTACTGGACCACGGCCTATACCGACCGCCAGCTGTACATGAACGTGCGCAGCGACCTCGATGTCGCCAGCCGCACGCTGCAGAGCCAGCATCAGCGCCTGCGTGATGGCCTGGAGGCGATGCGTCGTAACCTGCGCCAGCTGGTGGCGCCCGATGAGCAGACCGCGCAGCTGTTGCCACGCCTGGTGCCGCGCCTGGATACCATGCGGGACACCCTCAATGCCGACTGGCTGCGCTGGCTGCCCACCGAGCAGTTGCGCCAGACGCCCGGCGTCGCCGCGCTGATTCCGCAACTGGCGCGCGGCGAAAGCCTGGATGGCCTCGACATGCTGTCCAGCGACTCACTGGCGACGCTGGATCCAGCCCTTGCCGAACGCGCGCGCCTTGCGCTGCGCCAGACGCCGTACGCACAACCCAGTGCCCGCCGCGAGGAAAACCGCGGCATGCTGCTGCGGGCGCTGGTGCCCATCCTCGATGGCGAGGGCAAGCTGCTGGGCGCGCTGGATGCGGGCCGCCTGCTCAACCGTGATCCGCGTCTGGTCGATGAGATCCGCGATCTGCTCTACGGCCCCGGCACCCTGCCGGAAGATGGCACCGGCAC
Source organism: Cobetia sp. 29-18-1 (assembly GCF_029846405.1). Taxonomy (NCBI): domain Bacteria; kingdom Pseudomonadati; phylum Pseudomonadota; class Gammaproteobacteria; order Oceanospirillales; family Halomonadaceae; genus Cobetia; species Cobetia sp. 29-18-1. Next base: position 44,238 of record NZ_JARWKS010000005.1, read on the forward strand.
CATCACCCTGTTTCTCGATGATGTCCGCATCGCCACCAATGTCACCGACGCCAGCGGCGAGCGCGCGCTGGGCACGCGCGCCTCGCTGGAGGTGAAGCGTCAGGTGATCGGCAATGGCGAGCGCTATATCAATCGTGCCTTCGTGGTTCGTGACTGGTTCGTGGCCGCCTATGCCCCGCTGGATTCTCTGGATGGCCAGCGGATCGGCATGATCTACGCAGGCTACCCGCAGGCACCCTACGCGCGACTCTATCGCGAGACGCTGACGCATATCAGCCTGGTGCTGATCGCGGTCAGTCTGTTGGGGGTGCTGCTGGTGTGGAGCAGCATCGAGCGTCTGATGCAGCCAATCCGACAGATTCGCCGTGTGGTGCATGCGGTACGTGATACCCCGTCCCAGGAGGGCTTGCGCATAGGCCCGCTGTCCTCTCTGGGGCCGGCGCAGCGGCACGGTGATGAGCTGGATGAACTGGCCGAGGAATTCGACGCCATGCTGGCGCGACTGGAAGCGCACCGCCACGAGATACAGCTCGCGGCCCAGACGCTGGAAGCCCAGGTGGAGGATCGCACCCGCGATCTGAGCGCCCAGACCGCCACGCTGCGCGAACGCAGTCAGGCGCTGGAGGAGCACGTCCGCCTGCTGCGCGAAGCGCGTGCGCGCCTGCTGACCCGCGAGAAACTGGCGGCGCTGGGCGAGCTGACGGCGGGTATCGGCCACGAGATCAACAACCCCGCCGCGGTGATTCTCGGTCATGTCGAGTTGATCGAGGTGATACTCGGTGAACAGGCCGAGCCGGTGCGCGAGGAAATCGCCACCATCATCCATCAGGTCGAGCGCATTCGCGCGCTGGTCGACAACCTGCGTCAGTACGCGCGCGACCCGCTCGCCTCCAACGACATTGGCGACGGCAACTCACTGACGCCGTCACTCGGCGCGCCTCACCTCAGCCAGATTCATCCCGACGAGGCGATCCACAGTGTCGAGGTGCTGGTCAGGCACGCGCTGGATCATCACGGCCATCAATTGCAGCATGAGCTGGCGGCGACCCGCTTGATCGAGGCCGATCGCGCGCAACTGACCCAGGTGCTGGTCAATCTGCTGATCAACGCCATCGAGATGGCGCCTGCGCCGGATACGCTGTGCATCACCAGCCGTGATCGTGATGCGGCGCTGGCCGTAATGAACGGCAAGCCAAACAGCCGTCCGGATACGTCAGCCTCAATGCCAGCGCCAGCCTCAGTGCCAACGTCGGCAACGGAGCTCGCCCCCGTGGCGGGAGTCGAGATACGCGTCATCGATCACGGCGCTGGCGTGCCCGAGCACCTCAAGTCGCGCATCTTCACGCCCTTCTTCACCACGCGCGCCAATGGCTCGGGCATCGGGCTGTCGGTCTCATCCGGGTTGATCACCCAGCTGGGGGGCAGGCTATGGCTGGAAGATACCCCCGGTGGCGGCGCCACCTTCTGCCTGTGGCTGCCGTGCATCGCACGCCGGCATCACGAGGATGATCAAGGGCGCCATCTGCTCGAGACGCTCAGCGCCGGGGGCAGCAGTCGCTCGCCTTGAGCCACACGCAACAAATGAGCTCATCTGGGCGCGGCGAGGCGCACTGCCACGCACTCCCACCCGCGTGCTAGCCTGCGCGCATGCTCACTCAATCAGGCACCACTGATGTCGCACGATAGCTCCCGTACTGCCCCCGAACCTCTCACTGCCGGCAAGGCAGCGCAGACCACTGACGGCCAGGAAATGGCAGACGAGGAAATGGCAGCGTCTCGCACGCTGGGCAAGCGGCTGCGCGAACTGCGCACGCGTCATGGCCTCTCGCAGCGCGAGCTGGCCAAGCGCGCCCAGGTGACCAATTCGACCATCTCGCAGGTCGAGCAGGACGCGGTCAGTCCCTCCGTCAGCTCACTCAACAAGATTCTCGAGGTATTCCCGATCTCGCTGAGCGATTTCTTCAGCGACGAGGCGCCCACCGCACCGCCGCGCATCCTGCGTGCCAGCGAGCATGAGCCGATTGCGGGCTGTGGGCCGGGTCTCACGCTGCGGCGCATTGACCAATCCCGGCAGACATCGCCACTGCCCCAGATCGAACTGGGCAGCCTCGCACCGGAGTGCAGCGCCTATCTGCAGGCCGCGCATGACAGCCTGGTGCTGGTGACGCACGGCGCACTGTGTATCGAGTTCCCCGCGACGGCGGCCTGCCAGGAGGCACTTCTCGAATGCGGTGATGCTGCGCGCCTACATGCCGGGGAGCGCTATCAACTGCACTGGCGCAAGCCTGAGGCGTCACAAGCCGCCAGCGGAGAGCTCGTGCCCTCTGAAGCCGCAAGCCATGAACTCGCAAACAGTGAAGTCACCCACCACGGGGCCTCCGGCGCTGCCGAGGCCCCAGACTGCCAGTGGCTATGCATCGCACAGAGTCGCTAGTCAGGCATTCGCTCGAGAGCTGCTCGGCCCTGCCAGCTCAACCCTGGCCAGCTCGGTCAAGTTGGCGTAAAGCGCGTCGCTAGCCTCTTGCAGCGCGGGAGTGAGGCTGGCCCGCAGCATCAGGCGACTGCTCGCGCGCCTCATCCCAGGGGTCATTGGTGGCCGGCTCGGCCAGGAAACGCTCCACCATGGTGTGCGGGCAGAAATCTGCCAACCATTCCTCGCGAATCGGATAGCCCTCCTCTGCCAACAACTCGTTCATGCGTCGCGCGAGGCCTTCGGCGGAATGCGGCGCGATGGCGTGTTCCAGCTCGCCCTTGAGGATCTCGCGTATTCCACCACGGCAATCCACCGAGACTACCGGTGTGCCGCAGGCCAGCGCCTCCATCAGCACGATACCCATGCCCTCGACACGCGAGCTGAGCACGAACAGCCTGGCGGCACGCATCCAGGCATAGGGGTTGTCGCGCTGACCGGCGAAGATCACCCGCTCGGCGATGCCAAGCCTTTCAGCCTGGGCTTCCAGGGCTTCACGGCAATTGCCTGCCCCCACGATCACCAGCGGCTCCTTCGGATTGGCCAGGGCATAAGCCTCGAGCAACAGGGCGTGGTCCTTCTGCGGCACCAGACGCGCCACATTGAGAATGAAGGGCTCAGCGGGGATATCCGGCTCATCCATGGCGGCCTGCTCGCGGATCCGGGTGATCGGACAGGCATTGACGATCGTCTCGATATGCGCCGGCGTCACCCCATGCTGGCGAGCAATGTCACGTGCCCCTTGCGCCACATCCTCGGACACCGCCACCAGATGCTTGTCCTCCAGCAGACAGCGGGCAAACATGCGCTGCTTCCACTGCGGGCCGGTAAAGTTGACGCGATTTTCCAGCACGTAACGTGCACGGGAATCCTTGAAGCCCCACACCTGCTCGAAGGTTCCCAGGCCACGGAAGATGATGCGGTCAACCTTGCCGTATTTCTGCTCGAATTCCTTGAGCCAAACGGCGAATTCCTCGCCACCGGCCTTGCCGACCCACACGAAATTGGAGCGGCGGATGACGGGATTGAGCACCAGACGTGACGCCAGTGTCGTCAGGGCGCCGCCGACGGAACGCTGGACGCGCTGCTGAATCGGCACGATGTGCTGCTGGACGCTGGCATCCTGCGGTTCAAGCACCTGATCACGACCGCGCCAGATGACCATATGCGTCTCGTGGTCATTCGCGGCCAGACTGTCGGCAAGATTGACCGCCACTCGCTCCATGCCGCCCATTTTCAGGCTTCTCACTACGACCAGGGTACGCAAGCATCACTCCTTCGAATGTCCGCCAGTACCGCTTTGTGTCGCGTGAAAGACATGCGAAAACGATAGCTGGCGTCTGGTGGGAAAACGAAAAATGCAACTCACATGTGCCAGTCACTCAGCACAGGAGAGTTGCATTTATCTGAACCGTCATTCGCGGAAATGTTCCCTGCGACCACTCATCAAATGGTAATCATTCTCCCTCTTTCGCCGGCGGCAGAATCAGGTTGAGCACGATGCCCAGAATGGCGGCCAGGCTCACGCCCTGCAGCGTGAATTGACCACCACCGACCTGCATGCCACCGATCCCGAACACCAGGATCAAGGAGGCGATCACCAGATTGCGCGGTGCGGTCAGTGAATCCCCCGCGCGCACCAGCGTGTTCATGCCGACCACCGCGATCGAACCGAACAGCAAGCACATGATGCCGCCCATCACCGGCGTGGGGATCGTCTGCAGCACGGCGCCGACCTTGCCGATGAAGGCCAGCGAGATCGCGACACAGGCCGCGACCGTCATTACGCGCGGATTGAAATTGCGGGTCAGCATCACCGCACCGGTCACTTCGGAATAGGTGGTATTGGGCGGACCACCGAACAGTGACGCTGCCGACGTCGCCAGGCCGTCACCGAGCAGCGTGCGATGCAGCCCCGGCTTCTTCAGGTAGTCGCGCCGTGTCACCGAGCCGATCGCCACCATGTCGCCGATGTGCTCGACGGCAGGCGCGATGGCGACGGGAATCATGAACAGAATGGCGGAAAATTCGAAGGTCGGCGCAGTGAAGCTTGGCAGCGCCAGCCACTCAGCGGCATGCACCGGCGAGAGGTCGATCACCCCCATCACCAGCCCCAGCCCATACCCCGTCAGGATACCGCCGAGGATCGGCACCAGGCGCAACATGCCACGCCCGAATATCGATAGCACCAGCGTTACGCCAAGACTGGCCAATGACAACGTCAGCGCCTGTGCATGCGAGATGTTGTCGCTGAATTCGCCGGTGGCCATCTGCACTGCCGTCGGTGCCAGCGCCAGACCGATGACCATGATCACCGGACCGACCACGACGGCCGGCAGCAGGCGATGCACGATGCCGACACCCTTGAGGCGAATGCATTGCGCCAGCAATACATAGACCAGGCCCGCGACGAACAAGCCGCCCATGGTGGCAGGAATGCCGAAGTTCGCGACCGAGCTCTGGATGGGCGCAATGAAGGCAAACGATGAGGCGAGGAAGACCGGCACGCTGGCCTTGGTCACGCACTGGAAGACCAGGGTGCCGACACCGGCCGTGAACAGGGCGATGTTGGGATCAAGCCCGGTCAGCAGCGGGACCAGCACCAGCGCACCAAAGGCGACGAACAGCATCTGCGCGCCGGTGACGAGAGTCGTCAGCGAGAACCCTTCCTGTTCCGGCAAGGGCACATGGGCAGACGACGCATGGGGAGAGGAGGTATCAGAGGACGGTGATGAAGACGACATGGCAGCACTTCTTTTCACGGGCGGAGGAGTCAACCGCCTGATCCTGACTGCTCAGACAGGTCAGACAGATACAAAAACGCCCCGCGCAGATGCGCAGGGCGTTGTCATCTCTGGCGGGCGCTTAGCGCGTGCCGAAGATCTTGTCGCCGGCATCGCCGAGACCCGGCACGATGTAACCGTTCTCGTCGAGGCGGTCATCGACGGAGGCGGTGTAGATCTCGATGTCCGGGTAGGATTCCTGCACCTTGGCGATCCCCTCAGGCGCCGCGACCAGCACGATGACCTTGATCTGCTGGCAGCCCTTGGCCTTGAGCATGTCCAGTGTGGCGATCATGGAGCCGCCGGTCGCCAGCATCGGGTCGATCACGATGGCCAGACGCTCGTCGAGATCTGACACGAACTTCTCGAAATACGGTACCGGCTCCAGCGTCTCTTCATCACGGTACAGACCCACGACGCTGATGCGTGCCGGGGGAATCAGGTCCGTCACGCCATCCAGCATGCCCAGGCCGGCGCGCAGGATCGGGACGATGGTCACTTTCTTGCCCTTGATGGTCTGGACATCCAGCTCGTTGCCGCTCCAGGCATCAATGGTGGTAGTTTCCAGCTCCAGGTCCTGGGTTGCCTCATAGGTCAACAGCTTGGCGACCTCACTGGCCAGCTCACGGAAGCTCTTGGTGCTGATGCCTGCTGCACGCATCAGGCCAAGCTTGTGCTGGACCAGTGGATGATTGATGGCATGGACGCTCATGGAAATACCTCTTGGGACAGAAGATGGTGCAAACGATACGCAGCACTACCCCCGCCGGCTCGGACGATAGCAGCGGGGAGGCTGGTAAATTGAGCGCATTCTAGCGGAAGCAGGCTTACAAGTTAAGTACCACCACCCTGTCCCCCCTTACCTTTAGCCACAAGGGCTAAGCCTCCGTGCCAGCAACACAATCCTCGCCCTGAGCAGGTATCCAGAGTTGTTTTCGTAACCGAACAGTAACTATTCATGGAGATAACCTTACAGCATTGCTTAGAAAGCACACAAACATTATCATATGTAAATATCAAAAGTATTTTACACGAGAGAAATTAATGCTACCTATATTTATATCATGCGATGAAAATTACTCCGCACATCTTGCTACCACTATCATATCGGCAATCATCAATTGTAAAGAGCCTGAAAAGCTCAAATTTATCATTGGTGACGCTGGGCTCAAAGCAGACACAAGATCAACATTGACATCCATGATAGAAAAATATGGATCTCATGTGGCATTTGTTTATCTAGACGACAGTAAATTTAGTGGCCTAAAAATAAAGCGCTACGGCAAGTCAATTTACTTCAGATTCTACCTTGATGAATTGCTTGATGATGAAGAACTAGTTCTATGTTTGGATTGTGACACTGTTGTCGTCGGCGATTTATTAGATATATATGGGGAAACCAGTGGGGAAAGTTTCACAATTGCTGCTGTGGAAAATATCGGTAGATCTCCATATAGTCGCCTTGGTTTGAAAAAAGGTGATTACTTCAACTGTGGATTAATGCTTATCAATATGAAGCAGTGGAAAGAAGAAAAAATAGGAAAGAGAGGGCTGGAGTTTTTATTAGCTCACCCTGAATTGTGTGCACATAATGAACAATGCGCAATTAACAAAGTCGCCCAAGGGGAATGGTATCGCCTTCCATTAACATGGAATGCTCAACGACCTGCCTATAAAATTTTAGAAAAGCGTATGAACGAACAGCATAGGGATAAAAATGAATTCTTGAAGTCAATTCAGGAACCGATCATGGTTCACTATATGGGAAAAAACAGTAAACCATGGGATGCTCATAGCTTGCATCCATTAAAAGCATTATATACTATTTATCGTCGCAAAACCCCATGGCCAGTTAAAACCCAGAAAACTGCATTACATAGAAGAATAAGATTCTATGCATCAGTACAGAAAATTTTTCTCTACGAAAAGAGGAAAAGAATGAGCAAACAATTGATCGACATACACAAAAACGCCTGACCTTGGTTGGCGCAAAACTAACGCGCCAACCATGGTTATAACCTAACACATATACCAATACGCAATCATAAAAATATATACAATACGTATATTTGGGGGCGTCACTTATACCTCATACTTCCACCCCACTATACTCACAACTAAAAACTACTCTATGCAAAAACCATGAAACCACTTATAGAGCATTGTAATTTCATCACTTTGCAGGCAAAGTCGTATATTCTCAACTAAAATGCTGATGCCCAAAGCACAGCACCAAACACTTAATATGAATGCGCGGTCGAAAAAGATGATCATAAAAAGCTTGGTAAAACATAAAGTCACACGAAGCAAGTACGTAGAGCATTATATAAAGAGAGGCTATAATGCATTGCCATCATATTTCTCGAAACCCTTAGAAACCGATACATTATTCACCTTCATTGTCGGATGCGGCCATAGCGGAACAACGCTAATGGCCGCAAAGCTGAGCAACCATACAGATATCCTCGGGATTGGTAGAGAAACTGGCGTATTATCTCAAGGACGTCATTCACTTTCATCAATCAAGGCTATTCTACGTGAATGGAATTATTTTGCTGAATCATATGGCCAAAGCTGCGTTTTGGAAAAAACACCAAAGCACATATATTCTTATGAGCGTGTACAAAAGGTATTAACAAACAATAAATTCATTGTCATGACACGAAACCCTCTGGATACGATAGCTTCTCTGTATAAACGCTTTGGAGATATAGAATACTGCATCGACAGATGGAATTATGATAACTCCAAAGCTCTGGAGCTACAAAATAAAAAAAATGTGCTATTCGTAAAATATGAGGAGCTCACAGAGGAACCAGAAAAAGTACTCAAGGCTGCGCTAAACTTTTTGGGCTATATTTATGATAATAGCATTCTAGAACCCAAAGACACTATATACAGTAAAACCTCTCAAAAAAGAAACATGAAAGTGCGCGAAGAGCAAGTAAGCCAATCGATCAAACCAAATAAAGATGGATGGAAGAAAATATTCAACAAAGAGCAATCTACCTACATCATGTCAAGAGTGAGAGAAGTTTCAAGCAAACTAGGATACTCAGCATAACCTCAATTAATCGATATATTTACCCCGGATTATCAGAGTCTATAGACTTATATCCGGGATAATAAAACAGAAAGATCACCGTACATTTACAGCCATCGCATACACAGGGTACGCCAGATGTCTCTTTTTATTGCACTAGGCTGTTTCGAGAAATTATTATCCCAATAACGCTTATCTTTAACACTAGCCCCTCCTTTCCTCTTGACACGATTCTCAACGATATCGCTTTTCATCTCATCTTCTGGCTGTTGAGCCGAAAGCATTGGATAAACCGAATAAGACTTCACTACATTACAATAATGCGTATCAATCGGAGTGCCAGCAAACTTTTGTCTTACCAAATTCTTGCACCCTTGTCGTGAAAGTACATATGCGTGAGTGCCTGTTAGTCGCGCACGTACAATATTAGGAAAGGGGATCAACCACATACGCCCCAGCATGCCTCCGAGATATAAAATCTCAGGCTTCTTGAGTTTTAAAAAAGTATTAGCTCGTCGTATCACTTCATGTTTAAAGTTTAGTAACGTCGCATCATCTTCCAAAATCAAGACTCTTTCATAACCTCGCTCGATAGCCATGGCCGCACAAGCTTGGTGTGACTCATAGCAACCTCGCTCAGGATCTTCAGAGTCGCGTTCAGCAAGGTAGAACTCTATATCAAGGCCTAATGGCGCAAACTCTTCAAGCAGCATTTGACGTCGATCTTTTCGCTCGACAAGACTGATGCAGAAAACTCCATCGACTTCCAATGTAGACATGGTCTGCTCCGTCCGTGATGACGTTCTAGGGATGTTATTTACTCACTGGAAGGCAACTGCCAGTCGATCGGCTTTTTCCCACGCGCTTCCAGCCAGGCGTTAGCTTGAGAGAAGTGGCGAGAGCCGAAGAAACCGCGGTGCGCTGCGAGGGGAGACGGGTGCGGCGCATGGAGCACCAGGTGCTTCCGGGTGTCCACAGCGCGGGCCTTCTTCTGGGCATGACTGCCCCAGAGCAGGAAGACGACACCCTGACAGTGCTGATTGATCACGTCGATGGCGCGGTCGGTGAATTGCTCCCACCCCTGCTTCTGATGCGAGGCGGCCTTGCCCTGCTCGACGGTCAGCACGCTGTTGAGTAGCAAGACGCCCTGCTTCGCCCAGCTTTCAAGGAAGCCGTGATCGACGGGTTCGACGCCGACATCGGTGGCCAGTTCCTTGTAGATGTTCTTCAGCGAAGGCGGCGGGCGTACGCCGGGGCGTACCGAGAAGCACAGTCCATGCGCCTGGCCCGGGCCGTGATACGGGTCCTGCCCGAGGATCACGACCTTGACGTTGGAGAGCGGCGTCAGCCAGAAGGCACGGAACCAGTCATCGGAGTGCGGATAGATGACCTTGCCGGCATCTTTCTCGGCGCGCAGAAAGTCGCGCAGATGCTGCATGTAGTCAGCCTGAAACTCTTGGCCAAGATGCGCCTGCCAATCGGCAGGCAACACCTCGGAGCGGCCAGTCGCGGCAGTCTCCAACGGCATGTCAGCTATCGCTCTCTTGCTTCTTGAGCTGCTCGGCGATCGGCTCGACGTAGGCGATACCCATGTCCCACGGGAACTGGATCCAGCAGTTCTGCGGCACTTCGGTGATGAAACCATCGACCAGCGGACGCCCTTCCGGCTTTGCATAGACGGTCACGAAGTGCGCCTTGGGCAGCATGTCACGCACCGCACGTGCGGTGTTGCCGGTGTCGACCAGATCATCGACCAGCAGCCAGCCGTCACCGTCGTGGTCGACGCCCTTGACCACTTCCAGACCACCCTGCTCCATGTGGTCGTGATAGCTCTTGATGCACACGGTATCGATGTGGCGGATACCCAGCTCGCGGGCGATCAGGCCAGCCGGAATCAGGCCACCGCGGGTGATGGCGATGATGCCCTTGAAATCGCGACCGCTGAGGTCGTGGCATAGCGCGCGCACATCACGGTGCAGCTGGTCCCAGGAGACGATGAAGTGGTCGTGGTAGCGTTCGGAAGACATGTGGGTCACTCGCAATGACGAAACAGAAGGAAAGCATGGTGGCTGGCGCGCCACCGCACAAGGGGAAGATCCACTCAGCCACGCTAGAGCGCGGACAAGGGCCTCAGATTCGCTGCCCGCAGCAACGACGATGGCCCTGCCAGAAGACAGGGCCATCGCGTCAAGCCGGCATTACTCGGATTCGGTGAAGCTGCACGCCGCGAAGACACTGTGGCCTTCTTCACGAATGCGCGCGGAGCCGCCGATTTCCGGCAGATCGATGATGGCTGCCGTCTCGACGACCACACCACCGGTGCGCTCGATCAGCTTGCAGGCCGCCAGCATGGTGCCGCCAGTGGCGATCAGGTCATCCATCACCAAGATGCGATCGCCTTCACGGAAGGCATCGGAGTGCAGCTCGACGGTGGACTCACCGTATTCCAGCGAGTAAGTCTCGCTGATGGTCTTGAACGGCAGCTTGCCCTTCTTGCGCACCGGCACGAAGCTGCAGCCCAGCTCGTAGGCCAGCGGAGCACCGATGATGAAGCCACGCGCATCGATGGCGGCGATGGCGTCGATTTCCATCTCCTGATAGCGGTGCACGAAGGAGTCGATCAGCTTGCGGAACGCGGCGGAGTTCTGCAGCACCGGCGTGATGTCACGGAAGTTGACGCCTTCCTGGGGCCAGTCCGGCACGGTGCGGATGACAGACTTGATGTAGTCGCTGTAGATGCTCATTAGAGGGCTCCGTCGAGGAACAGGTATTTGCAGGCGAACAGGATGGCGAGAATCACCAGCCCCGGGCTCAGATCACGATAACGGCCGGAGAACAGCTTGATCACGGCGTAGCTGATGAAGCCCAGCGCGATCCCGTTGGCAATCGAGTAGGTCAGCGGCATCACCAGGGTGGCGATCACCACCGGTGCCGCTTCAGTAATGTCGTTCCAGTCGATGCGTGCCAGGCCGCCCGTCATCAGGCAGGCGACATACAACAGCGCACCGGCAGTGGCGAAGGCCGGAATCGAGGTCGCCAGCGGCGACAGGAACAGGCTGACGAGGAACAGGCCGGCAACGACGACGGCCGTCAGGCCGGTACGTCCGCCGGCGGCCACGCCGGTGGCGGATTCGATGTAGCTGGTCACGTTCGAGGTGCCCATGACAGAGCCGACCATGGTGGCACTGGAGTCTGCCATCAAGGCCCGTCCCAGGCGCGGCAGATGGCCACGTTCATTGGTCAGGCCAGCCTGCTGGGAGACGGCGATCAGCGTGCCCGAGGTGTCGAACAGATCGACGAACAGGAAGGCGAAGATGATCGACACCATGCCCAGATTGAAGGCGCCGGCGATATCGAGCTCCGCCAATGTCGGCAGCATGCTCGGCGGCATCGAGGCAAAGCCGTGGAAGTCGTTGTTGCCGGTCAGGGTCGCCAGCAGCGTGACGAGCAGTATGCCGATCATCACCGCACCGATCACCTTCCGATACGACAGCGCGACGATCAAAAAGAACGAGAGCAGTGCATACATGGCCGCCGGCGAGGATAGATCGCCCAGCGTGACCAGCGTGCCGGGGGCGTCGACGACGATGCCGCTGCCCTGCAGGGCGATGATCGCCATGAACAGGCCGATGCCCGCGGCGATGCCGGTCTTCAGCGAGGTGGGAATGGCATTGATGATCCACTCGCGAATCTTGAAGGCGGAGAGCAGGAAGAAGCTCACCCCGGACAGGAAGACCGCGCCCAGCGCGACCTGCCAGGGCACGCCCATCTGACCGGCGACCGTATAGGTGAAGAAGGCCGTCAGTCCCATGCCCGGTGCCAGCGCGATCGGGTAGTTGGCGTAAAGGCCCATGATCAGACAGCCGATGGCGGCCGCCAGACAGGTCGCGACGAACACGGCGCCGTGATCCATGCCGGTGGAGGCCAGCATCGAGGGAGCCACGAAGATGATATAGGCCATCGCGAGGAAGGAGGTAAATCCTGCGATGACTTCGGTACGCACATTGGTACCGTGCTCGGAGAGCTTGAAAAGACGTTCCAGCATTGAGGTAGCCCCTATCCTTGAGCAGTGCCTGTCCGGCAAGGCGCAGTGGTCGGTGATTGTCAGAATCAGCAGATCAAGACGAACTCGCTCGGACAGGTGTGCCGCACAGGGCGTCGGATGAAGCTTTTCCCCTGTTCAGCCTGCCTGAACCACGATGCCCCGCCAGCGGCAGGGCATCGAAAGGCGCAACATGGTACCCAAAGGTCTGCAGCGAATCGAGCATTCCCGGCATATTTCCTGACCAGTCAGACGAGTTCTGGCGTCCTGCCAGTGAGTTGATCCGCTGCAGACCTGCAAGCCTCATGCCAGACGGGAGGCCATGACCCGCTCGACGGTCTCGACAATGGCCTGGGTCTGCGGGTCGACTTCAAGGTTGACCTGATCACCGACGGCGCGCACGCCCATCAGGGTGCGCTCGAGTGTCTCGGGAATCAGATTGACGCAGAAGCGTGTGCCCTGCACCTCGCCGATCGTCAGGCTGACACCGTCAAGTCCCACATAGCCCTTGTCGAACAGAAAACGCATCAGCTCGGCCGGCGCCTGGAACCAGATACGACGATTGTCGGCAGTGGCCTCGATGGCATCGATGGTCACCATCGCCATCACGTGCCCGGACATCGAGTGCCCGCCGATCTCGTCGCCGAAGCGTGCCGCTCGCTCCACGTTCACGACGCTGCCCACCTCGAGCTCGCCCAGATTGGTCAGACGCAGCGTCTCGCGCATCAGGTCAAAGCTGGCCAGTTGACCCTCAAGCGCCGTCACGGTCAGACAGCAACCGTTATGGGCCACCGAGGCCCCCAGCTCCAGCCCCGCCTCCAGTCCCGCCGGCAACCGGACCTGATGCGTGCGAAAGTCAGTGCGTTCTTCAATGGCCACCACTTCCGCCATGCCTTGTACGATACCCGTGAACATGCGTGATCTTTCCTTGCACTGCTGCTTCTTGCTGTCGAGAAGCCGTGAATAAGGGACGGCATGCAGCAGCGAGATGGCCGGCATGCCCAGCCGAAATCCTAGCATGGTGGACTAGCCGTCGACATGCTGGCGTTGTCTGCCGCGGGGGTGCGCGGCGTTGCCGCCCTCGCCACCCGCTTCCCGTCTCCCGTCTCCCGTCTCCCGTCTCCCGTCTCCCGTCTCCCGTAACAGGCGAGCACGGCTGTCACGGCGAGCGCGGAGCGGGCCGCAACTCATCCCCGACTGACCGTCAAGACAGGAAAGCCGTCGATGCCTGTTGAAACCCGCGTCACGACAAGAGCCTTGTAAGAAATGGCTTACAGAGCGCATCGCCAAATTGCCATATCGAACGACAGTTCGAATAAACGTCCAGCGCAAGACCAAAGTCGTTGACACCCCCAAGGTGACTGATAGAATGCGCCTCAAATCTGTTTGGCGCCGATTTGTACCCGGATTGCGGGCGCCCACCACGAGAGCTGGTCTCACGGGGTGCAAGTTCTGCTAAAAGGGTGTGTCCAGCGTTGATGGCCACCCGTCTTGGGTGGTCTTTTTTCTCCCCACTGGATCGCTCCCCTCTTCGCTGTCTGCCATGTGCGCAGACGCCGGCAGAACGTTCTGTCCTCTACAGACCTTCGCCCGCAATCCGGTTGGTGCCTTAACCACTCGGACCCCCATGATCACACTCAAGAACGTCTCCAAGACTTACGGCAGTGGTGACAAGGCCGTGGTCGCGCTCAAGGATGCCAGCCTCACGGTTCCTCAAGGCGCCATTACCGGTGTCATCGGCCTGTCCGGTGCCGGCAAGTCGACCCTCATTCGCTGCGTCAATCTGCTCGAACGCCCCACCGCCGGTAGCGTCGTCGTCGATGGCCAGGAACTGACCGAGCTCGACGAGTCCGCCCTGCGCAGCGCTCGTCACCAGATCGGCATGATCTTCCAGCACTTCAATCTGCTCTCCTCACGCACGGTCTTCGCCAATGTGGCATTGCCGCTGGAGCTGGCTGGCATCTCGAAAGACGAGATCAGAAAGCGCGTCGAGCCATTGCTGGAGCTGACCGGCCTGAGCGACAAGGCCGGCCAGTATCCTGCCCAGCTGTCCGGGGGTCAGAAACAGCGTGTGGCCATCGCCCGCGCGCTGGCCAGCCGCCCCAAGGTGCTGCTGTGCGACGAGGCCACCTCGGCGCTCGACCCGCAGACCACCGCCTCCATCCTTGAGCTGCTCAAGGACATCAACACCAAGCTGGGCCTGACGATCCTGCTGATCACCCACGAGATGGAAGTGGTCAAGAGCATCTGTGATCAGGTCGCCCTGATCAGCGGCGGTGAACTGGTGGAAGTGGCCTCGGTAGGCGATTTCTTCACCGCACCGCAGACCCGCCTGGGTCGCGAGTTCCTCAATGACTTCCTGGAACTTGAGCCGCCACGCGCGCTGGTCGAGCGCCTCGAAGCCACCGCCGGCCCGCACACCCACCCGGTGGTGCGCCTGGCCTTCAGCGGCGACGCCGTCTCCACTCCGCTGATCTCGCGTCTGGCGCGTGAATGCCAGGTGGATGTCAGCATCCTGCAGGCCAAGGTGGAATCCATTCAGGACCGCACCCTGGGCCTGATGATCGCCGAACTGATGGGCGACAGCCGCCAGACCCAGCAAGCGCTCGATTATCTCGAATCCCACGACCTGAAAGTGGAGGTGCTCGGTCATGTCACCCGCACTGCTTGAACTCGTCCTGTCCTCCACCCTCGAGACCCTGTACATGGTCGCGGTGGCAGGCCTGATCTCCGCGGCACTCGGCATTCCGCTGGGCGTGGCCCTCTATACCTCGCGCCCCGGCCAGATTCTCGCGCGCCCGGCACTCAACAGCGTGCTGAGCATCATCACCAACATCGGTCGCTCGGTGCCGTTCATCATCCTGATGGTGGCGATCATCCCGCTGACACGCCTGATCGCGGGCAGCTCGATCGGCACCAATGCCGCCATCGTGCCGCTGACCATCGCCTCGATTCCCTTCGTCGCCCGCCTGATCGAAGGCGCGCTGAATGAAGTCGGCCCGGGGCTGGTCGAGGCCGCACAGGCCATGGGCGCCACGCCGATGCAGATCATCACCAAGGTACTGCTGCCGGAAGCACGCGGCGGCATCATCAATGGCCTGACCATCACCGTGGTGACGCTGATCAGCTATTCCGCCATGGCCGGCACCGTCGGTGGCGGTGGCCTGGGGGATCTCGGCATTCGCTACGGCTACAACCGCTTCGACCCGATGGTGATGCTGGTGACCGTGGTCATCCTCGTCGTCATGGTGCAGGGCTTCCAGAGCCTGGGCGACCATCTGGTGCGCAAGTCGAACCACAAGTAAGCGTCGCTCCATGAGCGGTGACTGACATAGAAGTGGCGTTCGATCTACAAATCACACGGCTTTCGGTATCGTGACGGCTCATCACCATGAGCCGTCACTCATAACATCCCGCGGACCCCGCCGGTCACGTCGGATCACAAGGAGAACATCGATGCGCAACATGCTGACCACGCTTTCTTCCCCGCTGCGCCTTGCCGGCGCTGCCACCCTGCTCGGCGCCACCCTGCTGGCAGGCTGTGGCAACGACGCGTCCGACGAGAACACCCTCAAGATGGGTACCGTCGCAGGCCCGGAAACCGAAGTGATGAAGGTCGCGGCCGAGATCGCCAAGGAAAAGTACGACCTGAACGTCGAGATCACCGAGTTCACCGACTACGTGTCTCCCAACGCCGCGCTGGCCGATGGCTCTCTGGACGCCAACGCCTACCAGCATCAGCCGTACATGGAATCCATGGTGCGTGAGCGTGGCTACAAGTTCGCCAGCGCCGGCAAGACCTTCGTGTACCCGATCGGCGCCTACTCCGAGAAGTACGCAGACATCAGCGAACTGCCGGACGGCGCGACCATCGCCCTGCCGAACGATCCGTCCAACGAAGGCCGCTCCCTGATCCTGATGCACGATCTGGGCATGATCGAGCTGACCGACAAGGGCAACCTCGAAGCGACCCCGATCGACGTCGCCAAGAACCCGCATGACTACCAGTTCAAGGAAATCGAGGCTGCCCAGCTGCCGCGCATCCTGCCGGACGTCGACCTGGCCTTCATCAACAACACCTTCGCCCAGCCGGCTGGCTTGAAGCCGGAAGACGCGCTGATCCGTGAAGGCGCCGAGTCTCCGTACGTCAACCTGATCGTCGTGCGTCAGGGCGATGAAGACAGCGAGAAGGTGCAGAAGCTGGTCAAGGCCTACCAGACGCCGGAAGTCGAAGCCAAGGCGGAAGAGCTGTTCAAGGGTGCGGCGGTGCCGGGCTGGAAGTAAGCCTCACCCCACGTCACTGACAGACGCCTGAACGCAAAGCGCCGACCACTGGTCGGCGCTTTTGCATCCGGTGGATGCACGCATCTCATCGCGCCCAGATGCCGACGCTGCGCGAGAAGACACACGCGCAGGACACGCTTGAAACAGGCGACCCGCGACCGCATTCTTGCGCCATCTCGCCACCTTACCTATCCCTCAGGAGCCCTCATGGCCACTCGCCCCGACTATTCACTGCTGGCCCGCCAGCTGGATGCCATCCTCGATACCCGCGACTGGCTGACCAACGCCTCCCAGACGGCTGCCTTCGTCAACATGACGGTGGAGAACCTCAACTGGGCAGGCTTCTATGTACAGCGTCAGCCGCAGATCCTGCACCTGGGGCCGTTCCAGGGTCAGCCGGCCTGCCACCCGATTCCCTTCACCAAGGGCGTGTGTGGCGCCGCCGCCACCGAGCGCACCACCCAGCGTGTCGCGGATGTACACGCCTTCCCGGGCCATATCGCCTGTGACGCCGCCTCGCGCAGCGAGCTGGTCATCCCGGTGCTCATCGAGCAGGACGGCCAGCAAGTGCTGTGGGGTGTGCTGGACCTGGACAGCCCTAGCCCCGAGCGCTTCGACGAAGAGGATCAGGCCGGCATCGAGCGCTTGGTCGAGATCTTCATCGCCTCCAGCGACTTCGACAGCGTTCCTGCCTGACAAACTGAGCGCCCGCCTGACAGGCAGCCTGAACGTCAGCATCACGCTCTGCCGCCCGCCGCGCCACCCGCACGGCGGGCGGTTTGCGTTGTGGCCTGCCAGGCCTTGCACAGCCCCGTACGAGATGACAGGTTAAGAGCTCTCGCCCCCGACAGGAGCCAAACATGTCATCCCGGTCGCCATCTCATCCCTCGTCGCTCTCTACTTCGCCCTCCACATCAACCTCTACATCGCCCTCCTCCCCGGATTCGCCGCCCCCACATGCGGAGGCCTCGCTGCAAAATCACGACGATGCGCATGCCGGCCTTGAGCGAGTCATCAAGCATCTTGAGTGTATCAAGGCCTTCACGGCGCGCACCGGCAATGACCTCGGTGCCAAGCGCACCCTGCTAGAGGCTTACTTCGCCGCCGACGCCAGCATTCTCGACACCGGCGTGACACCGCGCCTCGCGATGGTGCCGGGTGGCGAGGGAGAGCGTGTCTGTGAGATATTGCCGGCACCCGATGACGCACCAGCGCGCCCGCGTCGCCTGCTGTATGTGCATGGCGGCAGCTGGATCGCAGGCTCGCCTGCCGGCCATCGTCCTCTGGCAAGCCGCCTGGGGCGAGCGGCACGCGCCGAGACCTACACCCTGGATTACCGCCTCGCGCCAGAGGCCGCCTTCCCGGCCGGCCTGCAGGACGTGCTGGCCGCGTGGCGCTGGCTGTGTGACGAATACCCGCAGGACCACCTGCTGCTGGCCGGTGACAGCGCGGGCGGCAACCTCACGCTGGCGGTCGTGAATGCGCTCAAGAGCGCAGGCGAGCGGCTGCCGGATGCGGTGATCGCCTTCTCGCCCGCCACGGACCTCAGCTGGGGCAGCGCCTCGCTGGCGCGCAAGGCCGAGGTGGACCCGATCCTCGACCCCAATCTGCTGCCCTTTGTGAGCATGGCCTATGTGCAGGACGGCACCGACATGAGCGATCAGCGCATCTCGCCGCTGGAGGGAAATCTGTTTGACCTGCCTCCGACGCTGATCCAGTGCGGCGAGGCGGAGATCCTGCTCGACGACAGCCGTCGCTACGCCACTCAGGCGCAGGACTGCGGCTCGCCCGTCACATTGAGTCTGTGGCCGGACATGCCACATGTGTTCGTCGGTTTCGCTCCGCTGCTGAGCGCTGCCAATGCCGCCCTCAAGGAAGCACGCGAATTCCTCGACACTAAGCTTGCCTGAGCGGCGCCTCTCTCGCCAGATGTTACGCACTGGTCACACGCCAGCCTCGCGGCAGATTTTCATGACACGCACACGAAAACGCCCGACTCGATGAGCCGGGCGTTTTCTGGAATCTGGTAGGACCAGGCGGATTTGAACCGCCGACCTCCACGATGTCAACGTGGCGCTCTAACCAACTGAGCTATGGTCCTGAAGTGTGGCAGATGACACAGGAACACTTGAAACATACCGTGGAACGGTTTGGTAGGACCAGGCGGATTTGAACCGCCGACCTCCACGATGTCAACGTGGCGCTCTAACCAACTGAGCTATGGTCCTGAATCAAGTGGCGCGATGTTGCCATCAGTGCCGATGCTGGTAGGACCAGGCGGATTTGAACCGCCGACCTCCACGATGTCAACGTGGCGCTCTAACCAACTGAGCTATGGTCCTATGTCAGCATGCTGAAACGCGAAGCAGTGTGATGCGAAGTGCTTTGCCCTGTCAGCGAGGACGTATTCTACGCAACTCCCGTTTTGATGCAACCCCCTGATGATAAAAAATTTTCTCGCCATTCCGCCTTGCCATGATCAGGCAAATAGAACGGGCATAGAGCGGACACAGAACGAGCACGGACCGGCCGCGCGCGTGGCACGCAAGCGAGGCACGTCATCGCGGCCAGGCCTGAAAAGAACTCACCCGGTCTGATCTGCCCTGCTCTGCCCTGCCCTGCTCTGCCCTGCTCTGCTCTGCCCTACGCCGCCAGCCACTCTTGTCGAATGGCACAAGGTTGGCTGGCAGCGCACGGACACGACAATGGCTGGCCGCAGCGCCTCGACGGCTAGAGGAAGACCCGACGCAGCGCAGCTGCCAACACGGCCCCCAGCAAGGGGCCAGCGATCGGCACCCAGGCATACTGCCAGCCCGAACTGCCCTTGCCGGCAATCGGCAACACCCAATGCGCGATGCGCGGCGCCAGATCGCGCGCCGGATTCATCGCGTTGCCGGTTGGCCCACCCAGTGACAGGCCGATCGCCCAGACCAGCACACCGATCAGATACGGCAGCGCCTGATCCGTGATCAGCGCGCTGTCGACCATGCTGCCGATGGCGAAGATGAGCACCACCGTCGCGATCGCTTCACTGATGACATTGGCCGTCTTGTTGGCCACTGCCGGATCAGTACAGAAGACCGCGCGTTTGCGCAGCGGGTCTCGGGTCACCTCCCAATGCGGGTAATAGGCCGCCCACACCAGTACCGCCCCCATGAAGCAGCCCAGCAGCTCCGCCAGCATCATCCTGGCGACCTTGAGCTCGTCGGTATGCACGCCCAGCAGGTATTTCGCGATCGTCACCGCCGGATTGAGATCGCCGTAGGGCGACCCTGTCGAGGTCGAGACCAGCACCCCGACCATCACGGCAAATCCCCAGCCGGCATTGATCATCAACCAGCTGGAACCCGCCCCCTTGGTGCCCCTGAGCATCGCATTGGCGACCACGCCACCTCCCAGCAGAATCATGAAGGTGGTGCCCAGAAACTCGCCCGTCATGACGTCAGTCCACATCTTGATGACCTCCGCCACTTGCCCCCTGTCAGTCGTCTACCGCCACCTCTCGCCCGCACGAACGCGCCCCATGACGATGAAGTGGTGCTATCGCCGGGTGATGGCAAGAAAAGGCGGAGACCCGAAATGACTTCGCCCCGTCGAGGGACGGGGCGAAGTCAGGCTACAGTGCCACAGGTGCAGGGGGCTGCTCCAGCGGATTGCGGCAAGGATTTGTTACAGCAGCAGATGCCACATCGAGGCCGCGATCAAGGCACCCGCCAGGGGGCCGGCGATCGGCACCCAGGCATACCCCCAGCCGGAGGCGCCCTTGCCGTGGATCGGCAACAAGGAGTGCGCGATACGCGGGCCCAGATCACGTGCCGGGTTGATGGCATAACCGGTCGCGCCACCCAGCGAGAGGCCGATGGCCCATACCAGCATGCCGACCAGATACGGCAGCAGGCCAGCGCTGATGGTGCCGGAACCGACGATGGCGCCGATACCGAAGATCAGCACCACGGTACCGATCACTTCGCTGAGCATGTTGCCCAGACGACACTCGACTGCCGGGTCGGTGCAGAACACCGCACGCTTGAGGCCAGCATCGCTGGTGCGCTTCCAGTGCGGCAGATAGGCCAGCCACACCATCACGGCACCGGCGAAACAACCGAGCATCTGCGCGATGACATGTCGCGCCACATCAACGAGGGTGGCATGCACCCCGAGCAGATACTTGGCCAGCGTCACCGCCGGATTGAGGTCCGCCTGGGGCGAACCGGTCGAGACGGCCACGAACACGCCGATCATCACGGCAAAGCCCCAGCCGGTGGTGATCACGATCCAGCCGGAACCATTGCCCTTGGTGTCAGACAACACCACATTGGCGACCACACCACCGCCGAACAGGATAAGGAACAGACAGCCGAGAAACTCGCCTGTCATGACATCGGTCCACATGCTCAGTGGCCTCCGTCGCTTTTCACTCTTTCCACCGCTTCCAGCCAGCCGGCGTAGAGGCGCTCACGCTGCTCTTCCGCCATTTCCGGGGCGAAGGTCCGCTCGCAATGCCACAGCTCGCTGATCTCATCCAGGCTTTCATACCAGCCGATATGCAGGCCGGCCAGATACGCGACGCCCAGCGCCGTGGTTTCCAGCACGCGCGGACGATCCACCTTCACGCCCAGCATGTCAGACAGGAACTGCATCACCCAGTTGTTGCTGACCATGCCGCCATCCACGCGCAGATTCGCGCAGTTGATGGCCACGTCATCCAGCATGCACTCCTGCAGGTCACGCGTCTGATAGCACACCGACTGCAGGCCGGCCGCCACGATATCGGTGATGCCAGTGCCACGGGTCAGCCCCAGAATCGCGCCACGCGCCTGCGGGTCCCAGTGCGGTGCCCCCAGGCCAGTGAAGGCCGGCACCATGTAGACGCCGTGGTCGGCCTTGGCCGCACGCGCCAGCGGTTCGGTTTCGGAGGCATCGGAGAACAGCTTCAGGCCATCACGCAGCCACTGCACGGTTGCGCCCGCCACGAAGATGCTACCTTCCATGGCATAGGTCGGCTTGCCATTGAGGCGATAGCCCACCGTGGTCAGCAGACGATTGCGGGACAGCTCCATCTTCTCGCCGGTGTTCATGATCATGAAGCAGCCGGTGCCATAGGTGCTCTTGCTCATGCCGGGCGTGAAGCAGGCCTGACCGACCAGCGCCGCCTGCTGATCGCCGGCCACGCCGCGAATCGGCATCGCCGCACCGAACAGCTGCGGGTCGGTGGTACCGAAATCATCACTGGAATCCAGCACTTGCGGCAGCAGGCTTTCCGGGATACCGAACAGCTCCAGCAGCTCGCTGTCCCAGCACTGATCGACGATGTTGAACAGGCAGGTACGCGAGGCGTTGGTGGCATCGGTGACGTGACGCTTGCCGGCGGTCAGCTTCCAGATCAGATAGCTGTCGACGGTACCGAAGGCCAGCTCGCCCTTCTCGGCGCGTGCGCGAACGCCTTCGACATTCTCGAGAATCCAGCGCAGCTTGGTCGCGGAGAAATACGGGTCGATCAGCAGACCGGTCTTCTGCTGGATCATGTCACCATGACCGGCATCGGAAAGCTCACGACAGTACTCGTGGGTGCGGCGGTCCTGCCAGACGATGGCGTTGTAGACCGGTACGCCGGTCTCGCGGTCCCAGACGATGGTGGTCTCACGCTGGTTGGTGATCCCGATGGCGGCCACCTGCTCGGCGCCGACATTGGTGTTGATCAGCGACTGACGCACAGTGCGCTTCACCGACCCCCAGATATCATCGACGTTGTGCTCGACCCACCCGCTGTCCGGGAAATGCTGCGGGAATTCTTCCTGGGCCAGACCTGTCACCGTCCCTTCACGATCGAACAGGATGGCGCGGGAGCTGGTGGTACCCTGGTCGATCGCGAGAATGCGCGTGGGTCCATCGACGCGAGAGTCTTTCTCTGGCTTGGGGCTAGACATTATGACTGTCCTTGGCTTCGAGGCTGCTTCTGAGAGTACACGTCAGCGGAGACTGCGGTACTTCACTATATTGGCTCGGGTATCATGTGAGGGCGACAGGAGAAAGCGGGTTGGCTTTGTTCTTTCCGCGCTTGGCAGGCGCAGCGAGAACACTTCCTCTTGAACCATCACAACCGAACACGAAATGTTCGTCTTCGAATATCGCTGCAAACGTTAGCGCCAAATGCGCGCTATCACAAACGTATTACCAATCAATATCATTGTACCTTGGTCTCATGCCCAATGCGCCGACATGGGCTGTTGCAGCTTCGCAACACCTTGACGCCATTCGTCAAATTGCACTGACGCCCCCCTGTTGGATTAGGATGTAGCCTCACTGGACGACCCCACTCCCCAACGGCAACCGTGATGCGCACTTCCTGACATGAAGTGAACTCACGATCCGCAGCCGCTGACAACAAGAGAGCAGGATGATGCAGCCAAAGCGCCATCGCGCCATTGTCGAACTGATCACGCGTCAGGGATATGCCTCAATCGAGCAGCTGGCCAGTCACTTCGAGGTCACGCCGCAGACCATTCGTCGCGACCTCAATCAGCTGTCCGAGGCCGGCGCGCTCAAGCGCGTGCACGGGGGCGCGGGGCTTGAGTCCAGCACCGTCAGCACCGCCTACAGCACCCGCAAGACATTGAACCTGGGCGCCAAGCGGCGCATGGCGGCGGCCCTGGCCAGGCAGATTCCTGACCACGCCTCGCTGTTCATCAACATCGGCACCAGCAACGAGATGGTGGCCGAGGCGCTGTGTGATCACCACGGGCTTGAAGTCATCACCAACAACCTGAACGTGGCGGCCATCCTCCAGCACAAGGAGGATTTCAATGTCATCGTGGCCGGCGGCATGGTGCGTTCCCGCGATGGCGGCATCATCGGCGAGGCCACCATCGACTTCATCAACCAGTTCAAGGTCGACTTCGGGATCATCGGCATCAGCGGCATCGATGAAGATGGCTCGCTGCTGGAATTCGATTATCAGGAAGTGCGTGTCGCCCAGGCGATCATCCACAACTCACGCCAGGTCTTCCTGATCGCGGATCACTCCAAGTTCCAGCGCAATGCGGTCGTGCGTCAGGGCAACCTGAGCCAGCTCGATGCGCTCTTCACCGACATCCAGCCCCCGGAAAGCATCCTGACCCTGATGCGTCAGCACGAGGTCGCGCTGCATGTCGCCGGTGACGAGTCGTCGGACGAGAGTGGTGGCGCTTGAGCACCAGGCCGCGCCATCCAACCCACTAGTCGCCTCACCGACTAGTCATCGCGCAATCAGGGCCAGGCAATACGCCGTCGTGCAGCCTGGCCCGGCTCTCACCCCTTATCCCTTGCCCTCTTTTCCTTCTTGCCCCCTTTCCTCCTTCCCCCTCGCCCCTTTTCCCCCTTTTGCCCCCTTTGCACCGATGAACCTCGCATATCACGAAAGCTAACCAGCTGCTGACTGTGCGCTGCCCAGCGGCACCGCTTCGTCTCCGTATATCGTGTCATGACGCTTGATCAGTCACCGCGGGCATGGTCTGCGCCGCCCGCGCGGCAACATGACAGCCAGGCGCTTCATGAAAATGTCACGCCATGATCAGAGACTGAGAAAAAACACCGGCAAGACAACAGGTTGAATATCAGGCAATCCTCGGTTGCCAGACACTCGCCCAAATGATCACTTCCGAAAGCCATCAGCGCAGAAGAATCCCCTTGATGTTCGACTTTTGCTAAGCTATGTTCACTTTCGAAAACCTATTATCGCGCACCTTGCCGGTGCAGACTCATTCGCCCCACCCGGTAGCGCCGGGCACGAGCAGGAGCAGCCCATGTCCCGCGACAACGATGCACTTCTTGACCTCTTCATCATCGGCGGCGGCATCAATGGCGCCGGTATCGCCAACGATGCCAGCGGCCGTGGCCTGAGCGTGGCCCTGTGCGAGCAGAATGACCTCGCCAGCGCGACCTCCTCCGCCAGCAGCAAGCTGATCCACGGCGGCCTGCGCTACCTGGAGCACTACGAATTCCGTCTGGTGCGCGAGGCCCTGCAGGAGCGCGAGGTACTGCTCAAGAAGGCGCCGCATATCATCTGGCCGCTGCGCTTCATCCTGCCGCACCAGCCGCATCTGCGTCCGGCGTGGATGATTCGTGCGGGCCTGTTCCTGTATGACCACATCGGCAAGCGCGAGACCCTGCCAGCCTCCAAGGGCCTCAAGTTCGGCGAGCAGAGTCCGCTGGTCAGCGAGATCAATCAGGGCTTCGAATACTCGGATTGCTGGGTCGATGATGCTCGTCTGGTCATCACCAATGCGCTGCAGGCGCGCGAGCAAGGCGCCGAGATCATGACGGGCACCCGCTGTGTCGGCGCCCGTGATGTCGAAGGCCACTGGGAGCTGACGCTTGAAGATGTCAGCAGCGGCGAGACCTTCATCCGTCGCGCACGCACCCTAGTGAATGCGGCAGGCCCGTGGGTGGAGTCCTTCATCAAGGGCGCCACCGAACGCACGCCGCGCTACGGCATCCGCATGATCCAGGGCAGCCACCTGATCGTGCCGCGCATCAACACCGATGACCGCGCCTTCATCCTGCAGAACAAGGACAAGCGCATCGTCTTCGTGCTGCCCTATCAGGAAGACTTCAGCCTGATCGGCACCACCGACGTGCGCTACAAGGGCGACCCCTCCGAGGTGGCCTGCTCCAGCGATGAGACCGACTACATGCTCGAGGTGGTCAACCATCACTTCAAGCGCAAGCTGAGCCGCGATGACGTGGTCTCGACCTTCTCCGGCGTGCGCCCGCTGTGTGACGACGAGTCGGCGGACCCGTCCGCGATGACGCGTGATTACACCCTGCACCTGGATGACAGCGGCGCACCGATGCTGTCCATCTTCGGCGGCAAGATCACCACCTATCGCAAGCTGGCCGAATCGGCACTCGAAGACCTCAAGCCGCTGCTGCCGAGCATGGGCGAGCCGTGGACCCACGAGCAGGCCCTGCCCGGTGGCGATATCGAGAGCCGCGCAGCCTTCACCCGCCAGCTGCAGCGCGACTACCCGTTCCTCGGCGAAGCACGCGCCCGACGCTTCGCCTCAAGCTACGGCAGCCTGTGCCTGCACTTCCTCGACGGCAAGAAGAGCGAGGCGGAGCTGGGCGAGGACTTCGGCGCAGGCCTGAGCGCCGCCGAGATCGACTACCTGGTCGAGCACGAATGGGCGCGTGAGGTGCAGGACGTCGTCTGGCGCCGCACCAAGCTGACGCTGCGCCTGAGCGATGAGCAGAAGACGCGCATCGGCGACTACCTCAAGGAACGCCTGCTGGCACGCGCCGCCTGATGAAAACCGGCTGAGCCAACAGCAAAAAAAGCCCGCCCCTCCTTGCCGGAGGGGCGGGCTTTTCGTTCAGGGACAGCCGGAATTTCAGGTCATGTATTGACGACTTACTGGATACCGCCCGCCGTTAGCTTGGCCGGGTCGAGCAGACGCTCCAGCTCCTCGCGTGACAGCTCAGTCTCTTCCTCGGCCACATCCAGAATCGGACGCCCGGCCTGATAGGCCACCTTGGCCACTCGCGCCGCCTCGTTGTAACCGATCACCGGATTGAGCGCCGTGACCAGAATCGGGTTCTTGGCCAGCGGTGCCTCGATGTTGTCCTGACGCACGCTGAAGGTGGCAATGGCCTTGTCCGCCAGCAGGCGGCTGACATTGGCACTCAGTGTGATCGAGGACAGCAGGTTGTTGGCGATCAGCGGCAGCATGACATTGAGCTGGAAGTTGCCGCTCTGCCCGGCGATGCCAATGGTGGCGTCATTGCCCATCACCTGCGCCGCCACCTGAGCGGCCGCCTCGGGAATCACCGGATTGACCTTGCCCGGCATGATGGAGCTGCCCGGCTGCAGAGCCTCAAGCTCGATCTCGCCCAGCCCTGCCAGCGGACCGGAATTCATCCAGCGCAGGTCGTTGCTGATCTTCATCATCGCCACGGCGTAGGTACGCAGATGGCCGGAGAGCTCGACTGCCGTGTCCTGGGAGGACAGCGCCGCGAAGAAGCTCTCGGCGGGACGGAAGGCATGGCCGGTCTGGTGTGAGAGGCGGTCGGCGATGCGCTCGGCGAATTCCGGATGCGCGTTGATGCCACTGCCGACGGCGGTGCCTCCCTGGGCGAGGCGCTCGAGGCGCGGCAGCACCTGCTCGATGCGCTCGATGGCCTGCCCGACCTGCGCCTGCCAGGCACCCAGCTCCTGACTCATGCGAATCGGCATCGCATCCATCAGGTGAGTGCGGCCGGTCTTGACGACATCGTCCACCTCAGAGGCCTTGCGGGAGATCACCTCATGCAGATGGCGCAGCGCCGGCAACAGGGTGTCCGAGACAGCGATGACGGCGGACAGATGAATGGCCGTCGGGATGACATCATTGCTCGACTGGCCCATGTTGACGTGGTCGTTGGCGCCGACGGTCACGTCCTTGTCGCCCAGATGCTGATTGGCAAGCTGCGTCAGCACCTCGTTGACGTTCATGTTGGTCGAGGTGCCGGAACCGGTCTGGAAGACATCTACCGGGAATTGATCGGCATGCTCGCCGTCGATGATCTGACGCGCCGCCTTGATGATCGCCTCGGCACGCACGTCATCCAGCAGCTCCAGGTCACGGTTGACCTCGGCGGCGGCCAGCTTGATACGCGCCACGGCACGAATGAAGGCAGCAGGCAACGGCTGGCCGCTGACGGGGAAGTTGTCGACCGCTCGCTGAGTCTGGGCGCCATAGAGTGCGCTGGCCGGCACTTCGAGTTCACCCATGCTGTCGCGTTCACGGCGGGTCTGGCTGCTCATGCTTGTCTCCCTGTGCTGTTGCATATGACGTCGCACCTGGCTGGCGTCACTGATGGGCGGCTGGCAACAACTTGATCAATGACCTGATCGCCAGCTTCGATCCCCTGATGATCACTTGGGGACGCACAGGATACCAATCAAGCCGCTTGATGGTAGTGATTATCAATAACAATTACACATTCATTGCCGGGCTCCGTCATCACCCGCCCTGCAACGGCACGGACGCACGCTTGCGAGATGGCTTGTCACCAATCCTCTGTTACGCAAGACGGGGCCTCGGTTACACTACCGAGCATGCGAGGGCCTATGGCTGGCCCTTTCCAGCGGCCCACTACCACCTTAGCGAGGACAGCATGAAAAGCCTGAAAGAGCAGACTGAAGCGAAGGTTGAAGCTGGGCGCCAGGCCAAGCCTGATTTCATGAAGAATGTCGATGAGATCATCGAAAACGCCAAGGCTTTGCAACAGGGTGCGAATGCTCTCTCCGTGGGCGAGAAGGCACTCGGGTTCGCGCTGCCCAACGCCGCAGGCCAGGCAGTGTCTCTCGAGGAATTGCTCGAATCAGGCCCGGTCGTGGTCACCTTCTATCGTGGTGACTGGTGCCCCTACTGCAGCTTGCAGCTGAGAGCCCTGAATGAGCGACTCGATGACATTCGTGCTCACGGCGCACAGTTGGTCGCCATCAGCCCACAGGTGCCGGATGACTCGCTCTCCGAAACCGAGATCGATGAGATGCAGTTCCACGTGTTGTCAGACCAGGACGCAGAGGTCGCCTCTCGCTATGGCGTCGCCTGGAAGGTGCCGGACTATCTGATGGAACACATGCGCGTGGACCGAGAACTCGATCTGGATGCCATCAACAACGGTGATGGCAGTGTATTGCCCATCCCGGCGACCTTCGTCATCGCACAAGACAGAACCGTGAGCTGGCGTCACGTCGATGTCGATTACCGGACACGCTCGGAACCCGAAGATATCGTCAACGCCTTGAAAGAGCTCACCTGACATCCTCACAGGCACTCGAGGCACCCCAGACGCCTGCCACCGCCGGCGTCTGGGGTAATATCTCCCGCGTGAGAGGCAGCAGTCTTGAATCACTACAGTCTTGAATCACTACAGTCTTGAACCACCATGGTCTTGCGCCACCGCAGCCTTGAGCCACCTCGAGCCTGAATCAGCAGCGCAGTGGAGATACCACGCCTCCACTGCATTCCCATCAATGTCGACCACCACCTCATCTTCTCCAGCAACGGGACCCTGTCGCTCCAGATGTTCACCTCATTCTCGGTCACGATGACTGAACCCCTCCACCCTCGGGTAGCCTCTTCCTCATGACAAGCACAGTGAGATACGCCCGATGAAATGGTTCTCGCACAACCCTTACTTCACCTATCTGCACCGCCAGCGCCTGCATATCCTGCGTGTGACCGTCGCCCTGACGCTGTGCTTTTCCATCATCGAACTGTTCAGCCTGCCGCACAGTTCCTGGGCATTGGTCAGTACCGTGATGGTCATGGGCAACCTGCCCCACGTCGGCGGTGTCATCGACAAGGGTTGGCAACGTCTGGTCGGCACGCTGCTTGGCGGCCTGTGGGGCCTGATCCTGATTCTGGTCGCCGAGCCGCTGCCGGGCGTGGTGCCCTTCTGGAGCATCGTCGGCATCGCCCTGGCGCTGAATGCCACCTTCAGCAATCGCTATGGCTACAGCTCGCTGCTGTTCTGCGTCACGCTGCTGATGGTGATCGGTGATGGCAATCATGATCTCGGCATCGGGCTATGGCGCGTCTTCAATGTGGTGCTGGGCACCCTGATCAGCATCGTGGTCAGCATGGTGCTGCTGCCCCAGAAGGCGACGGATGTCTTCCGTTTCCTGCTGGCCGACAACCTCGACAAGCTGGCACGCCTCTACCACGGTCATACCAAGGCCGAGCGTGAGGGCGTCAATGAGGGTCTCGC
Source organism: Cobetia sp. 29-18-1 (assembly GCF_029846405.1). Taxonomy (NCBI): domain Bacteria; kingdom Pseudomonadati; phylum Pseudomonadota; class Gammaproteobacteria; order Oceanospirillales; family Halomonadaceae; genus Cobetia; species Cobetia sp. 29-18-1. The sequence goes on from NZ_JARWKS010000005.1 coordinate 73,595, forward strand.
GCTGGTGCGTGCCACCTCGGCGCAGCTGGTCAAGCAGCGCGGGCTGGTCGATGCCGTCGCTCAGGAAGGCCGCATCAATCGTGCCGACATCGAGGAAATCCTGTCCTTCGAGCGCCGCATGATCTCGACCATCGAACTGCTGCAGGAAACCCACTGGAACACCCGCGAAGGGCATGAATTCATCGAGGGGCTGGATGGCCTGCGCGATGCCCAGCATCGTCTGGCCCGCGCCCTGGGGACCCTGGCCTTCCAGGTGCGCACCGGCCAGAGCATCGAACTGACGGTGACGCCCTTCGACCTGCAACGCTATGCCGATGTCCGCAATGTCGAGAGCCGCAACGGCCGCGCGCTGTTCAGCCCGGCAGGCTACCTGTGGCTCAATCGCGAGCTGGCACGCCTGACCGAAGCCCTGGGCGAGCGCCTGGCCTTGCTGGAGCGTCTGCCGAGCCAGCGCCTGCAACGCCGACTGCCGGGCCATGGCCTGATCAGTGATGCACGCCGCCTGTTCCTGCCGGAAGACCCGACACCGGGCGATACGGCAGCCCCCATCAGACGCGAGAACCGCGCTGGCGAGCATCACTCCTCGGTCAGCGAAGCGCCGGCCAGCAAAGCGACGGCCAATAATGAGACGGCCAGCAAAGCGCCAGCGAGTGATGACAGCATCAGTGACAACAGCAGCGATGAGCCAGACCGCCACGACAGGCGCCAGCCGGACTCGGCCGGCAATGAGACTGCCAGGAAAGACACATGAACTCAGTATCCGGAGTGACTCCCGCAAGCCAGCATGACGTGCTGATCGTCGGTGGCGGCGCGGCAGGTTTGACCCTGGCACTCAGCCTCGCCAATCGCCTGCCCCCCGGCCCGCGCACCCGCCGCGTCACGCTGTTGCGTCCGGCGCGTGAGGCACAGGGCGCCAGCCGCTGGGCGCAGGGCGGTATCGCGGCGGTGCTGGCGCCCGAGGACGATGTGGAATCCCATGTCGCCGACACCCTGATTGCCGGCGATGGCCTGTGCAACGAGCGTGCGGTGCGCTTCACCGTCGGTCACTCGCGGGAGGCCATCGAATGGTTGATCGCACTCGGCGTGCCCTTCACCCCGGCCGACGCCGACGCCAGCTACCCCTTCCACCTCACCCGTGAAGGCGGGCATGGTCGCCGCCGCATCATCCATGCCGCCGACGCCACCGGCCGAGCGCTGCTCGATACGCTCAGCGCCCATGTCGAAGCCCATCCGAACATCGAGATTCTCGAAGACCTGCTGGCCGTCGACATCGCGGTCAATGCGGGTCGCGCCAGCGGTCTGTGGGTGATGGATGGCACGGGCCAGCGCCAATGGCTGGCGGCCAATGACCTGGTACTGGCCACCGGCGGCGCCAGCGGCCTGTTCGCCCACGCCACCAGCCCGAGCGCCAGCGTCGGTGATGGCATGGCGATGGCGACCCGCGCCGGCGCCAGCCTGATGAACCTGGAGTTCCAGCAGTTTCATCCCACCTGCCTGCATGACCCCGATGGCACGCCCTTTTTGATCTCCGAGGCGGTGCGGGGCGAAGGGGGACTGCTACTGCGTCCGGATGGACATCGCTTCATGGCCGATCATGATCCGCGTCTGGAGCTGGCGCCGCGTGATGTCGTGGCACGTGCCATCCTCGCCGAGATGCGCACGCACGGCCTCGAGCATGTCTGTCTGGATATCAGCGCGCTGGGGGCCGAGGCCATCGAGCACCACTTCCCGACCATCGCCGAGCACTGCCTGGCACGCGGGATCGATATTCGTCATGCACCGATTCCCGTCGTCCCTGCCGCCCACTACAGCTGCGGCGGCATCGCCACCGGACTGGATGGCGCCAGCGACCTGCCGGGCCTGTGGGCCATCGGCGAAGTCGCCTGCACGGGCCTGCACGGCGCCAACCGCATGGCCAGCAACTCGCTGCTCGAGTGCCTGGTGCAGGCGCGCGCCTGTGGTGAAGCACTTGGGCAGCCGCGCCGCGCCGACGAGCCACGCCTGATGAGCACGCTCGACTCGCTGATGCCGCAACACGCCGCCCTGCTCACACAGCTCGCCGACAATGGTCAGGTCTGGCGCTGCGTGATGCATCTGAGCGCCGACGAGGCGCGCACACGCCTGCAAAGCTTGCGCCAGCTGATGAGTCTGCAAGCGGGGATCGAGCGCAGCCAGCACGGCCTGAGGGAGGCGTTGAAGCAGATAGCGCAGTGGGTCTCGCTGGAGGCGGGGCAAACGGCGGAGACCGAGCAGCACAGGCAAGCTTCAGCGCCGCGTGCAGGGCTCGATCATCTTGCGCTCTATCAGGCCCTGACGCTGGCACCGCTGCTGCTGCTGTGCGCCCATCAACGTCATGAGTCACGTGGCCTGCACTTCATCCGCGACTTCCCGATGCCGGCGCCGCGTGCCCGCGATAGCGTCATTCGGCTCTCGGCCTTCGCTGCCGCAAGCTGAGCGGCTCTTGAGAAGGCTTAAGGCCCATGAGCAGGCTCAGCGTGGGTGGGCTCCCTGGGCAGCGACGCGCCGCAGGGCCTCCAATGGCGGCGGCTGACGCGGCAAACCATGCGGCAAGGGCGGCCACAGCAACCACAGCCGCAGCTGGTGAAGGTCTTCGCTGGAGGCGCTATCCGGCCACAGCCATACCCGCTGGGTTTTCAGGTGCTGCTGGCCCGCGCCCTGCGCTCTCAAGCCTTGCAGCTCCACCCCCTGTGGCCCGAAACCCTGCGGCGAGATCTCGAGCCCCAACAGACGTGGTGAGCACCACAGACAGCGCACGTTGACGGGCTGCCAGCTGCGTGAGGCACCATCGGCCCACCACCAGCAGAGCTGCATTTCCGGGTGACGATGGCGCGCATCTAACGCAGGCGGGATGTCGCTGGCTTCGGTCTCGGCTTCAGCCTCATGCTCCGGCACTGGCGCCTGGCCACCGCTGGCAAGCGCCGCATCGGCGCAGAGGCTGCCCCCCAGGGCCAGCCAGACTCGCGCCTCGGGGTCCTTGAGGCGCCGCCGAGCCTGGCGCCACCACGACACCAGCTCTCCGGCCTGCAGCAGCCAGCCCAGCCCCATCACGCCCAGCAGCGCCATGACGCCATCCGGCAGCTGAGCGAGCCCCTCAAACGCACAATGCCCCGCCTCGAAAGGCAGGGCATTGCGTAGAAATTGCCACTGACAGGTCCACCACGTACTGACAAGGAACTGGCCAGTCGCCAGCTCGGCAAGCCAGACCCACAAGGCGAGACTCGCCGCCAACAGCCCGACGCGCAGGCTGGCGTGGGTCGCGAACGCCTGTCTAGAGGCCCTTGAACTGATCGCGCTCGCCATTCTCGGCATTGGCGATCACCATGTTGATCAGGCGCTGGTACTCGGCATTGCCGCACGGGTCGCGCTTCATCAGCCACACGAAGAGGTCCTGATCCTCTTCGGCCAGCAGCTGCACATAGAGCGCCTTGTCGTCTTCGCTCAAGGCGTCGAAACGCTGCTCCAGAAACGGCAGCAGCAGCAGATCGAGCTCCCACATGCCGCGACGCGAATGCCAATGAAGCCGCTTGCGAATCACATCTTCCATTGCCTGAACCTCAGTCGTCACATCAATGCGCGCAGTATACCCGAGGGGGGCGTCAGCGGCATCCGTTGACCCGTTGCTCGGGCAGGAATTGGCAATCCGTGCCGTGATCGGCAATGATGTCCCTAGTGCGTTGTTTTCTCAGGATTTGCCCATTATGCTGAGGAGATAACAATCACAAGGATGCGTGTGCCTGTCCGGTGACAAGAGGTCGCCCGGCTGCCGCATCACGAACGCCTTTCGCGAGAAAGGTGCAGGCATGGAGAGATCCGATGACCAAGTCCGAGCTGATCGAACAGATAGCCATGCGACAGCCTGAGTTGTCGCTCAAGGATGTAGAGGCCGCGGTTCGCATCATCCTCGATGATGTGACAGACGCCCTGGCCCACGGCGGTCGCGTCGAGATTCGCGGTTTCGGCAGCTTCTCGCTGCACTACCGTGAGCCACGACTGGGGCGCAACCCCAAGACCGGTGAGCCGGTGGACCTGGATGGCAAGTTCGTCCCCCACTTCAAGCCCGGCAAGGAGCTGCGCGAGCAGGTCGATGCCAGTCGCGCCCTGGGGTATTGACGACAGCGCGACTGATGACAGTGCTGAAGACGACGGCGCGGCTGACTGACAGCGCTGCCCGCAGAGGAAGACCCGGCGTGACGGGCCGGCTGGCTCAGCGCCGGCCGACATCTGCTCAAGCCGTCATGCCAGAGACGACAGCCACCCACCTCACGGCGTCGCCGCCAAGACTCGCGCGATGGGCAGTGATACACTCGCTCCCAGATGATTCACGACTGCATTTCATGACAAGGAAACCGTTATGCGTTGGCTAAAAGGTCTCGTTCTGGCCGTGATCCTGCTGATCGTCCTGCTGGTCGGTATTCTCTTTGCCGTTCACAACCAGCAAGCCGTGTCCCTCGACCTCATCTGGGTAGAGCTGCCTGCTGCATCCCTTTCCATGTGGCTGCTGTTCTCGCTGGCCGTCGGCGTCGTGCTTGGCATGGTCGCGATGACCGGCATGTACCTGCGCCTGCGCACGCTGTTGACTCGTGCCCAGCGTCGCAACCAGCAGCAACGCAAGGAACTGGACCAACTGCGCATCCAGGAGATCAAGGAAGTGGCATAAATGCCTGATCTGATATTGCTGGGATTGCTGATGGCGGCCATCGCCATCGGATTCTGGCTGGGGCGGCGTGATCGTCGCCCCGATGAACAAGCACCGGCTCCTGCCACCCTGTCCCGCGACTACTTCGTCGGCCTCAATCATCTGCTCAACGAGCAGCCTGATCGTGCCATCGAAACCTTCGTTCAGGCCCTGGAAGTCAACAGCGACACCGTCGATACCCACATCGCGCTGGGCAATCTCTATCGCAGTCGCGGCGAAGTCGATCGTGCCGTCAAGATTCACCAGAACCTGCTGGCCCGCCCTGCCCTGGATAGCGAACAGGGCGAGCGTGTCCAGCTGGAACTGGCCCGCGACTTCATGCGCAGCGGTGTCTATGACCGCGCCGAGAAGCTGCTGGAAACCCTCCTCAAGCAAGCGCAGCACGACAGCCATCGGCGTGCCGGCCGCCGCCTGTTGATCGACCTCCTCGAGCGGGAACGCGAATGGGAGGCCGCACTCGAAGTCGCCCACGCCATTCTGCGCCAGGAAGGCGGCATCCGCCGCGCGGCGGCCCACTGGCACTGCGAACTGGCCGCGCTGGATATCGCCGAAGGCAGCCAGGCGATGGCCCGCAAGCGCCTCAAGCAGGCGCTCTCCACCGACGAGAAATGCGTACGCGCCAACTGGATGCTGGCCGAGATCGAATTCGATCATGCCAACTACAAGCAGTGCATCCGCCTGCTGCAGCGCATTCCGCGTCAGGACACCGGCTTCACCCCCATCATCCTCGAGCCACTGGGCAACGCCTTTCGCATGCTGGATGACGAGAGCGGCCTGGTACGCCTGCTGCATCAGGAAGTCGAGCGCGCGCCCTACACCACGACAGTCATCAGCCTTGCGCAATTGATCGAGCGCCGCGAGGGCGTCGAGGCCGCTGCCAGCTTCGCCAGCGAGCAGCTGCATCGTCACCCCAGCCTGCGCGGCGTCGACTACCTGCTCGATCTCTACCTGCTGGATGCCGATGAGCGCGAGACCGAGCGTTTCAATCTGCTCAAGCGTCATACCCAGCAACTGATCCAGGCGCGTCCTCGCCATCGCTGTCATCGCTGCGGCTTCGAAGCCTCGATGCTGCTCTGGCAATGTCCGAAGTGCCGCCACTGGGGCACGGTCAAGCCGATCACCGGCCTGGAAGGCGAGTAACGGCGCCAGCTGTTAGACAGATACCAGCAAACAGACCACAGACATCAGAACGAAAAGCCCCCTGCAGCACGCTGCAGGGGGCTTTTTCATGCCGCTTTCATGGCTTCCGGGCTGGCGCTATCGAACTGACGCCAGCGATCATATCAGCCCTGCTCGGCGGCACGCTCGCGCAGGCGCGGCGAGAGCAGCTCGCCCACGAGACAGGCTGCCAGGATGACGGCCACGAAATACGGCCAGTCGCCGAATGACAGCTCTGCGACGCCCAGGGCATCGACGAAGATCGCCAGGATGCAGACCGGACTGACATAGCGAATCATGAACAGCCACAGACGATAGCCGGCATCGCTCAGATTCAGCTCATCGCGCAGCATGCTGCTCTTGAAGACGAACCCGGCCAGCAGCGCCATGGCGATGCCACCGATCGGCATCATCCAGCGCGAGGTCAGGTAATCGAGCCAGTCGAAGAAGTGCTTGCCGGCCAGTGTCCAGTCCGCGCCGAAATTGAACGACAGCATCGCGAACATCGCCACCAGCCACAGCACACTGCCGGCCAGCCACGAGGCCTTGGTGCGGCTCATGTTGCGGTTCTCGCTCAGCCAGGCGACGGTCGCCTCGATCATCGAGATGGCGGAGGTCAGGGCGGCGATCGAGAGCATGGCGAAGAACAGCACCCCGAACAGCTGTCCGAAGGGCATCTGATTGAAGGCCACCGGCAGACTCATGAAGATCAGCCCCGGCCCGGAGGACGGGTCCATGCCATTGGCGAAGATAATCGGGAAGATCGCCAGTCCCGCCATCAGCGCCACCAGGGTATCGGCGATCGCCACCGTGAAGGTGGTGCGGGCGATGGAAGTGCCCGACGGCAGGTAGGAGCCGTAGGTGAGGATGGCACCGGAGGCCAGCGACAGGGTAAAGAAGGCATGCCCCAGCGCGGCCAGCACCCCCTCGCTGCTCAAGCGCGTGACATCGAAATCGAACAGGAAGTGCAAGCCTGCCGAGAAGTTGCCCGAGGTCAGGGCATAGCCGATCATGATCAGCAGCATGATCACCATGCCCGGCATCATCCAGCGCACGCTCTTCTCGACGCCTTCCTGCACCCCGCGGCCGACGATCAGCATCGTCACCACCGTCACCAGCGTGGCCCAGCCACCCAGCGCCCAGGGGTTGGCGTTGCCGGCCTCGAAGATGGCGCCCAGCTCCGCGACGCTGTGTCCGGACAGCGCGCCACTGGCCATCTTCCACAGGTAACTGAACGACCACCCCGCCACCACGACATAGAACGACAGGATCATGAAGCCGGCCAGCATCGCGATCCAGCCGAAGACCTTCCACAACGGACTGGCCCCCGCTTCACGCGCCAGATTGGCAATCGCCTCGATGGGGCTGCCGCGCCCGCGCCGCCCGAAGGCGATCTCCGCCATCATCACGGGCACGCCCACGGCGAGGATGCAGGCCAGATACACCAGCACGAAGGCGCCCCCGCCGTACTCACCGGTGATATAGGGAAACTTCCAGATATTGCCCAGCCCTACCGCGGAACCGGTTGCTGCAAGGATGAAGCCCCAGCGACTGATCCAGAGATTCTTGGGTTGCTGTCTTGCCGTCATGGAATACCTTACGAGTTATTGTTGTGAGCCAGTGGTGATCGACGCAACGCCTGGCCGCCTTGGGTGCTCACACAGACCATTTTACTGATATGAAGCAGGTTCGTCCGCGATTCCCATCGAAAATCACCACGATTCCCTCAGAATTCCTCTGCGAAACCGCCATCACCACACGACGGCAATCACTCTACATTAGATGCTTCAAATTGGTAACATTTGAAACGATGCCTGCTTCCCAAGCCTGACAAGCAACCTCGCCTGAGACGCACCGCGCCGCAAAAGGACCCGACATCACCGCATCACTGGAGTAGGCTCATGCAAGAGACGCCGACCAGAACGCTCTGGCTAGAGAGTGCTGGGCTAGAGAGGACTGGGCCAGAGAGTGCTAAGCCTGAGAGTGCCTGGCCAGAGAGCGTCGGGACAAAGAGCGCCCGGGCTCACCCAGCAGCGCAGACAAGGAGTCGTCATGCATCGTCAATTCGCGGTTATCGGACTGGGTTATTTCGGCAGCACCGTCGCGCGGGAGCTCAGGCGCCATGATCATGAAGTGCTCGGCGTGGATGCCGATGAGAAGCGCCTAAATGCCGTGGCAGACCTGCTCAACCAGGCCGTGATCGCGGACCCCACCGATGAACATGCCCTGCAGGAGCTGGGGCTTGAGCAGTACGACGCCGTCCTGATCGATCTGGCCGACTCGATGGAACAGAGCCTGATCTGCGCGCTGCTGGCCAAGGAGCTCGGCGCCAGGGAGCTGTGGGTCAAGGCCACCTCGGATGCACACCACAAGCTGCTCAGCCGTCTGGGTGTCGACCACATCGTGCATCCCGAGTACGACCTGGGCGTGCGCGTGGCGGAAAGCCTCGCCTACCATGCCATGGTCGACTTCATCCATCTCGGCGATCACCAGTTCGTGGTCGAGCTGGAGGTCAGCGCACGACTGGGCGATGACTGCCAGCAGCTCGATCAGCTGCCCATCGATGACGACATCAGCGTGATCGCGCTGCGCAAGGGCAAGACCCTCGATCGCCAACCCTCTGGCAGCACGCGACTGGCCGCCGGCGATCACCTGGTTCTGATCGGCGAGCTGAGCGCGCTACGCAAGTTGGGAGCACATCTATGAGGCAGCGCTACCGGCGCTATCTCCGCCCCCTGACCCGCAGCCCACGCGGGCCCATCATCCATCTGTCGCCGCCGGAGATTCTGCTGAGCGGCTTTCTGGGCCTCGGCATGCTGGGCGCCTGCCTGCTGAAACTGCCCGGCATGCACCAGCAAGGGCTGAGCTGGCTGTCGGCGCTGTTCACCGCGACCTCTGCCGTCACGGTCACCGGCCTCTCCGTCACTCCGCTCAGCGACTTCACCCTCGCGGGCCAGACCGTCGTGCTGATACTGATCCAGCTCGGTGGACTCGGCTTCATGACCATCGCCGCCCTGTCGCTGGTGATGCTGGGCCAGCGCCTGCCGATGCATCAGACCAGCCTGCTGCGCGAGGCGCTCAATCGCAGCAGCTCACGCGAGATAGGCCGCCTGCTCAAGATCATCACCGCCTTTGCGCTGACGCTCGAGCTGGCAGGTGCCTCCTTGCTGGCGTTGGACTGGGTGCCCGAGTACGGCTGGCAGGAGGGGCTCTGGCTGAGCCTCTTCCACTCGGTCTCGGCCTTCAACAATGCCGGCTTCACCCTGTGGCCGGACAGCCTGATGCGCGAGGCGGCCAATCCCCTGACCAGCAGCGTGATCGGCATTCTGTTCATGACCGGCGGCATCGGCTTTGCCGTCATCGGCGAGCTGCGCGAGCGGCGGCGCCAACATGGCTGGCGCGTATTGCTGCAGCCGTCACGCTTCTCGGTGCAGACACGCCTGGTGATCGAGGCCACCGTGGCGCTCAACCTGCTGAGTCTGGTGGTGATACTGGCGCTTGAGTGGCGCAACCCCGGCACGCTGGGCGCCATGGCCAGTCATGGCGAACGCTTGCTCGCCGCTGCCTTCATGGCCATCACACCGCGCACCGCCGGGTTCAGCGTCATCGAATCCGCCGAGATGACACAAGCCTCGACCCTGTGGACCATGGCGTTGATGTTCATCGGCGGCGGCAGCGGCTCGACGGCCAGCGGCATCAAGCTGACCACCTTCGTGGTGCTGCTGCTGACCACGCGCGCCTTTCTGCGCAGCGAGCCCTCCCCCACCCTGCACGGCCGCCGCATCGGCGATGACACCGTCTTCAAGTCGATCGCCGTGGCACTGGCGGCGATGCTGCTGATCTTCAGCATGCTGTTCGGCCTGACCATCACCGACCCGGACCACGCCTTTCTGTCGCTGGCCTTCGAGACCGTCTCGGCCTTCGGCACCGTCGGCCTGAGCCACGGCCTGACGCCCGAGCTCTCGCCCGGCGGGCAATTGCTGATCATCGCGACCATGCTGCTGGGCCGCACCGGACCACTCGCCCTCGGCTACCTGCTGGCGACCCGCAGCCGCCCCGGCATCAGCTATGCGCGTACCGAGCTTTCGATCGGCTGATGACGCACAGCGATAACACAAGAAACGACGCCTCAGAACGACGCCTCAGAACGACGAAAGCCCCGACGCAGGGCGTCGGGGCTTTCGTGAGCATGGTCACCCGCTCAGGGAGCGGCGGGTGAGGTCAGGCAATGACCTCAGTGATCATCATCATGATCATCGTGGTCATCATGCTCTTCAAGACGCTGATGTGCGTGCGTCTCGCCGTCGTACTCATCCACTCGGGCCTTGAGCTTCTGACCTGGGCGGAATGTCACCACGCGACGCGCGGAGATCGGAATCTCCTCGCCTGTCTTGGGATTGCGCCCCGGACGTTCGCGCTTGTCACGTAGATCGAAGTTGCCGAAACCGGACAGCTTCACCTGTTCATTTTCCCGCAGGCAACCGCGAATCTCGTCGAAGAATACCTCTACCATCGACTTGGCTTCGCGCTTGGACATGCCGAGTTCTGCGTGCAGATGCTCGGCAAGTTCCGCCTTGGTCAACGCTCCCATGTCCGCTCCCTCGTTCAAGTGGCGACTCATGCTCTCAGCGCCGCCCCGAAACGTGTTTGGCCATCGGTGACGATCGCATCGACTAACTGATTGATTTCCTCATCATTCAGCGTGCGCGAAGGATGCTGCCAGGTCAAGCCCAGGGCGAGCGACTTGTGACCATCGGCTACCCCCTGCCCCTGATAGACGTCAAACAGGCGCAGGTCCGTCAGCCATTCACCGGCTTGCGAGCGGATGGCGTCGAGCAGCGACTGCACGTGAACGCCCTCTTCGACCACGAAGGCCAGGTCGCGACGCACTTCCGGATACCTGGAGAGCGGCGCGAAGCGCGGCAGACGGCCCGCGCAGGCAGAGGCCAGCGTGATCTCGAACACGAACACCTCGACCTTCAGGCCAAGCTCGGCGCGCGCCGCCGGGTGCAGGGCACCCATCCAGCCCGCCGGCTCACCATTGAAGAACAGCTGAGCGCACTGGCCCGGGTGCAGTGCCGGATGCTCGGCGGCTTCGAAGCGCCAGGCATCCAGATTGCCGCCCAGTGCCAGCAGTGCCTCGACATCGCCCTTGAGATCGAAGAAGTCGACCTTGTCACGACCGCCATTCCAGCCTTCCGGCAGACGTGCACCGGTGATCAGGCCGCCGATCATCGGCGTCTGCTCGAGGGAGGCCAGCTCACCTCGGAACACGAGCCCGGTCTCGAACAGGCGCACGCGCGACTGCTGACGATTGAGGTTGTGGCTCAGCGCCTTGACCAGCCCCGGCAGCAGTGAGCTGCGCATCACGGCCATGTCGCTGGAAATCGGGTTGGCCAGTGCCGGCGCCACCCCGTGCGGGTCCAGCGTCTTCTGCAGCTCAGGGGCGACGAAGCTGTAGCTGATCGCTTCCTGATAGCCCCGCGCCACCAGCTGACGACGCAGGCTGGTCAGCGGCTGGGTGGTCTCGTTGGCCACGGCCGGCGCCAGACGCGCGTTCGGACGGCTGACCGGCAGATTGTTGTAGCCGTGGATGCGTGCCAGCTCTTCGATCAGATCAGCCTCGATGCTGACATCGAAACGCCAGCTCGGCACCGTCACCTGCCATTGGCTATCGCCATTCGCGGCGACCTGCATGCCTAGACGCTCGAGAATCTCGACGATCTCGTCATCCGGCAGCGCCATGCCCAGCGTGCGCTCGACACTGGCGCCGCTCAGGCTGATGTCGGCGGCCTTGGGCAGCGCTGCGTCGCTTGCGACCTCGATGATCGGGCCCGGCTTGCCGCCGGTGATCTCGAGCAGCAGGGCTGTCGCGCGCTCGATGGCATCACGCTGCAGCTGGGCGTCCACACCACGCTCGAAACGATGCGAGCTGTCGGTGTGCAGGCCGTAGCTGCGCGCCTTGCCAGCGACGCTCAACGGCGCGAAGAAGGCCGACTCGAAGAAGATGTCGCGCGTCTCGGCGTTCACGCCACTGCCTTCGCCGCCCATCACGCCGGCGATGGCCAGCGGCCCCTTCTCGTCGGCGATGACCAGGGTGTCGTCACGCAGCGCGACTTCCTGACCGTCGAGCAGCGTTAGCGGCTCTTCAGCGGCTGCCATGCGCACCTCGATGCCACCGTTCAGACGTGCCAGATCGAAGGCGTGCATCGGCTGGCCGAGTTCGAGCAGCACGTAGTTGGTGACGTCGACGACGGGGTCGATGCTGCGGATACCACTGCGACGCAGACGCTCCTCGAGCCACAGCGGCGAGGTCGCGGCGACATTGACGTCACGCACGACACGTCCCAGATAGCGCGGGCACGCCTCTGGCGCGCTGACGGTGACCGGGAAGGTATCGTCGATCTGGGCGGCGACCGGCTCGATGCTCGGCGCCGTGACGGCGAGACGGTTGAGCACGCCGACTTCGCGCGCCAGACCCTTGACGCTCAGGCAGTCGCCGCGGTTCGGGGTCAGATCGACCTCGATGGCGTTGTCGTCAAGATTCAGGAAGTCACGGGCATCACGGCCCACCGGCGCATCCGCGGCCAGCACCATGATGCCGTCGGAGGCTTCGGCTTCAAGGCCCAGCTCGGAGGCACCACAGATCATGCCGCGGGATTCGACACCGCGCAGCTTGGCCTTGCGAATCTTGAAGTCGCCCGGCAGCTTGGCGCCGACCTGAGCGAAGAGCACCTTCTGGCCAGCGGCGACATTCGGCGCGCCACAGACGACCTGCACCAGTGCACCACTGCCATCATCCACCTGGCAGACATTGAGGCGATCAGCCTCCGGGTGCGGTTGCTTGTCCTTGACCTCGGCCACGACCACACCGGTGAACTCACCGGCGACCGCTTCGATACCATCGACTTCCAGACCGGCCATGGTGACCTGATCGGCCAGCTGCTGGGTGTTCAGTTCCGGCGACACCCACTCACGCAGCCACTGTTCGGAAAATTTCATCTTGCTGTCCTGTTCCGTAAGTTCACGCCCTCAAGGCGCGATACGTGAATGAGTGCCTAGCTGAACTGGCGAAGGAAACGCAGGTCATTCTCGAAGAACAACCGCAGGTCGTTGACGCCGTAACGCAGCATCGCCAGACGCTCCGCGCCCATGCCGAAGGCGAAGCCGCGGAAGCGCTCGCTATCGATACCGGAGTGACGGAAGACTTCCGGGTGCACCATGCCGCACCCCATCACCTCGAGCCAGCCGGTGTGGGAGCAGACACGACAGCCGTCACCGGCACACATCACGCACTGGATATCGACTTCAGCGGACGGTTCGGTGAACGGGAAGTAGGACGGACGGAAGCGCACTTCCAGGTCATCACGCTCGAAGAAGGCATGCAGGAACTCTTCGACGGTGCCCTTGAGGTCGGCGAAGCTGACATTCTCGTCGACCAGCAGACCCTCGACCTGGTGGAACATCGGGGTGTGGGTCAGATCGGAGTCGCAGCGATAGACGCGACCCGGGCAGACGATGCGCAGCGGCGGCTCACTGGCCTTCATGCTGCGTACCTGCACCGGTGAGGTGTGAGTGCGCAGAAGACGCGTGGCATCGAAATAGAAGGTGTCATGCATCGCGCGCGCCGGGTGATGCGACGGGATGTTCAGCGCTTCGAAGTTGTGATGGTCATCTTCGATTTCCGGCCCTTCAGCGACACCGTAACCGATGTGCGAGAAGAAGCTTTCGATACGCTCAAGCGTGCGGGTGACCGGGTGCAGGCCGCCTACCGGCTCACCACGGCCCGGCAGGGTCACATCGACGCGCTCGGCGGCAAGACGCGCATTGAGCGCCGCCGTTTCCAGCGTATTGCGACGTGCATCCAACTCGCCACTCAGCAGCTGCTTGGCTTCGTTGATGGTCTCACCGGCCTTGGGACGCTCTTCGGGGGACAGCTTGCCGAGGCCCTTGAGCAGTGCGGTGATCTCGCCCTTCTTGCCGAGAAAACGTACCCGTACCTCGTCGAGGGTCTGGACGTCTTCGGCCGCCTGGATCGCGGTGCGTGCTTCGTCCACCAGGGTGGAAAGATGTTCCATCCGTTCAGCTCCGATCGCTTGAGTCACTGGCGCGGCAATGTCCGCCACCAATGGAAGTCGCGCCGACCCGAAGGTCGGCAGGGAGAGCGCTCCGCCTGCGGTGAGTCACACAGACGATCGCGCCCTTGCCAGAGACCGGCCCACAACGCGGCCAATCCCGTTCATGTCGCTGCTGACCCACCGCCGGTTCTCTGACGGCAGGCCAAACAAAAACAGGGGAAGAGCGGCTGCTCTTCCCCTGTGACGTAACACGTCATCTCGATACCGCCTGAGTTGTCCAATGCAAGCATTCGACAGTCACGGCCCGATTCGCCACCTGAGCGGCTCGCCGGGACTGGGCGACATCTGATCCGGTCACTTACTGAGCAGCCTTGGCCTTCTCGACGATGGCAGCAAAGGCAGCTTTTTCGTGAACCGCGATATCGGCGAGGACCTTGCGGTCGATCTCGATATTGGCCTTCTTCAGGCCAGCGATGAAGCGGCTGTAGGACATGCCATTGATGCGGGCCGCAGCGTTGATACGCGCGATCCACAGGGCACGGAACTGACGCTTGCGGACACGACGGTCACGGTAAGCGTACTGGCCGGCCTTGATGACAGCCTGCTTGGCTACGCGGAAGACGCGTGAACGCGCTCCGTAGTAACCCTTGGCCTGCTTCATGATCTTCTTGTGACGGCGACGTGCGACGACGCCACGCTTGACGCGGGACATAGCGTACTCCTGATATTAAGAAAGTTGGACCGAGGTAAGGACGGCTTACAGGTTCGGCAGCATGCGCTGGATCAGCGCCTTGTCTGCAGCGTGAACCTGCTTCATGCCACGCAGCTGACGCTTACGCTTGGTCGACTTCTTGGTCAGGATGTGGCTACGGAAGGACTGCTTGTGCTTGAAGCCGTTGGCAGTCTTCTTGAAGCGCTTGGCAGCGCCGCGGTTAGTCTTGATCTTCGGCATGAGTATTAACTCCGCTCGGTTTCTTGAGAAAATCCAGGGCCGACAAAAAGAGCCACGCCCGCAGGCGTGACCCTGATATGTCCGTTTTACTGCCTATGGATCACTTCTTTTTCGGCGCGAGAATCATGATCATCTGACGGCCTTCCATTTTCGGGAAGGACTCGACGGTCACGAGCTCCGAGAGGTCGCCGGCGATCCGTTCCATCAGCTTGCGGCCGATGTCCTGGTGCGCCATTTCGCGACCACGGAAGCGCAAGGTTACCTTACCCTTGTCTCCGCCTTCGATGAAGCGAGTCAGGTTGCGTAGCTTGACCTGATAATCGCCTTCATCGGTACCAGGACGGAATTTGACTTCCTTAACCTGGATCTGTTTCTGCTTCTTCTTCTGCAGATTCTTCTGTTTCTTCTCGTCGAAAAGAAACTTGCCGTAATCCATGATCTTGCAGACGATGGGGTCGGCATTGGAAATCTGGACGAGGTCGAGCCCTGCCTCTTCGGCCTTGACAAGCGCATCTTTGGTTGACACTACGCCAACCTGCTCGCCATCTGCGTCGATGAGGCGGACTTCGTCCGCACGAATACGGTCATTGATGGGAGCCCGCTTTTCCTGGGGGCGTCCGCGCTGATTATTCCGCTTGATCGTTGCGTCTCCGTTTGGCTGAAATTCGTTACTGTCAGACCTGTTCTTCCTTCAGGCGTTCCATGAATTCTGAAACTTTCATGGTGCCGAGGTCTTCACCGGAACGGGTTCTGACAGCTACTGCATCAGCTTCCACTTCCTTGTCGCCAACGACGATGAGGTAAGGAACCTTCTGCAGAGTATGCTCACGGATTTTAAAGCCGATCTTCTCGTTCCTCAAGTCTGCTTTGACACGGATGTCATGTTTCTCGAGGCGGGAGACCAGATCCTTGGCATATTCTGCCTGGGAATCCGTGATATTCATTACGACAACCTGCTCCGGGGCGAGCCAGAATGGCATCGCGCCTGCGTGGTGCTCGATCAGGATGCCGAGGAAGCGCTCGAAGGAGCCGAGAATCGCGCGGTGCAACATGACCGGCATGCGACGCTCTCCACTTTCATCGACAAACTGGGCACTGAGACGCTCAGGCAGATTGAAGTCGAGCTGTAGAGTACCACACTGCCAGACACGATTCAGACAATCTCGCAGAGAGAATTCAATCTTTGGTCCATAGAAGGCACCCTCACCCGGCTGCAGCTCCCACGGCAGGCCAGTCGCATCCAGTGCTGCCTGCAGGCCGGCTTCGGCCTTGTCCCACGCTTCCGGCTCACCGATGAAGGATTCCGGACGGGTGGAGAGCTTCAGTTCGACGTCTTCGAAGCCGAACTGACGGTAGACTTCCAGCGTCAGACGGATGAAGTCCTCGGCCTCGGACTCGACCTGATTCTCGGTACAGAAGATGTGGGCGTCATCCTGGGTGAAGCCACGCACGCGCATCAGGCCATGCAGAGAGCCGGACGGCTCGTTGCGGTGGCAGGAGCCGAACTCGGCCAGACGCAGCGGCAGGTCACGGTAGCTCTTCAGGCCCTGATTGAAGACCTGGACGTGACACGGGCAGTTCATCGGCTTGACCGCGTACTCACGCTTCTCGGACTCGGTGGTGAACATCAGCTCGTTGTAATGTCCCCAGTGCCCGGACTTCTTCCACAGCGAAAGATCGACCACCTGCGGCGTCTTGATCTCCTGGTAGCCATTGGCACGCTGGATACGACGCATGTACTGCTCGAGCACCTGGTACATGGTCCAGCCATTCGGGTGCCAGAACACCATGCCCGGCGCTTCTTCCTGCATATGGAAGAGGTCCAGCTTCTTGGCCAGCTTGCGGTGATCGCGCTTCTCGGCTTCCTCGAGACGCTTGAGGTAGGCCTTGAGCTGCTTCTTGTCCGGCCAGGCGGTGCCATAGATGCGGGTCAGCATCGGCTTGGTGGAATCACCACGCCAGTAGGCACCGGCCAGCTTGAGCAGCTGGAAGTGCTTGAGGTGACGGGTATTCGGCACGTGCGGGCCGCGGCACATGTCGGTGTATTCTTCATGGTGGTAAAGGCGGATGGTGTCGCCTTCGCCGATGCCCTCGATGATCTCCTGCTTGTACGGCTCATCGCGCTTCTCGAAGGCGGCCATGGCCTGGTCACGCGAGACATACTCACGCACCACATCGTACTCGCTGTCGATCAGCTGCTTCATGCGCTTCTCGATGGTCTCGAGATCTTCCGGGGTGATCGAGCGGCCAAAGTCGATGTCGTAATAGAAACCGTCATCGATGACCGGGCCGATGGCCATCTTGGCCTCCGGGTAGAGCTGCTTGACGGCATGACCGATCAGGTGCGCGCAGGAGTGACGAATCACGTCCAGGCCTTCCGCATCACGCGCCGTGAGAATGGCGACGTTGGCGTCTTCGGTGATCATGTCAGCGGCATCGACCTCGACGCCATTGATCTTGCCGGCCACGCAGGCCTTGGCAAGACCGGGGCCGATGGACTCGGCCAGCTGCATCACGGAAATCGGGGTATCGAAGGTACGCTGGCTGCCGTCAGGCAGAGTAACGATAGGCATGAAGAATTCCTTGCGTTCAGTGGTGGCCCTTACCAAGGGTCACGTGAAGCGAATTTGGCCGAACGCGGAACGTCGGCTCGAAATGGGGGCAATGACGATCACGCCCCTCACGCTACTGACCCCGGCCTACAATGCCTGGGGCGCCGCCCACTGCCCCATGATGATCGAGCGACCAGTCAGGGTGTGGACACATAACGCGGGAACATGAACGAGGCAAGACCTTAGCAGCCCGTTCAAAAGTCGTAAAGATACGCTTGAGCCACTGAAGACCATGCACGACACGAACGCAGACGGGGCGCCCTGAGGCGCCCCGTCTGATTCAGCTTACCGCGTTCGGCTTACTTGACTTCAGCAAGCTCGACACGACGGTTTTCGGCACGGCCTGCAGCGGTATCGTTGCTGGCGACCGGCTGCTCTTCACCGTAACCCACAGTCTGGATACGGTTGGCGCCAACACCTTCGGAAGCCAGGTAGGCCTTCACGGAGTCAGCACGCTTCTGGGACAGCTGCTTGTTGTAGGAGTCAGAACCCACGGAGTCAGTGTGACCTTCGACGCGAACGCGGACGTTCTCGTTGGAGACCAGCTTGGCCGCCACACCGTTCAGCACTTTCTCGGCGTTGGCAGTCAGCTTGGCGGAGTCGAACTCGAAGTTCACGTCACGCAGGACGAGGTCAGCGACACAGCCCAGGGCATTGACCTTGGCGCCGGCCGGGGTGTTCGGGCACTGGTCCTGGTAGTCCGGCACGCCGTCACCGTCGGAATCGAGCGGGCAGCCTTTCGCGTCAACAGTGACGCCGGCCGGAGTACCCGGGCACTGGTCCTTGTAGTCAGCAACGCCGTCACCGTCGGTGTCCAGCGGGCAGCCTTTCGCATCAACAGCGACGCCTGCCGGAGTCCCCGGGCATTCGTCACGGTCGTTCGGCACGCCGTCGCCATCGTCGTCCATGGACTTCGGAGCATCGTCAGCACACAGCAGTGCGCCGGCAGTCGCGCCGCCGACAGCACCCAGAGAAGCGCCGGTGTCTTCGTCGCTGTCGCCAGAGACGCCGTAACCAATCCCGCCACCGATCAGGCCACCGGCCAGACCGCAGACGAACGGCTGGCTGTACCAGGGCTTCTCAGCAGATGAAGACTGGGAAGCAGAGCTTGCGCAGCCAGACAGGCCAACAACCAATGCAGAACCCAGAACCAGGCCAGTCGTAGATCTTTTCATGTAAGACTCCTTCTTAACACAGCGCAATATGTAACGAGGGTGTTACGTATCGACTCAGTATAAGAGCCGAACTCGTTACGATGAAAGGAATTTTATTCAAATCTTCCTTTAAGAAGAAAGCACATGCAGGTGCGTCCTTCCAGCTCTGATCGGGTCTGTTTCCCTTGAAAACGGTACCGATCCTCAGGCATACGGTGAAGGAAAACAGTGTTTTTTGCAACGTCGAAAAACTTTGACACTAACTGTATCAGAATGGCGACGCTGTAAAACCCCTGTTTTACTCTCTTCCAAGGTGCTGGCGAACCAGCCCCTCGAAAATCTCGACGCCGGGCGCCAACAGCGTATCAGGAAAATCGTAATCGGGGTGGTGAAGGCCGGGCATTTCCTCACCTGCGCCAAATGTGAACATGGCGGCATGGCAGTCACGTGCCAACACGCCAAAGTCCTCGGACCAGCGATGTGCCTGAGGAAGTTCCACGCAATCAAGCCCTTGCTGTCGTGCCACGCGACGAATCATGTCGTTCGCCTCAGGCGAATTCCAGGTCGCATCGAAGGTGTCACACCAGTCCACGTCGATGCCCAGACGGTCTTCTTCCGCCTCGCTGCGCGCCAGTGACACCGCCGCTTCGGCCAGTGCCTTCATCATGTCATCGCTCTCGGTGCGCAGGGTGACCATCACCTCGGCGTCGCCCGGTGAGGTGCCGAACGCGACCTCGCCCAGGCGCGCATGGATCAGGGTCACCATCGCAAGTCCGGTCTCATCGGCAAATTGCAACGGCAGACGCGACAGGCCTTGCATGATGCGACACATGGCCATCGCCGGGCTGCGACCATTTTCCGGGTGGGCCGCATGTGCACAGAGCCCGGAAAGCCGCACGATCATGCCGCGTGAGGCGCAGGTGAAGGCATGGTCGCGCACGCTGACTTCCCCGAGGGGGCGCCCCGGCAAGTTGTGGCACGAATAGAGATAGTCCGGCTTGAGCGCGGCAAAGGCCTTGCTGCGCACGACGGCGCGCGCGCCTTCGCCGGTTTCCTCGGCGGGCTGGAACAGCAACACCACCTCGCCCCTGGCGACCGGAGACGCCGCCAGGCGCTGCGCCACGCCCAGCATCCAGCTCATGTGGCCGTCATGGCCGCACAGGTGCCCGACATGCGGATGACAGGAGGACCAGTCGCCGCGCGGCGCCTCATCGATGGGCAGCGCATCCAGCTCACAGCGCAGCATGACGCGCGGGCCTGGCTCGGCGCCGCGGAAGATGGCGGCCAGACCATGCCCGCCCAGCCCGCTGACCACCTCGGCGCCGGCCTCCTCCATCCAGCCGGCGATGCAGGCCGCCGTGGCGGCTTCCTGTCCGGAGAGTTCCGGTGAGCGGTGCAGCGCGTGACGCAGCTCGGCCAGCGGCGTGCCCAGCAAGGAAAGTGTCGTGTTCATGCCTGCCTCGTGAAGACTCATCAGACGGCCTGCCCCAGATCTGCTGGCGAAGCGGGACGCTTGCGCCCCAGGTAATGCTGATGCCAGAACTCCATGTTGCTCAGCACGCGACTCGCCGCCAGCTGCAGCGGCTCCGCCAGCGCTTCCTCGACGGCGATGCGCTCCTTGTCTTCGGCCAGACGCTCACGCGGCGACAGCTCCTTGCGCGCCGAATGGGTATGCAGGTGTGAGACCCGCCCATGCAGGACACCGAAGACCGAGAGCACGTCATCTTCGGCCAGACTGGTATCGAGAATCTCGATCAACACCTTGCAGCGCAGACCGCCTTCCACCATGTCGACCTGCCCGGCCTGCATGGCGCGTGCGATGGCTTCGAGGCTTTCCAGACAGTTGGCGCGCGCCTGGATGAGCTCTTGCTCGCGACGCGCCTCACGCACCTTGACCTCGCGGCGCAGCTTGAGGGCATAGAACGCCAATCCCGCGATGATGATGATCGCGATGACGGCCAGAATGATGCTGATAGTCAGGGACATGCCTTTCTCCTGCGGTAAACAAGCCATGAGTATAGGGACTGCACACGCGACACCCAAGGCGGGGCACTGCGACCGATGACCACGTAGCCCACCCTCGCCCACGCCTTGCGTCAACAAAAGGCCCCGCATCAGGGATACGGGGCCAGTCGTGTCATTCACTCTTGCACGCTTTTCTCTGTCGCACTCATGCTTCGTCCGGCACGCGAGCGGTCAATCTGTCAGCGCGTACCTTCACCGCCCCGCCATCAAGGCCTCGAAGCTGGCCTTGAGCTTGAGATTCTGCGCTTGATGCGAGTAATTGCATGCCAGACTGGCCAGCGCAGCGCTCAGCGCTTGCGTATCGCTCTCGAGCAGATGGGTGCAGCGCTCGGCCCACTGCTGTGGTGTGGACTCTGCCGCCATGACCAGCTCAGGGTAATCATCGAGCAACTCGGCCGAGCCGACCCGCGCATTGAGCAGCACCGGCGCACCACAGGCCATCGCCTCCAGCGCGACACGCCCGAACTCCTCGATATGGGCCGGCATCACGAACAGGTCCAGCGCACCATAGAGCGTCTCGACCTCGGGAATGGTCGAGCGCCAGATCATGCGCTCGGCGATGCCCGCCTCCCTGGCCTGCTGCTGGTAAGGCGCGGCATCATCCTTGCCTACCACCAGGAAGCGATAGCGGCCCGGTGAGGCCTGCTCCATCAGTGCCGCCATCGCCACGAAGCCGGCCACGTTGCGCTTGGTGAAGTTGCCGGATGACACCAGACCGACCAGCAGCTCATCCTCGGCCACGCCCAATGCCTCACGCTGGGCGGTGCGCCCTGCGCGCGCACGCTCGACCGTGAATTGCTCCGGATCATAGCCCGGGTAGCTGATCTCGATCCGCTCAGACGCGATACCGTAGCGCGCCATCAGATCCTCGCCCATCATGCGCGAATTGACCGCGACCTGACGGAACTTGCCACCCTTGAGCACGTGATCATGAATCGCCGCCACTTCGTGGTCGCGAGGCAGCTCACGGCCATGGATGCACTGCGAGGCAAGGTGCACGCAATTGTGCAGATAGACGGTATCCGGGCTTTCGCAGTCACCATGACTGATCAGCAGGTCGGGCGCATGACGGCTGGCCCAGGCCTGAACACGACGATTGAACCAGAAACGTCGATACGCCCCCTTGAAGGGCCACCGCCACAGGCGCACCAGCTCCGCGCCGTGGGAGCGAGCCAGTTCAGGCTTGCCGCGCTCGGCGAGAATCACCACGCGATAGCCCAGCGCGCGCAACGCATCCGCCTGCTCGAAGGCATTGCGGCTGGCACCGGTATTCTTCTCGACCTGACGAATGGCGATCGCGGCCAGCTTGCCTGCACCAGTGCTCACGACGCCTCCTGCACGCGGCGCATGGAGTCACCGCGACCGACCGCGTAGTACATCAGGCCAGCGGCCTTCATGGCGGCGGGCTCGAACAGGTTGCGGCCATCGACCACTACCGGGAAGCCAAGCTGCGCCTTGAGCCACTCGCCATCCAGGGTGCGGAATTCCTTCCACTCGGTGCACACCACCAGTGCATCGGCGCCCTTGACCGCCTGCTGACGGTCCGCGACCAGCACCAGGTCGTCGCGCTCGCCGTAGATGCGGCGGCATTCCTTCATGGCCTCCGGATCATAGGCCTGCACGGTCGCACCAGCGGCCCACAGCGCTTCCATCAGCGTGCGACTCGGCGCGTCACGCATGTCATCGGTGTTGGGCTTGAAGGCCAGACCCCAGACGGCGATGGTCTTGCCCTTGAGGTCGCCATCGAAAGCCCGCGACAGCTTGTCGAACAGCGTGACCTTCTGGCGCTTGTTGACGGACTCGACCGCAGTCAGCAGCTCGGCGTCATAACCGACCTGACTGGCAGTACGCGCCAGTGCCTGGACGTCCTTCGGGAAGCAGGAACCGCCATAGCCACAACCGGGATAGATGAAGTGGTAGCCGATACGCGGGTCACTGCCGATGCCGCGACGCACCTCCTCGATGTCCGCACCCAGGCGTTCGGCCAGGTTGGAAATCTCGTTCATGAAGCTGATCTTGGTCGCCAGCATGGCGTTGGCGGCGTACTTGGTCAGCTCGGCGGCGCGCACATCCATGAACATCAGCTTTTCATGGTTGCGGTTGTAGGGCGCGTAGCATTCGCGCATGCGCTCACGCACCTTCTCGGAATCGGTGCCGACCACGATGCGCGCGCCACGCGTGAAGTCCTCCAGCGCCGCGCCTTCCTTGAGAAATTCCGGGTTGGAGCAGACATCGAAGTCGACACTTTCGCCGCGCTCGGCAAGCACTTCGGCGACTCGCGCCGTGACGCGGTCTGCCGTACCCACCGGCACGGTGGACTTGTCGATGATGACCTTGTAGTCATTCATGTGCTCGCCGATGGTGCCGGCCACCGCAAGCACGTACTTGAGGTCGGCGCTGCCGTCTTCATCCGGCGGTGTGCCCACGGCGATGAACTGCAGCACGCCGTGCTCGACGGCCTGACGGGCGTCAGTGGTGAAGTTGAGACGGCCGGCCTCGACATTGCGCAGCACCATGCTCTCCAGCCCCGGCTCGAAGATGGGGATCTCGCCTTGCTTGAGGCCATCGATCTTGGCCGCATCAACGTCCATGCAGATCACGTCATGGCCGACATCGGCCAGACAGGTGCCAGTCACCAGGCCTACGTAGCCTGTTCCGAAGACAGTGATTTTCATGTCAGTCCTTGAGGGTTTCTGAAGGTAATGAAGCAGGTGACAAGGTGAACGCCGATGAATCCTCCGACGGCGTCACGCGGGAATCCGGCTGCGGGGCTCGCCCGTCGCGTTTCGCGCCCTGCCCGGACATGAACTCCGGGCGCTCCAGCAGCTCGGTGGTCGCCTCGACCGCTTCCTCGAGCTCTTCGGCACCCGGCGCCAGAGGTCGGGAAAGAAAGTCCGACGGCAGGGCTTCATAGAAGTTCAATCGTCCCAGCTGGTCCAGCACCGGATGACGTTCACGTGGCTGATAGCAGACCGCCCAGGGCGACAGGCACGGCTTGTCACCGGAGAAACGGATGCCCAGCCAGTCGCTGGCCAGATAGGGCAGGTCAAAACTGGCGAAAGGCTCATCGGCGTGCGAACGCAGGCGCGTCAGCTCGCGCGCGGGATTGGGCGCCTGCCCCGTCTGCCACAGCCA
Organism: Cobetia sp. 29-18-1; assembly: GCF_029846405.1. Lineage (NCBI taxonomy): Bacteria > Pseudomonadati > Pseudomonadota > Gammaproteobacteria > Oceanospirillales > Halomonadaceae > Cobetia > Cobetia sp. 29-18-1. The sequence goes on from NZ_JARWKS010000005.1 coordinate 97,426, forward strand.
CAGCGGAATGCGGTACGGCGCCTGACTGGGGCGATCACCGCCATGCACATAGGCGTCACTGAGCGGGTCATGCTCGAGGCCGTGGTCCGACAGATAGAGCACGCCAGCGGGTCGCCCCTCGAGGCGCTGGAAGACACCCTCGATCACCTGATCCGTGAAGCGGATGCTGTCATCGTAGGCATCGGTCAGCGGCGAGCGGCTGTCCGGGGTCAGGAAATAGCGCAGTGAATCCGGGTACTGCAGGCTGGCCGGTGGATGGCTGCCGTAGAGATGTAGCACGATCAGCCGCGGCCCCTCGACCTCGCGCGCCAGCGCCTCATCCAGTGCATCCAGCAAGCCATCGTCATAGTCGGTCATGATGGTGCGAGCGACATCGGCACGCTGGGCGATGGCGGTGATCCAGGTGCGCTCGGAAGTGATATCGAGCCCCTGGCGCGACAGCCACTCGGTATGATAGCCGGCCTGATTGGCCAGCGAGATCAGATTGGCGTCCAGGTAGCGCGGCGAGAAGGTCCGCGGGTCGGTCAGACTGGCCAGCATCGGTACCGCCAGCACGGTCTGCGGCGCCGGCGCGATGGCCTGATCGAAGACCACCAGCTCATCGCGACGCGCATCGAGATTCGGCGTCGTGGCGCGGGAATAGCCATACAGCGACAGCTGATCGCGGCGCTGGGATTCGCCGATGATCAGGACGAAGACAGCATCATCCGACACCTCGGGGCTGCGCGAGACGCCACCGAAATCATAGTCATCCGCCATCAGCGCCTTGTAGCGCTCCTTCTCCCACCAGGCATGCGAGGTGGTGGCCAGGTTCCAGCCCGGCGAGACCGACAGCGTCGTGATGGCCAACGGCACGCTGGCACGGCCCCACTGCCAGCTACCGACCAGCAGCATCAGCATCCAGAGCACGAAGGCGATTCCGCTGCGCCCGCCCAGCCGGGCGCGAGCCAGCCCCGCCCCGAAGCGATTGCCCAGCGACAGCGCCAGCAGGAAGAACCCCAGCGGCACGATCAGGGCCAGCGGAAACTTGAACAGCATCGCCATCGATTCGCTGCGGCTGGTATCCAGCGAGCTGAGCGCGAAGGCCAGCCCATAGCGGGAATCGTAATAGACGGCGCTGACCACGCTTGCGGAGAGATTGACGCCCAGCGCCGCCATCAGCCCCAGCGCCGGCCAACGCCAGCGCGGACGATGCAGCGCCGCCAGCAGACACGGCCACAGCAACAGATTGCCGAACAGGATCAGGCCGCCCTCGAGCAGGCCGTGATAGATCAACGGCACCAGACTCGCCAGCAGGGCCAGCGTGATGGCGGAGATCACCCCGGCCCGTTTGCTCGCCTGATCGCTGCGCGCAAACAGGCGACGGACGAGGCGCTGCAGCAGGCCCTTCATGCGCGTCCTCGCCATGACATGAGCGCTTCAGCCCTCACGCGGGCCAATGGATGCACGAGCCGTCGAGCCCCGGCCACCCTCAGACGTCCAGCGCCTGGCGCCAGCGACCATCCGCTTGGCCACAGGCGATGAAGAAGGGATTCACCAGCGTATCGCGGGCGTTGTAGTCCAGACGACGCGGCTGTGCGGGCAATGATTCGGCATCGAAGACCTGGCCGCCGGCCGCTTCCAGCACGGCCTGGGCCGCCGCGGTGTCCCACTCGCTGGTCGGCGCGTAGCGCGGATAGAGATCCGCATTGCCTTCCGCGATGCGACAGAACTTGAGCGAGCTGCCACAGCTGACGTTCTCCACCGGTGTCAGTCGCTCGATCAGCGCCGCCGTGCGCGCATCGAGATGCGACTTGCTCGCCACGACTCTCAATACCTCAGGCTCCGGGCTGACCGTGATCGCGACACGCCCAGTGGCGTCTTCCCGGAAGGCCCCCACACCGGCGAGCCCGCTCCAGGTCGTCTCCAGCACCGGCGCATCCACCACCCCTAGCACGCTGCGCGAACCCTGGATCAGCGCCACGTTGACAGTGTACTCGCCGCTGCCGGTGACGAATTCACGCGTGCCATCCAGCGGGTCGACCAGCCAGAAGGTCTGCCAGTCACGCCGCGCCGCGATATCGGCCTTGTCGCTCTCCTCCGAGAGCACCGGAATCTGCGGCGTCAGACGGGCCAGCCCCTCGACCAACACATGATGCGCCGCCATATCCGCCGCCGTGACGGGGCTGTCATCCGCCTTGGCACGCGTGCCGAGCTCTCCCCCACGGGCAACGGCGAGTATCGCCTGCCCCGCTTCACGGCAAAGCTGTTCAATGGCCGTCAGCAGTTCAAGATCGAGGGTGACATCAGACTGGGTCATGGGGGTCTCGCAGAGAATTCGAAGGAGTCGACACGGGCCCTTCGGCCCGCCGTCATCATACGCAAAAGCGGCCGCGGATGCTGCCCGCGACCGCTTCGAGAGGTCTTCACACAAGCGCCGTCAACTCAAGCTCGGTCAACTCAAGCTCGGTCAACTCAAGCTTGGTCAACTTCGGCGCACTGACCATGCAGTATCAGTTTTCAGGCACTGCGATAGCCGTTGGGGTTGCGTGACTGCCAACGCCAGCTGTCGGCCATCATGCGGTCGAGACCCAGCTCGGCCTTCCACTTCAGCTCGTTGAAGGCCTTGTCCGGCTCTGCCCAGCACTCGGCGATATCACCGGCGCGACGCGGTGCAATGCGATACGGCACCGGACGACCGCTGGCCTTCTCGAATGCCTTGACCATGTCCAGCACGCTGTAGCCGGTACCGGTGCCCAGGTTGTAGGTGTGAACGCCATCCCGCGCATCACCGGCCAGGTAGTCCAGCGCCTTGAGGTGGCCATCGGCCAGGTCGACGACGTGGATGTAGTCGCGCACCCCGGTGCCATCCGGCGTCGGGTAGTCATCACCGAACACGGCCAGTTCCTCGAGGCGGCCCACGGCGACCTGGCTGATATACGGCACCAGGTTGTTGGGAATGCCGTTGGGGTCTTCACCGATGGTGCCGGATTCGTGGGCGCCCACCGGGTTGAAGTAGCGCAGCAGCGCGATGCGCCAGCTGTCATCCGCGACGGCCAGGTCGCGCAGCACTTCCTCGACCATCAGCTTGGAGCGGCCATAGGGGTTGGTCGCGGAGGTCGGGAAGTCTTCACGGATCGGCGTGGAGGCCGGATCGCCATACACGGTGGCGGAGGAAGAGAACACGATACGCTTGACGCCGGCACGCGCCATGGCGTCACACAGCACCAAGGTGCCGTTGACGTTGTTGTCGTAGTAGGCCAGCGGCTTGGCGACGCTCTCGCCGACCGCCTTGAGCCCGGCGAAGTGGACCACGGCCTCGATATCGTGACGCTCGAACAGGCTGTCGAGCAGCGCGCCGTTGCGGATATCCCCTTCGACGAACGGCACTTCGCGCCCGGCAAGCGTCGCCACACGCGCAAGAGAGGCTTCACTGGCATTGGACAGGTTGTCCAGCACCAGCACCTGATGGCCGGCCTCCATGAGCGCCAATACCGTATGAGAGCCGATGTAGCCTGCACCACCCGTGACCAGAATCATCAATCATCTTCCTTGTGAAAGTAACGCGACAGTGGGCCACGCAGTTGTCCTGCGCTGGCCCTGTTCATGGCTGCTAACCCTACCTTCCAGCCCTTGCGCTCACAAGTCCACAGCCAACGACAGCGTCTGTCGCCAGACAGCAACCTGACCCGTGCAAGATGGCGTCACACTGGGCCTGGCCCGAGGTGTGAGCGCCTCGGATCAAGCGTCGCGCTTGCGCGGCGTCAAGATTTCACTTGCCGGAGTTTCAAAACAGGCAATGAAGGCTATTGAGCCGCGCCGCAATGCTGAGACAATGGCCGCGCCTTGCCGCCTGAGCGCCCGGCTGATCGACTCGCGAGCGACTTTCCGACAAGGCAGGCAACATGACACGTCGTGCACGTCACCCCGGCCGCGGGAACATGCGCGACATGTAATGAATAACACCAACACGACAACTCGCCATCACCTACCATGACCCATACCAACAACACGATGACCACCATGATGAGGAAGCCAGTCGCCGACCGGCTTCTCTGGAGTCGACATGCCTGAGCAATCTCCCGATCACGTCGCTGATCAATCCACTACGCCGCCACAAGCGCCACTCGCGGCGCGCATCGGCCTGATACTCGGACCCCTCCTGTTGCTGCTGACCTGGCTGACACCGGCACCGGGTGACATGCCGGACAGCGCCTGGCTCTGCGTCGGCCTGGCCCTGCTGATGGCCACCTGGTGGGCCACCGAGGCCCTGCCGATTCCGGTGACCTCGCTGCTGCCCATCGTGCTGGTGCCGGCGCTTGGCATCGACGACATCAAGAGCACCACCGCCGCCTATGCCAACCCGACCATCTACCTGTTCCTCGGTGGCTTCCTGCTCGGGATCGCCATGCAGCGCTGGGACCTGCATCGCCGCGTGGCCCTGCATACGCTGAAGCTTGCCGGTCACTCGCCGCGCCGCCAGATCGCCGGCTTCATGATCGCCACCGGCTTCATCAGCATGTGGGTGTCCAACACCGCCACCAGCATCATGATGCTGCCCATCGGCATGTCAGTGGTCAGCCTGATGTCCAGTGGTCAGGACGAGCGCGACAGCAATGACCCGGAATTGAAGCGCTACGCCGCCGCCCTGCTGCTGGGCATCGCCTACTCCGCCAGCCTCGGTGGTATCGCGACCCTGATCGGCACACCGCCCAATGCCCTGCTGGCAGGCTACCTGTCCAGTGATCAAGGCATCGAGATCGGCTTCGCCCAGTGGATGGTCGTCGGCCTGCCGGTCGCCATCGCGATGTGCGCCATCACCTGGTGGTGGCTGACGCGCACGCCCTTCTCCTTCAAGTCCGAGACGGCAGACAGCGGCGAGATGATCAGCCGCGAGCTCAAGGCACTGGGCGCCATGAGCAGCGCCGAGAAACGTGTCGGCGTCGCCTTCCTGGTGGCTGCCCTGCTGTGGATGTTCCGTCCGCTGATCAATCAGATGGGCCTTGCCTGGCTGTCGGACACCGGCATCGCCATGGCCATTGGCGTGGGCCTGTTCGCCATTCCCTCCGGCACCTCACGCGGCCGCCGCCTGCTGGTGTGGGAAGACGCACGTGACCTGCCCTGGGGCGTGTTGCTGCTGTTCGGGGGTGGTCTGGCACTGGCCGGCGTGATCAAGAGCTCGGGTCTCGCCGAGTGGATCGCCGGCCAGCTGTCGATGTTCAGCGTGCTGCCGCTCATCGGCCTGGTCGCCATCGTGGTCGTGGTGATCATCTTCCTCACCGAGGTCACCTCCAATACCGCGACGGCAGCTGCCTTCCTGCCACTGCTGGGGGCACTGGCGCTGTCACTGGACATCGATCCGCTGCTGATCACCGTGCCGGCAGCCATCGCGGCCAGCTGTGCCTTCATGATGCCGGTGGCGACGCCGCCCAACGCCATCGTGTTCGCCACCGGCCACCTCAAGATCCAGACCATGATGCGCGCCGGCTTCTTCCTGAACCTGGCCGGTACCGTGGTCGTCACGCTGCTGGCCTATGGCCTGATCGTGGCACTGTGGGTGTAGAGGCAAGTGCTGGCGCGGGGCCTGGAGGAGAGCGAAGGTGCGAGCGAAGGTGAAAGTGAGGGTGAGAACGAGGGCGAGAACACAAGCGCCTGACGAGCTTCTCACCGTCTTTGAAGCCTGAGCCCTTGAAGCCTGAGCCCTTGAAGCCTGAGACATCGCAACCTGCAAGCCTCAGCCCCCCAAACGACAACGCCGGACTCCAATGGAGTCCGGCGTTGTCGTTCATGCCAGGCAGATTCTGCGACTTCTCCTCATGACACCTGCTGTCATGTTCAGAAGAAGCCGAGGAAGCCCTTGATGATCAGCGAGTTGGCGATATCGATCAGGAAACCACCCACCACCGGCACGATGATGAAGGCCAGACGCGACGGCCCGTGGTGCTGCGTGACCGCCTGCATGTTGGCGATCGCCGTCGGCGTGGCGCCCATGCCGAAACCACAGTTACCCGCGACCAGTACCGCAGCGTCATAGTTCTTGCCCATCAGGCGGAAGGTGACCTGGGTGGTGTAGAGGAACACCAGCGCGACCTGTGCCAGCAGGATGGCCAGAATCGGCAGTGCCAGATTGGCCAGATCCCAGAGCTTGAGCGTCATCAGCGCCAGCGCCAGGAAGATGGACAGGCTGATATTGCCCAGCACATCCACGGCGTGGGTATTGAGGTGCTTGTCGCCGAAGGCGCGCACCACGTTGCCGATGACGATACAGCTGAACAGCACCCACACGAAGGTCGGCAGCGAGAAGGCGGTGCCCGAGGTGAGTGACTGCAGCTGTTGGCCACAGACGACCCCGAGCAGCAGCATGAAGAGTGTCTTCAGGGCATTGGACGTATTCAGCGGATGCTGGACTTCCGTCTCGTCATATTCGGAATCGCTGACCTGGGCGTTGATGTCCTGCCCTTCGCGCTTCATGCGATTGATCAGGAAACGCGCCGTCGGCCCACCGATCAGGGAACCGAACACCAGCCCGAAGGTGGCACAGGCCATCGCGACTTCCATCGCGCCATTGATGCCATATTCGTCGGCGAAGACGTTGGCCCATGCCGCGCCGGTACCGTGGCCACCGGACATGGTGATGGAACCGCCGAGCAGACCCAGTACCGGATCAAGACCGAACAGACTGGCAACACCGACACCCAGCAGGTTCTGCAGGATGAGCAGACCGATGACCAGCGCGAGGAACAGCACCAGCTTGCTGCCGCCGGCACGAATCATGCGAACGTCGGCCGACAGGCCAACGGAGCCGAAGAACAGCAACATGAAGGGAGTCTGGAGACCGCCGAAGAACTGGAACTCGTAACCCAAGCCGCGCAGGCCGGTGACGATGATGGTAGCGATGAGGCCGCCGACCACAGGCTCGGGGATATTGAATTCGCGCAGCACGCGCACGCGCTCGACGATCAGATGGCCAACGACGAGGACAAGCGCCGCCAGCAACAGGGTGGTGATAGCATCAAGTTGAATCATGCGATACCGATGAGTAGTTGTGGGTTGTTCTAGCGGACCTCCTGAACGAGAGGTGCACTGGCGATGCCCGATCAGAGCAGGGATGGGGACGCATCCATTATCTCTTCAATCAGGGGATTTGCCTTTGCACCGCTTGGAATTGTTGTGTTCTCGAATCCGGTCTGCCACCAGATCGTTATCATTATGCGGGTGCAGCGATGATACGCAGGGTGGGCACCGGTGCAAGCCCGGATGTTGACTGAGCCGTCAACATCAGACAAAAGTCTATAGCGGCCTGGCGAGCATGACACGTATTTTCCACGCAAGCCTGCCCGCGTCAGCCCAGCAACGGCGGGCGTGAGCGCCAGCCGGGCAACTTCTGCCCTGCCACGAAACGCAAAGACCCCCGCTCTGATGAGCGAGGGTCTCGAGAGAGGCAAAAAAGCCCCTGATCAGTCACGCATGAGGCGTGTTGTCGTCAGACAGCGACCGGACCGGCCTCCTCGGCACGTTCCGCTTCGCTGCGTGCACTGCTTTCCAGGCCGCGATTGACCGCCGACAGCACGGCCTTGAGCGATGCGCTCACGGTATCGCCATCCTCGGCCATGCCGCAGACACGCTTGCCATCCAGGTTGAGCATCACGAAGGCCACCGCGACGGCATCGCTGCCTTCGCCGAGGGCGTGCTCACCGTAGTCCACCACGCTGACGGTGGAACCGGTGTGACGCTGCCAGGCATCCATGAAGGCGGAGATGGCACCGTTGCCTTCGCCGGCCAGCGCGATCTGCTCGCCCTTGTCATCGACCAGTGTCGCGGTGAGCTGCTCGGCCCCTTCGCGATCCAGACGATAGCCCTTGAGACTCAGCGGCGCTTCACGCTTGAAGCTGGCATCGAGAATCGCGCGAATCTGGTCGCTGGACAGCTCACCACTGACCTGCTCGCTGGCCTTCTGCACGTGCGGCGCAAGCTCGAGGCTCATCCAGCGCGGCAGGCTGATGCCATGATCGCGCTCGAGCAGGAAGGCCATGCCACCCTTGCCGGACTGACTGTTGACGCGGATCACCGCCTGGAAGTCGCGGCCCAGATCCTGCGGGTCGATGGGCAGATAGGCGACCTGCCACGGCTCGTCAGGCTGCTGCTTCTTGAGGCACTTGCGGATGGCGTCCTGGTGGCTGCCGGAGAAGGCGGTGTAGACCAGCTCGCCGACCCACGGGTGACGCGGGTGAACCGGCAGATTGGTGCACTCGGTGTAGACCTGGATGATCTCGTCCGGGTTGGAGAGATCCAGCTCCGGATCGATGCCCTGGCTGTAGAGGTTCATCGCCAGGGTGATCAGGTCCATGTTGCCGGTGCGCTCACCGTTGCCCAGCAAGGTGCCTTCGATGCGGTCAGCCCCGGCCAGCAGGCCAAGTTCGGCGGCAGCGGCGGCGCCACCTCGGTCGTTGTGGGTGTGCAGCGAGATGATCGCGCAGTCACGACGGCTCAGGTGCTTGATGAAGTACTCGACCTGGTCGGCGAAGTGATTGGCCGGGCCCACTTCCACCGTGGCCGGCAGGTTGAGGATGCAGCGTTTTTCCGGCGTCGGCTGCCAGACATCCATCACCGCCTCACACACCTCGACGGCGTAATCCATCTCGGTGGAGGTGAAGCTCTCCGGCGAGTACTGGAACACCCAGTTGGTGTCCGGATAGCGCTCGGCGTAGTCCTTGACCAGCTGCGCACCCTCGACGGCGATGGCCTTGATGCCGTCACGGTCCATCTCGAACACCCGCTCACGCTGCACGGTGGAGGTGGAGTTGTAGACGTGAACGACGGCATCACGCGCACCGACCAGCGATTCGAAGGTACGCGCGATCAGATGTTCACGCGCCTGCACCAGCACCTGGATGCTGACGCCTTCCGGGACCTGATCTTCCTCGATCAACCAGCGCACGAAGTCGAAATCGAGCTGACTGGCGGAGGGGAAACCGACTTCGATCTCCTTGAGGCCGATCTTGACCAGCAGCTTCCACATCAGCTTCTTCTGCTCGACCGTCATCGGCTCGAGCAGCGCCTGATTGCCATCACGCAGGTCGACACTCGCCCATAGCGGCGCCTGGGTCACGGTACGCGACGGCCACTGGCGGTCGGTCAGTGCAACAGGGGTCACGGGGCGATATTTGGTGTGGTCGAAGGCAGCACTTGGCGTGGATGCAGCAGTCATGGTCGTGTCCTTGGCGGTCTGGGTGCGAAAAACCGGCAATCGAGGCCCGATACGGGAGATCGATGGCACCTTTCGCACTCAACAGTGTCCCAATCGGGGCGCCTGAGTAAATGTGAGATGACGAAGGCGTGAAGGCCTTGCATCCGAAAGCTTGCCGTCAGCAGGGCAAGCAAGCAAGTCGGGGGCAGCGTAACGTCACTGCCCGCCGCAAGCTCCGGGACCGGATCACGGTCTCCAGCGCGGAGAGAAGGACGGTGGGATCACCACCAGAGCCGTTTCGGCAGCCTCGCTTCGATCAGAAGTCGACTGCGTTCCGCGTTCACCGGTTGCAAGAGGCGTGTTGCCAGCGCCGGTGGCTCATCCTGCTCAGGTCTGTCGTTCGCGCCGTGCGTCGTGTCATGCGACAGCCACGACCCGAGCGGGCGTCTTCATCGCTGAGCAGTGATTACAGTATATGCCGCATATCAGGGCGGACGATTGCGAAAACCACATGACATCGCCATCATAAAAGCAGATTATTTCACCATTCACATCTTCACCGCCAATGGATTGCGAAAATGAGCCAGAATATTCCTCTCCCGACACTGGACCGCTTCGACCGTCGCATTCTTGACGAGCTTCAGCACTCGGGTCGCATCAGCAATCAGGAACTCGCGGAGCGCATTGGCCTGTCCCCGTCGCCCTGCCTGCGCCGTGTCCGTGCGCTGGAAGAAAGCGGCATGATCACCGGCTACCGCGCCCAGATAGATGCCCGCAAGCTGGGACTCAGCCTGATGGCGCTGCTGCATATCTCGATGGACCGCCACACCCCGGAGCGCTTCACCAACTTCGAGGACACCATCGCCTCGCTGCCCCAGGTGATGGAATGCCTGCTGATCACCGGCCAGGAAGCCGACTACCAGCTCAAGGTGGTGGTCAAGGACATGGATGACTATCACGACCTGCTGCTCAAGCAGATCACGCGGATCGAGGGGGTGACCGGCGTGCATTCAAGCTTCGTGCTGCGTCAGGTGATCGATCACCAGCGCGTCCCGACGACCTCCTGAACCTGACTGTCTGAATCAAGCCTTCAGCAACACGAAAGCCCCGCCGGCTATCACCGGCGGGGCTTTCGTGTTGATGAGGATGCCATCGTGATCACGCCCTGATCAGGGCGTGCCGGAATGGGTGGATCACTCGGCGCCGATGATGCCGCGGCGGATCTGGTCTTCCTCGATGGATTCGAACAGCGCCTTGAAGTTGCCCTCGCCGAAGCCATCGTTGCCCTTGCGCTGGATGATCTCGAAGAAGATCGGTCCGATCACCGTCTCGGTGAAGATCTGCAACAGAATGCCCTCCCCCGGCGCGCCATCGACCAGCAGATTCAATGCCTTGAGGTCCTCGACATTCTCTTCATGGTTGGGCACCCGCGCATCGACCTTCTCATAATAGGTGGCCGGCGTGGTCAGGAAGGTGACGCCATTGGCCTTGAGCGCCTTGACGGTGGCATGGATATCATCCGTCGCCATCGCCAGATGCTGGATACCCTCGCCATGGTATTCGCGGATGAATTCCGCGATCTGGGAGTCATCATCCGCTGACTCGTTGATGGGAATGTGCATCTTGCCGCAGGGCGCCGTCATCGCGCGCGAGAAGAGCCCGGTCATCTTGCCTTCGATATCGAAATAGCGGATCTCGCGGAAGTTGGCGATACGCGCATAGAAGTCGGCCCACACATCCATCTGGCCACGCCCGACATTGTGGGTCAGGTGATCCAGCGTATGCAGGCCGACGCTGTTGGCATTCTCGATTGCGCCGTCGATGGCGACGAAGTCGGTATCGTAGATCGAGCGCTCGCGGTGATGGTCCACGAAGTACAGCACCGAACCGCCGATGCCTTGCACCGCCGGGATGCCCACCTCGCCCGGCCCGACCGGATGCTCGACGCTGCGCGCACCGTGCGCCAGGGCGTAGCGATGCGCCTGCTCGGCATCCGCCACGCGCCAGGCCATCGCACAGGCACTCGGGCCGTGAATCGCCGCGAATTCCGCCGCCGGGCTGTTCGGCTCGGCGTTGAGCACCACATTGATGCCGTGCTGCTGAAACAGGAACACCTGCTTGGAGCGATGGCGACGGGTCTCGGTAAATCCGAGCTGGTTGAACAACTTGCGCAGGGCATCGATGCCGGCCGCATCCGGGGCCGTGAATTCGACGAACTCGAAGCCGTCCGTGCCGATGGGATTGTGCTGTTCGATACGCGCCGGTGCATTCATGAGAGGCTCCTGAGTCAGGCTGCCGACAGGGCAGGCAAGGTAAAGAAAAGGCGGGCAACATCCTTCACGACAGGCGAACACGTCGCGCGCATCACCTGTCGTGTCCCGATTCCGTTATCGGAAATCTATGCCTTGCCTGCCGCCCTGCCCATTCGCCTTGCGCCTGCTTTGGTGCCGTGTCCGGCCTCTTCCCACGCCAGACATGTAACGAAACCCTGCCATGGCGCTGACGGCCATCTCGACACTGCCCACTCGGGGCGCTCCCACTGCCGCCAGCGCCTGACACTGCGTCATGCTTTCTTTACACCTATCGGCGCGTCACGCCTGCTGTTGCCTCTTGCCCGCCTTGCGTTGGCCGCTAGAGCCAGGCACCGCTGCCTAGCTGCCAGGCCACCCACAGCAGAATCGTGGCGATGAAGGCCTCGATGACCTGCCAGGCACGCGGACTGGTCAGACGTGGCGCCAGCCAACCGGCACATGCCACCAGACCGAAGAACCAGCCGAAGGAGGCCAGGCTCGCCCCGACGATGAAACTTTGCGGGGACGGCTGCTGCGCGCCGATCGCGCCCAGCATCACCAGCGTATCCAGATAGACCTGGGGATTGAGCAGCGTGACGGCCAAGGTTGCCGCCAGCACCTTGCCGAGATTGGCCTTGAGGGCGTTGCTCGCCGTCAGCTGGCCACCAGTGCGCATGCGCCCCAACGCCTTGAGTGCCTGCCAGAGCAGAAACGCCACCCCTCCCCAGCGGGCAATGCTCATCAACAGCGGCGATTGCTGCATCAGCGCGCCCAGCCCGAGCACGCCGGCGATGATCAGCACGCCATCACACAGCGCGCAGAGCCCCGCCACCCACCATTGATGCTCGCGCTTGAGCCCCTGTCCCAACACGAAGGCATTCTGCGCCCCGATGGCGATGATCAAGCCTGCGCCTACCCCTGCCCCATTGAAGAATGACCACCACATATCGCCTGTCCTTTCGTCGTGTCGTTGCCGTGACTGACGATGTCTGCCACGGCTGTCAGTGCTGAGGCAGGCAGAGTACGCTAGGATGAACCCATCAAGGAAATTGATTCAGGGAATGGATCATAAGGAATACTGATGCTGGACTATAAACTGCTGGAGGCGCTGGCGGCCGTCATCGATCAGGCGGGCTTTGAACGCGGGGCGCGAGCACTGGGACTGACGCAGTCGGCGGTCTCGCAGCGCATCAAGTTGCTGGAGGCACGGCTGGGGCAGCCGGTACTGGTGCGTACACCGCGCCTGGGGCCGACGCCGCTCGGGCGGCGCCTGCTCAATCATGTCCAGCAGGTGCGTCTGCTGGAGCATGATCTGCTCGACCAGATTCCCGCCCTCGGCGAGAGCGAGCAGCGACTGCGCATCGCCATCAATGCCGATTCGCTGGCCACCTGGTGGCCGACCGTCACCGGCAGTTTCTGTCGCGAGCGTGACCTGTTGCTGGACATGCTGGTGGAGGATCAGGAAGTGGCGCTCAGGCGCATGCGTGATGGAGAAGTCGCGGGCTGCATCTGTGCCACGCCGCGCCCGGTGCAGGGTGCACGCTCCCACCCGCTGGGCAGCATGCGTTATCGGGCGCTGGCCAGCCCGGACTTCGTGCAGCGCCATATCGCAAAGAAAGGCCATCCCATCCCGCCCATTCTGCCGGCCGAGACTCTGCGCAGCATGCCCGCCATCGTCTATGGCCGTGATGACCGCCTGCAGCACCGGCTGTTGTCGACCATGGGCTTCGATGAGCCCTTCCCTCACCATCTCTGCCCGTCGTCGGAAGGTTTCGTGCGTCTGGCCTTGAGCGGCATGGGCTACGGCATGATTCCCGAGCAGCAGGCGGCGCATCTGCTGGCCAGTGGTGAGCTGGTGGATATCGCGCCGAACCATGCCCTCGATGTACCGCTTTACTGGCATCACTGGCGCCACGGTGGCAGCACGCTGGACAAGCTCACCGATCACCTGCTGCGGGAATGTGCCACGGTATTGCGCCCGATGGCGGAGCAGGAGACGCCCCGCCCCGGCATGCTGTGAGAGTACGTGTCAGTCGTGCATCAGGCCCGGCAAAAAGGGGGCTCAGCCGCCCTGTTGCTCACGCACCAGCTGGGCCAGGAAGCGATCACAGGCCGCCAGCTGGCTGAGCTCGATGTACTCGTTGGCCTGATGCGCGACCCCGATGGAGCCTGGCCCGCAGACCACCGTCGGCCAGCCTTCGCTCTGGAACTGTCCCGCCTCCGTGGTGTACGCCACGGCCTCGCTGGCCCGCTCATCGCCCAGCAGACGCTGGCAGAGGCGAATGGCCGGGTCCCGATCGCCATGCCCGAGTGAAGGCACCGTTTCCACCGTGCGCTCACTGCGGATCGCCACTTCTGGCGCCCGCTCCCGATAGGGAGCGACCAGACGCTCGGCGTGGGCATCGATCTCCGCCAGCATCGCCTCGACATCCTCGCCCGGCAGATGGCGCAGCTCCCAGTCGAAGATGCACTCCCCGGCGGTGATGTTGACCGCCGTGCCGCCCTCGATACGCCCGACGTGCAGGCTGGCGTGGGGCACATCGAAGCGCTCGTCCAGATGGCCGCAGTCGATGCGCGCCTGCATGCGGTCCTCGATGAAGGTCACCATGCGCGCCGCCAGATGAATGGCGCTCACCCCCTGATAGACCAGGCTGGAATGCGACGGCTTGCCGGTCACCGTGGTGCGCAGATCGGTAATGCCCTTGTGGGCATCGACGATCGCCATCATGGTCGGCTCGCCCACCAGCACCGCCGCCGGACGCGGCAGGCGGTCACGCAGGCGTGCGATCATGCGCGGCGCCCCCAGACAGCCGATCTCCTCGTCATAGGAGAAGGCAAGAATCACCGGCTTTTTCAGCGTGCCCGCACGTTGGGCATTCACCAGCGCCGGCACCGCCGCCATGCAGCAGGCGATGAAGCCCTTCATGTCGGCGGAACCGCGCCCATGAAGGCGACCCTCGGCCTCACGCAGCGTGAAGGGATCACTGTCCCAGGCCTGACCCTCCACCGGCACCACATCGGTGTGCCCGGAGAGCACCACACCACCCTCGACCTCCGGCCCGATCACCGCCAGCAGATTGGCCTTGTCGCCGCCATCGTTGTGGATGACCTCGGCACTGACGCCGACCACTTCCAGGGCGTCGCGCAGGCAATGGATCAACGCCAGATTCGACTCGCGCGACACGGTATTGAAGCTGACCAGATGCGCCAGCCAGTCGCGGCTGTTGGGCCAGTCGGAGAAATCGGCGTGCTGCGGCATCAGGCTGGCGGTATTGGCGATGGGGGACGCTGAAGCGGACATGGGCATTCCTGTGCAGATACATCAGAGCGGAGAGCACCATACGCAGCGCGCTGGCCTCATATGCCCACCGGTATAGCGCAGCGCTTCTTCGACAACAAGGGCCTGGCTGCAACATCCGACTGGCAGGCACGCTTCAAAAAAGACGACGCCGCCACACCCGATGAAAGGGCGTGGCGGCGTCGTCTGTGGCGGCAGAACTCCGCTACGGGCGGGATTCAGGCCGTGATGGCATCAGGCGGCACGGCCGTTGCGCACCATGGCGTGGGGGTCGATGACGAATTTCTTGGCAGCGCCGCCATCGAAGTCCGCATAGCCCTGCGGGGCTTCTTCCAGACTGATGACCTGCACATTGACCGCATCGGCGATATTGACGCGCCCGAACAGGATCGCCTGCATCAGCGGGCGGTGATACTTCATCACCGGGCATTGGCCCGTGTGCAGCGAGTGGGACTTGGCCCAGCCCAGCCCGAAGCGCATCGACAGCGCCCCGACCTTGGCGGCCTCATCCTCGGCGCCCGGGTCTTCGGTGACATAAAGCCCGGGAATGCCGATCTGGCCGCCGGCACGCGTCAGCGCCATCGCCGAGTTGAGCACCGTGGCCGGCTGCTCGCGGCCGTGGTCACAACCACAGCCATGCGCCTCGAAGCCGACGCAGTCAACGAAGCAATCCACTTCGCGCTCGCCGAGAATCACCTCGACCTTGTCTTCCATCGAGCCTTCCTGACGCAGATCGATGGTCTCGCAGCCGAAGCTCTCGGCCTGCTGCAAACGCTCGGGGATCATGTCGCCGACGATGACACAGGCCGCCCCCAGCAGCTGGGCCGACACGGCCGCCGCCAGCCCGACCGGCCCGGCACCCGCGACATACACCGTGGAGCCCGGCCCGACACCCGCGGTCACACAGCCGTGGAAGCCGGTGGGGAAGATATCGGACAGCAACGTCAGGTCACGGATCTTCTCCATCGCCTGGTCGGCATCCGGGAACTTGAGCAGGTTGAAGTCGGCATAGGGCACCATGACGTAATCTGTCTGACCGCCAGTCCAGCCGCCCATGTCGACATAGCCGTAGGCCGCGCCGGGACGCGCCGGATTGACGTTCAGACAGATCCCCGTCTTGCCTTCCTTGCAGTTGCGGCAGCGGCCGCAGGCAATGTTGAAGGGGACCGAGACGATGTCACCGACCTTGATGAATTCCACATCGCGCCCGGCCTCGACGACCAGGCCGGTGATCTCGTGGCCCAGCACCAGGCCCTGCGGCGCCGTGGTGCGGCCACGCACCATGTGCTGATCACTGCCGCAGATATTGGTCGAGACGACCTTGAGAATGACCCCGTGTTCACACTTGCGATTTCCCAGCGCCAGGGTCGGATAGTCCAGTGATTCGACGCTCACCTTCCCCGCTCCCTGGTATACGACTCCGCGATTGGCATTGGCTGACATGACGTGCTCCTGGCTGGCATGGGGTTTGGCACGTGGCCGGCGACAGGCAGACAAGCTGGCTTGCGCCGCCCGTCTCTTTTCCTGCATCGGCCACCAGCCCTCGGTCGGTGGCGTCCAACCGGTAGGGCTTATGCAGACTAGGTCAGTTGTCACAGGTTGGCTGTCCAGATGAGGCATCGACATGCCTAAATGAGACAGTTCACGACCAAAGTGTCACTTCGGCTGCCCGCAAGCCCACTCGCCAGTGCCCCCGCGCCTCTGCTGTTGGCGGCAGGCGACAACCAGCGTCGATGCATCTCGACACTTGAAGCACGCGCCCATACCCCCCAGTACTGATGTCAGCGTCATCTTGACGACAGATATTGCGACCCGAGCCCGTTTACGACAGCTTTGAAAGACACTTCAAGGAGAGATCATGACCCTGACATCCAACGCCCTGCGCAATTCCTGCATGACCCTGGCCCTCGTCGGCTCCGCCTTCATCGCCGGTTGCGGCAACACCAGCGTGATCGAGAAGCAGGACACGCGCTATGAAGTCAGCGCCGTCGATGAAGACCGCGATGATGCCATCGCGCAGGTCAAGGAACGCGCGCTCGAGGTGTGTGAAGAGCAGGACCGCGACAAGTACGATGTGCTCGACTCGCGCGTCTTCGGCCCGCACGACGCCACCGCCAAGGCCGCCGATGGCAATGACCAACTGGAAGGTGGCACCGTCAATGAAGACACCGAAATGGCTGCCGCCACCCATGAAGGCGAAGGCTACAAGGTCGTCTGGACCGTGCGCTGCCGCTGAGGCGTTCCCCCGTCAGGTAGCGTGACCTGACAGCGCGATCGAACGCGAAAGCGAAAGCCGCAACGACGGTGAAAGCGAAAGCACAGCATCCGTCAGAAAGCCGCCCCCAGGGGCGGCTTTCTTGCGTTCCGACACCAGGCGATAACCCAGGGAAACCGACACTGCGGCACTTGAGTTCCAAGGCCGCAACCATCGGTTGCCCCACAAATCAGTCAATTGCACCGCCCCATTAGACGACTCTTGACTATGCTGAGACGAAAGCTGTCCCAGCGCCGCTCCTGATCGCCGCGCATACCTGGTGAAGAAAGTTGTTACTAGCCACCCGGCTGGCACGCCAGTGGCGACTCGGACGCTGTACCTGCAACCTCGCTGCATGCATCTCGCAGCATGAAGCTCGCGCATTGCCATGCGAGACGTTCGACAGCCCTATCGCCCGGGGACTGTCGATCACTGCCATACGCCATGACGAACCCATCAGGACTCTCTGCGCCCGCGCGCCGTCAAGGAGGCTTTTCCATGAGTATCGAACAACGCCTAGCCCCCGTTGCACTCCCCGACACCCGTCATCGACGCACCGTCGAACATCTGCTGGCAGGTTCCGGCGTCAGGCTCAACGGGCCCGACCCCTGGGACATTCGCGTTCGCCATCCGGACCTCTTCCGACGGGTGCTGCAGCAAGGCAGCCTGGGACTGGGCGAGGCTTACATGGAAGGCTGGTGGGACTGTGAGCAGATCGACGAGATGATCTGTCGCCTGCTGCGACATGGCCTGGGCAGCCGCGCCCACACCACCAGCGAGCGCATCGCCTATCGCCTGCAGGCCGGGGTGATCAACCTGCAGAGCCGCCGCCGCGCCGGCGTGGTCGGCAAGGTGCATTATGACTTCGGCAATGACCTCTTCACGCGCATGCTGGATGACACCCTGTGCTACAGCTGCGGCTACTGGAAAGACCTGCCGGTGAGCGTGGAGAACCTGGGCAAGGCGCAACAGGCCAAGCTGGATCTGGTGTGTCGCAAGCTGGGGCTCACGCCCGGCATGCGGCTGCTGGATATCGGCTGTGGCTGGGGGAGCCTTGCCGCCTACGCCGCGCGCCATTACGGCGTGGAGGTCGTCGGCATCACCATCTCCGCCGAACAGGCCGCGCTGGCGCGTGAGCATTGCGCAGGGCTACCGGTGGAAATCCTGCTCAAGGACTATCGCGACCCTGACTTCCGGCGCAGGGTGGGCAGCTTTGATGCCATCGCCTCGATTGGCATGTTCGAACACGTCGGCCACAAGAACTACGCCACCTACTTTGCCCATGCCGCGCACCTGCTGCGCCCCGGCGGACGCTTCGTGCTGCACACCATCGGCTCCAACCAGAGCGATATCTCGGCCGACCCCTGGGTCAACCGCTATATCTTCCCCAATGGCGTGCTGCCCAGCGCCAGCCAGCTGGTACGCGCCAGCGAAGCGCATCTGGTGATGGAGGACTGGCACAACTTCGGCGCCGACTACGACCCGACATTGATGGCGTGGCGCGCCAATCTCGACCAGCACTGGCATGAGCTGGCCGATACCTATTCACCGCGCGACAAGCGCATGTTCGAGTACTATCTCGGCGCCTGCGCAGGCGCCTTCCGCGCCCGCCAGCTGCAGCTGTGGCAGGTGGTGTTCACCCACGGCACCGCAGGGCGCTACGACGCGCCACGCTGATTTGCCGCTCGCGGGGCGCTGGCAGTCTCGACCGGGAACGACTGCCTCAAGCGGCGGGGCGAATCAGACGCGTCGCCGCGAAACGATTGAGCAGCGCATGCATCAGGTAGATCAGCAGCATCGCGATGCAGACCGCAACCAGCGCCGAAAGCGCTGATCGGATGTCACCCCTGACGACTCCGCTGATATTCAGCCTGGGAGCGCGCGATGCTGGCACTGGCATTGTCTTCGAACTGGAGCAGAGTGCGGGCGAAGGCATTGAGCGCTTCGTCATCGAAGCCGACGTACAGCTCGGCACGCACTCGCTCGATGCGCTCCGTCAACTGGGTCAGGCACTGGCGGCCTTGCTCGGTGAACCACAGGCAACGCGCCCGCTTGTCGGTCTCGTGTGGCACGCGGGCGATCAGCTGCTGAGCCTCGAGCTGGTTGAGGGTGCGCGTCAGCGACGGCATCTCGATGCCCAGCTCACTGGCCAGCATCTGTTGGGTACAGCCCTCGCCGAGCTTTTCCAGATGAACCATGACCGTCCAGCGCGATTCCGTCATGTCCAGGCTACGCACCGCGCTAGTGATGGCGGTGCGCCATAGACGGTGGACCCGACCGACCTGGCCACCCAGCGAGGGCTTGATCTGCTCGTGAAACGGGATTTCCTGTGTCGAATCCGTCCCCGGAGAATGTGCGTTCATGTATCATCTCTCGACATGAAGGCTCCCATGACACTTCCCCTCATCGGTACTGAGCGGAAGACCCACGAGAGCCTTGATTGGTGCGGCGTCAGGGCGGCTGTTGCCGCCGATATCAGACGCCATCTATATTAGCTTGCTAACAATATGAGAATCATACCCTTTATTAGCGAGCAAAACAATTCACCAATTCCGATATTCAAACACGCATTTAAGCGCCTCTCCGCTTCTGTCTTCTGACTTGTCTTCTTCCCCTTCTTCCCCTTCTCCTTTTGCGGCTCGTCTGCTTTCCTCTCGCCCTGTTGTCTCTTCTCTGCCGCCATCACCTGCGCCGCGGGTCATTCCTGTGCGATGCCGTGACGCTTGAGCTTGTTGGCGATGGTGGTATGTGAGACCCCCAGGCGTTTGGCCAGCAATCGGCTGGACGGATACTCCGGGTAAAGATGCGCCAGGATGCGCCGTTCGACCTCGTCATGGATATCGCCCAGGCTGCCGGTGAGGTCGATGTTGTCCAACCCCTCATCACGCGCCTCGCCGGTCAGACGCAAATGCTGCGCCTCGATCACCTCGCCATCGCACAGCGAGACAGCCTGGAACAGCACGTTCTCCAGCTGACGCACGTTGCCCGGCCAGTGATAGCCCTGCAGACGCGCCATGGCCTCGGGCGAGATATCCCGCACGCGAGCGCCGATCTGACGCACTGCCCGCTCGAGGAAATGTCGCGCCAGCTCCTCGAGCCCATCCAGACATTCCCTGAGCGGCGGAATCTGCACACACAGCACATTGAGGCGGTGGAAAAGATCGTGGCGGAAGCGCCCTTCGCTGCACAGTGCCGGCAGGTCCTGTTGGGTGGCGCAGATCACGCGCACATCGAGGAAGGTTTCCTCATCGCTGCCGACGCGCCGGAAACCGCCGTCCTGCAAAAAACGCAGCAGCTTGACCTGCATGCGTGGACTCATCTCGCCGACCTCATCCAGGAAGATGGTGCCGCCGCTGGTCAGCTCCAGCAGGCCCAGCTTGCCCTCCGGCCGTGCGCCCTCGAAGGCGCCCGGGGCGTAACCGAACAGCTCCGTCTCGGCCATCGATTCCGGCAGCCCCGCGCAATTGAGCGCCATGAAGGGGGCCTGGCCGCGAGGGCTTGCCAGGTGGCAGGCACGCGCCAGCAGCTCCTTGCCGGTGCCGGTCTCGCCCTCGATCAAGAGCGGCGCATCCAGCGGTGCCATGCGGCGGGCCTCCTTGACCACCGCCGACAGCTGACGGCTCGCCTGGAATATCGCTTCGAAGCCACGCACCTCGGTGCGCTGGATCTGATAGATACGCGAGCCCAGGCGGTCTGCACGATGCAGGGTGACCACGGCGCCCGCCAGCGAGGCGACATCCTCGTTCTCGGTGTGCAGTGGCGCGATATCGGCGAGGAAGGTCTCCTCCCCCACCCGCAGGCGCAGGCCATTGACGCGGGCATTGTTGCGCCGGATCAGTTCCGGCAGGTCGACATCCTGGACATGACGCGTCAGTGCCAGCCCCGGCACCTCATCGATGCGCACTCCGAGCAACTTGCCCGCCGCGCGATTGGCCGCCACCACGCGCCCATCCATGTCGATGGACATCACCGGGTCTGACAGCGATGACAGCAGTGCATTGAGCTCCAGATGGCGTCGCTCGGTGGGCATCAGACTGACGCGACTGACCTTGAAGACCCCGGGGATCTCCTCGAGGGTCGGCTTCAGGGTCGAGAGCTGCATGCGCAGCATGTTGGGCACATGCAGATAGATGGAGTTGTTGGCCTCTCCGCCGACCTCACCGCGCAGCACGTTGAGGCCGTAATCGGCAAAGGGGGCCAGGATGTCGCGCAGAATCCCGATTCGATTCTGGCAGGTCAGTTTGAGGCGCATGGCGTTCTCGGCATTGTCGTTGGAATTCTTGTTGGCATTGTCGTTGGAATTCTTGTTGGCATTGTCATCGAAATGGTGTCGCCGGCCTGGCGGCGCCGCTCGAGTGACGGACAGCTTGGCGACGGACAGCTTGGCGACGGGCGACTGAGTGACGTTAACGTAAGCGTTATCAAAAACGTCGTAAAGCATTCCTTACAAAAGACGGCGACACAGCAGTGCACGAACGCCCGAATGGCACCGGATGCGCCCGATTACCGCTCCAGTGTCACAATTATGTGACAAGACCCGCGCCAACGCAGCGTTATCTGCGGCGCAGAGCCACGCCTGACCACTGGTCAACGCCACCCGACAAGGCCTAGCGTTGTCATCGACATGCAAGGACTGGCATGTACGCCATAATGACAACACGGCAGCCTGCTCGGCAGCGCCGCCATCTGGTTGGGGAGGTTGCATGAACGCACCGCAGGGTAGTCATTGGCCACAGACATCCCAGGAAGCTCAGCCCGGCTCGCAAACCAAGGCCAAGGGCACCCGCTACGTGGCCCATGAGCCGGATGCCCGGGGCCGGATCCATTACAGCGATCAGGAAAACGCCACCTGGCAGACACTGATGGCGCGCCAGATGGCGCTGGTCGAGGGGCGTGTCTGTCGCGAGTATCGGCAAGGGCTCGAGCGCTTTGCCCTGCCGGAGGACCGCATCCCCCAGCTCGGCGAGATCGATCGTGTCCTCGAGGCCGCCACCGGCTGGCGAACCGCTCGCGTGCCGGCCTTGATCCCCTTTACGCGCTTCTTCGAGCTGCTCGCCGAGCGGCGTTTCCCGGTCGCCACCTTCATCCGCTCCCCGGAAGAACTCGACTACCTGCAGGAGCCGGACATCTTCCACGAGATCTTCGGCCACTGCCCGATGCTCACCCACCCCGCCTTCGCCGAGTTCACCGCCACCTACGGACGCCTTGGTCTCGCCGCCAGCAAGGAAGAGCGCGTCTATCTGGCCCGCCTCTACTGGATGACGGTGGAATTCGGCATGCTGCGCGAGACTCAACCCGATGGCAGTCGCGCCCTGCGCCTCTACGGCGGCGGCATCATCTCCTCGCCGCGCGAGACCCGCTACGCCCTGGGTGAGCTTGCGGACAGTCTCGAGCGCCCCGCGCATCTACCCTTCGATGCCGTCGAGGCACTGCGCACCCCGTATCGCATCGACATCCTGCAGCCGCTCTACTATGTCCTGGAGTCACTGGACGATCTGCATGAGCTCGCCAGTCGCGACATCATGGCGCTGGTCCACGAGGCGATGGCTCTCGGCCTCAAGACGCCGCGCTTCCCACCACGTTGATCGCACAGACGCTGATCGCACCGACGCCCTTGCCCCAAGGGGTACGCCTTTTCACCAGCCCCCTCTTTCCTCAAGCCGGAGAATAGTGACATGACCGAACTCGCCAGACAGTCCTGTGAAGCCTGCAGCTTCGATGCGCCCAAGGTCAGCGATAGCGACATCGAGACGCTCAAGACCGCCATTCCCGAGTGGCAGTTGCTCAATCGCGATGGCATCATGCAACTGGAACGGTGCTTCACGTTCCGCAACTTCAAGCAGGCACTGGCATTCACCAATCGCGTAGGCGAGATTGCCGAGGAAGTCGGGCACCACCCGGCACTTCTCACCGAGTGGGGCAAGGTCACCGTGACCTGGTGGTCCCACGAGATGAAGGGTCTGCACAAGAACGATTTCATCATGGCCGCCAGAACCGACGAGGTAGCGAAATAAGATGTTCGAGCAGATTGCGCGTGTACCCGGGGATGCCATCCTCGGCCTGATCGAAGCCTTCAACAAGGACACCAACCCGCAGAAGGTCGACCTCGGCGTGGGCGTCTATCGCGATGCCAACGGCAATACGCCGGTCATGCGTGCGGTCAAGCAGGCCGAGAGCCGCCTGGTCGAGAACGAGGCCACCAAGACCTACATCGGCTCCCACGGTGATCCGCGCTTCGGCAAGGTCGTACTGCCGATGGTGCTGGGCGCCGAGTCGCCGGTGCTGGCCGCCAATCGCGCCAGCGCCACCCAGGCGCCCGGCGGTACCGGTGCCCTGCGTCTGGCCGCGGACTTCATCGCCAGCAACCTCAAGGGCCGTGATATCTGGCTGTCCACCCCGACCTGGCCGAACCACCTGGGCATCTTCGACGCCGCTGGCGTCACGCGCCACAGCTACCCGTATGTCGACGAGAACAACCGCCTCGACTTCGACGGCATGCTGGCGACGCTCAAGACCATCCCGGAAGGTGACGTGGTACTGCTGCACGCCTGCTGCCACAACCCGACCGGTTTCGATCTGAGCCGCGAGCAGTGGGACCAGGTGCTGGAGGTCGTCCAGGCGCGCAAGCTGCTGCCGCTGATCGACTTCGCCTACCAGGGCTTCGGTGACGGCCTGGAAGAAGACGCCTACGGCGTGCGCCTGCTGGCCGAGAATGTCGATGAAGCCATCATCACCAGCTCCTGCTCCAAGAACTTCGGCATCTACTGCGAGCGCACCGGCTGCCTGATCCTGATCGCCAAGGACGAGGAGAGCATGCTCGACGTGCGCTCCCAGGCCGCGATCACCGCGCGCGAGAACTACTCCAATCCGCCGGCGCATGGCGGTGCGGTGGTCATCGACATCCTCGAGGACGACACCCTGCGCGGCGAGTGGCAAAGCGAGCTGACCGAGATGCGTGAGCGCATCAACGGCCTGCGTCGTGACTTCGTCGAGGCGCTCAAGCCGTATGGTCTGGATGAGCAGTTCGCCTTCATCGCCGAACAGCGTGGCATGTTCTCCTACACCGGCCTCTCGCCGGAACAGGTCGATCGCCTGCGTGACGAGTTCGGCATCTACATGGTGCGCTCCGGGCGTGCCAACGTGGCCGGCTTCTCCACCGAGAACCTGCCCTACGTGGCCAAGGCCATCGCGACCGTCGTCAAGGGCTGAGCCCGAGCGAACGCTGTCGTGAAAGACAAGAAAAACCCCGCCAATCGGCGGGGTTTTTTAATGGTCGGTTGTCTGACTTGCTGTCTGGTCTGCTCTCTACTCTGAGGCAAGGCTTCCGCCAGATGCCTGCGCCATCAGCCTTCCTCGTCTGCCAGCGGCAAGCGGGCAAGACTCGCCGCCACCTCCTCTTCGAGCAGGCTGACCAGCAAGGCCTGCACCGCGTGCAGCGACTCCCCTTCCTCGGCCGTCGGCAACTGCCACTTGAGCTCCAGATAGCGCTCGCTGCGCATCGAGAGCGGCAGGCCGATCAGGTCGCCTCTGGCGTCCTCGAGCACCTGCAGCGCCGACAGCGCATCAATGATGGTGGCGGCACTGCCCGCGCGCGCCAGACGCCCGGCGCTGGCCGGCGTGGCGACTTCCAGCAGACTCGCTGGCGTCACGCGCTCACGCTTGAGCAGTCCACGAATCAAGCGCCCCTGACTGCTGGTTTCCGGCAGGTCGACGAAGGGGCGTTCATTGAGGCGTGCAAGGGTCAGCGGCTTGTCCAGCAGCGGCCAGCGTGAGGGCCACAGCAACATCAAGGGTAGCTTCAGCGCGGGCGGTGCCTCGGCTTGCGCCTCGTCACTGGCCTCTTCACTTTTCCCACTGCGGGAAGCGGTCCCTTCGGCATTGTGCGCATCATCCTCGACGTCAAACGGCAACTCCGGCGTATCCCCCAGCTCGGGCATGGCGGCCTTGGCGGTAGGCTTTGCCTCGTCGTCATCGCCTTCGATGAGTGTCGTCTCCTCGCGCGCACGCTGACGCAGGCTGGCCTTGAGCTCGCGGGCGCGTGCCGCCGCCGTCTTGGCACGCTTGCCGCCCTGGGGCTCCGGCGGTGCTTCCAGGCTTACCGCCATCGCGACCCGCCCCTCGCGGATGGCGAGATCATGCTGTGACACCTCGAGCACTTCCAGGCTGGGCAGCCACTCACTCAAGGCTTCACTGGCCGCGATGCGTGTCAGCCAACCGGCACTGAAGGCCTCCAGACCAGATGTGACCGCCAGCACGAGACGCGGACGCTTGCCGCTGCCCGGCCCGAAGGCCAGTCGCCTGAGCTCGGATTGAGCGCTGAACATCCGGGCGAGTGATGGCGTCAGGCGCTCGGCTTCCGGGGTCGGCACCAGCTTGCCACCCTCACGCAGAAACAACGAATAGCCCAGCGTCTGCTCGAGCTGTGCCAAGCCCCGCGAGACCACCGGCACGCTGATCCCCAGTTGCGCGGCACCGCCTTTCATCGAGCCACACTCGATCACCGCCCACAGCATTTCCAGCTGACGCAGCCGTATGCCGGGTTCACGGGTGCCTGTGTCTGACTGCGCCATGGTGTTGCTCCTTGAAGGGTTCGTCCGCGATGCTCCGAGAGTCAGCGCTGGGCGCTGGCTTATTTAGCCTTACGCTAATCATGCTGGCGCCAAATGTCACGCTCAAGCTGCCTGCAGGACGTCACGCCCCCTGAAACGACACTCCCCCCGCTGATGAATCAGCGAGGGGAGTGAGGGACAAGGCATCGATCGCGCCAGTCTTTCGTTCAGACCGACAATCGGCGAGCGATCAGGAGAGTGCCAGTACACCTTCTGCTTCAAACAGCACGCCCTTGGGCAGCTCCTTGACGCCGACGGCCGCACGCGCCGGATACGGCTGGCTGAAGTACTGCTCCATCAGCGTGTTGACCACGGCGAAGTTGCTGAGATCGGTCAGGAACAGATTGACCTTGACCAGCTGATCCAGGCTGCCACCGGAGGCTTCACACACCGCCTTGAGATTGCGGAATACCTGGTCTGCCTGGACTTCAAAACCGCCTTCCACTACTTCCATGGTCGCCGGGTCCAGCGGGATCTGGCCGGACAGGAACACCAGATTACCCGTGCGCACCGCCTGGGAATACGGGCCGATGGCAGCCGGTGCGGACTCGGTAGAGATAATCTGCTTGGTCATGCGCAATTCCTTGTTCAATCAGTTGACGGAGAGACACTCGAAAAAAGACGACTACACGGCAGTACGCACTGCCTGGCAGTGCCCTGGCGCAGCCACTGACACTTACACAGATACAGACACTGTCACAGATACAGACACTGCGCCGAGCATCAGGCAGCGTAGCGACCAAGACTGAGACCATTGGGATCGATGGAGGGCTTGCGACCATCCACCAGGTCCGCCAACAGACTCGCACTGCCGCAGCTCATGGTCCAGCCCAGGGTGCCGTGTCCGGTGTTCAACCACAGATTGTCGTACTTGGTGCCACCGATGATCGGCGTGGAATCCGGCGTCATCGGACGCAGGCCGGCCCAGAATTCCGCCCGCGCATAGTCACCGGCTTCCGGGAACACATCACGCACCACCATGTTGATGGTCGCACGGCGCTTCTCGATCAAGGAAAGATCGAACGAGGCCAGCTCGGCGGTGCCACCGACGCGAATGCGATCATCGAAGCGCGTCAGCGCGACCTTGAAGGTCTCGTCCATCACGGTGGACTGCGGTGCGGCATCGGCATTGATGATCGGCACGGTCAGGCTGTAGCCCTTCACCGGGTAGATCGGCAGGTCCAGATCCAGATCACGCGCCAGGAACGGCGAGTAGCTGCCCAGACACATCACGTAGCTGTCTGCGGTCATCTCGCCACGGTCGGTGATGACCTTCTCGATGCGGCTGCCGCTGCGCTGGATGCGCTGAATGGTGGTATTGAAGACGAAATTGACGCCCAGGGTGTCGCGGCAGTAATCCGCCAGCCGGTTGGTGAACAGATGGCAATCGCCGGTCTGGTCATCCGGCAGGTGCAGGCCGGCGATGAACTTGCCCGGTACGCGGGTCAGTGCCGGCTCCACCGTGGCACAGGCGTCGGCGTCCAGCAGCTGATGGCGCACGCCACAGCCTGCCAGCACCTTCATGTCGCTCTGCACGGCATCGACCTGCGCCTGGGTACGAAACAGCTGCAACAGCCCCTTCTGACGGTCTTCGTAGCGCAGCCCGGTCTCTTCGCGCAGGGCATTGATGCAGGCGCGGCTGTACTCGGAGACACGCACCATGCGCTCCTTGTTGACGGCATAACGGTCGGCGTTGCAGTTGGCGAACATCTTGACCATGAACTTGGCCATCTGAGGGTCCATGCGCGGCTGGATCTTGAGCGGCGCATGCTCCTGGAACATCCACTTGACGGCTTTCTGCGGAATGCCCGGCGCCGCCCACGGCGAGGAGAAGCCGAAGGAGACCTGACCGGCGTTGCCGTAGCTGGTTTCCATCGCCGGGCTGGCCTGACGGTCGACGATCGTGACCTCATGCCCCTGACGCGCCAGATAATAGGCACTGGTGACACCGACGACGCCGCTACCGAGTACAAGAATCTTCATGTTGGCCTACCCCATGACTGCAAGCCGCGCCCCACGGCAAATGACAGGCGTATTCGCGCACTCGGCAGCGAATAAAGACGATGAAGGCCGGCACCGGTCGACAAGGCGACTCACAGTGGCTTGGCCTGAATGCATCCAGTATAGAGGCGCAAACCACGGTTAATATTCTGTTATGAGACCCTATATCAGAAAATAAGCAGGTAAATTTCGCATCATGGCAGTGATAAAAAACAAAAAAGCGGCCATTTTTGGAATGGCCGCTTTCGGTGCTTCTCAGCGGGACTGCTGACGGGGCTTCTGGCAAGGTCTACTGGCAGGGTCTCCAGCAGGACCTTCCGGGCAGAATCTTCTGAATGGCGCCTGACATCTCAAGGGAGCGCTCGTGCTGGACGCCATGGGGGCCCGGGCGATCAGGTCGTCGCGACATAGGCATGGCGACGCACTGACTTGCCACGGTCGCCCAGGGCCTGACGATAGACGCGCCATGCCACCACACCCGCCAGCAGGTTGCCGATCGCCGAGCCGATGGCGACACCGCGCAGCCCATCCAGATGTGCCCCCAGCCATACCGCCGGCATGAAGCAGATGAAGAGACGCACGAAGGACAACACCGTGGCACGCAGCGGCCACCCCAGCGCGTTGGCAGCCGACACGACCAGCATGCAGATGCCGAGGAAGGAGTAACTGGGCAACATCCACGGCAGCAGGACCGCCAGCGCCGCCGAGACCTCGTCACTGCCCACCAGCACATAGGCCAGCGGTGTCGCCAGCACTGCGGCGATGATGCCCAGCACCAGCTGCCAGATCACCACCACGCGGGCGGCCAGGTTCATCAGGCGGCGAATTTCCTGCCAACGGCCGGCGCCATAACAGCGCCCCAGCCACGGCGGCAGAGACATGGTCAGGGCCAGCACCACGATCAGCGAGAAGGTTTCCAGGCGTGAGGCGATCCCCCAGGCGGCCACCTCCGTCTGACCCAGTCCCGCGACGATGGCGGTGACCAGCATCGCGGAGAGTGCCGGCATCATCTGGCACAGAATCGCGGGTATCGCGATCCCCGCCAGCTGGCGGCGCGAGGCCTGCCATTCGGCCCACAGACCGCGATATTCCATCCAGTCACGACGCGAGAGCTTGAATGCCGTGATGGCAAGCCCGGCCCCGAAGGAGAGTACGGTCGCCCAGGCAGCGCCCGCCAGACCGAAGCCGGGCAGCGGTCCCGCGCCGAAGATCAGCAGCGGGTCCAGCACCAGGTTGAAGACACTGGTCAGCAGCATCATCTCGCCCGGTAGACGCGTATCGCCGTGGGCGCGGAACAGGCTGTAGAGCACATAGGCCATGGCCCCCAGCCAGCTGGCGATCAGCGATGGGCCCCAATAGACCTCGATCAGCGTCATTTCAGTGGCATTGGCACCCAGCAACTCGAAGGCCGGCACCCTGATGACCCACAACAGCAGCATCAGCAGTGCCATCAACACACCGGATCCCAGCAGCACCACACCGCCCAGACGCCGGGCACGCGCCTCATCCTCGGCGCCCAGGGTACGCGAGACGATCGCGGCGATCGCGATGCCCATGCCGACCTGCACCCCGATGATCAGAAAGGTCAGCGGGAAGGTGAAGGATTGCGCGGCCAGTGGCGCGGTGCCCAGATGCGAGACGAAGGCGGCATCGACCAGGTTGAAGCCCAGCAATCCCATGATGCCGAGTGTCATCGGCAAGGTGCTGCGCCACAGGCGTGACATCAGCTCACGAGTCGTCGGCGTTTCCGACGTTGGCGGGGTCGATCTTGCAGAGGCGTCGGTGGACATAGAAGAAGACATGAACTCACTCCCAGCATGTCGAGCATGGCTGGTTGGATGAAGGTATAAGGCGTCGGAACACTTCCGTGACGCTGGGGGGATGATTCTAGGGATTTCGCCGGACCCCAGATAGGTTCAGTGGGACATGTCTTTGATGCATTGTCGGCAACAGGAAGAGCGAGAAACGCGTTGATGCGTGGTATTAGAGGAAACAGTGACCGTGATAAACTCACCTTGTCAGGGATTTCCGTCACCTGGATTCGTGATGATGACCCATGCAATGTCACCGATTATCGACTGCTACCGAAGTTGGACCGTCGCTTTATATGCACTGACTGCCTCACGGATGGCTGGCAGAGTGTTCCCCTCCCCATGGCATCACGAGAGGTCAGACCGTGGATAAAGCATCCCGTTTGTTGCTGTTTCTCGATGTGGTAGAAGCACAGAGTTTTTCCAAGGCGGCTGACCATCGTCAGGTCAACCGCTCGGTGGTCTCCAAGCAGATCAGCCGTCTGGAAGAAGAACTGCAGATTCGCCTGTTCAATCGCTCGACTCGCTCGCTGGCCCTGACGGATGCGGGGCGCGAGATCCATCAGCACGCACTGCGTCTGCGTGAAGTGCTGGAAGATACCGACGATGTGGCCGGCGCCTATCAGGATGGCCCGCGCGGCATCCTGAAGATCACGAGCCCGAGCCACTTCGGGCGCACCTATGTCGCCCAGGCCGTGCGCCTGTACATGGAGCGCTACCCGGATACCCAGGTGGAAGTGCGCCTGGAAGACCACCTGACCGATCTGATCGGCGGCGGTTATGACCTGGCCATTCGCATGTCGGAGCTGGAAGACTCCAACCTGATCGCGCGTCCGCTGGCTGCACACCGTCACTTGATCTGTGCCTCGCCGGCCTTCATCGAGCGTCACGGCATGCCCCAGACCCCCGCCGATCTGTCTGGCCTGCCGGCAGCGGTGTATTCCCGCGATGGCTTCATTCTCGATCGCCTGCGCGTCTGCACCGAGAGCGGTGTCGAGGAAAAGGTGGCGCTGGATTCGCGCCTCAAGGTCAATGATGCCGACGTGCTGATCGGTGCCATCAAGTCGGGTGCCTGCTATGGCATGGTGTCCGCGATCAACATCAAGGACGAGATCCTGAACGGCGAGCTGGTGCCGCTGTTGACCAACGTGCCGATGAAGCCACTGCCTTCGATCCACCTGGTCTACCCGCACCGCCAGTACCTGCCGCAGAAGACGCGTCGCTTCAGTGATTGCCTGCAGGAGGTCGTCGGCACGCCGCCCGTCTGGGAGCAGCGCATTCCAGGCTTCGAGAACATGTACGGCTACGGTAGCGGTTGCAGCGAGTGAGACGTCGCCACGACTCTCGAGTCTGAACGCACGCCGTCACCTCCCGCGGCCACTGCCAGATCCGAATGCTCGCCATGAAAATGCCCGCCATGCAGAGTCACTGCGTGGCGGGCGTTTTCATTTCAGACACCTTTCGTTTCAAGCGCCTTTCATTTCAAGCGCCTTTCATTTCAAGCGCCTTTCATTTCAAGCGCCTTTCACTTCAGAACTCTTCATCAGGCGCCCTCCAAAAGTACTCAGGGGCAGGGATGGATCGACGGCTTGCGCTTGAGCCACTCGACCAGCTCCGGCAGGCGCTTGGGCCGTGCATAGCGGAAGCCCTGCACCAGATGGCAACCCATCTCGACCAGCAGGCGCTCCTGCTCTGCGGTCTCGACGCCCTCCGCCAGCACCTCCATGCCCAGACTGTCGGCCAGCGAGATCGCGTGGGAGACGATGGCGCGGTCGCGGGCATCATGGTCAAGGCTACCGACGAAGCGCTGATCGACCTTGAGGCGGCAAGCGCGCAGGTCGCGCACGTAGAGCAGTGACGCGAAGCCGGTGCCGAAATCATCGATCGCCAGGCGCACGCCGCGTTCGATCAGGCCGGTGAGTCGCTCCACGACGCGATCGAGATCCGGCACGCGTGAGGATTCGGTGATCTCAAGCTCCAGGCGTTCTGGCGCGAAGTCATGACGCGCCAGAGCCTCCGAGACGCGCTCGGGGAAGCCGGGGTCACGAAACTCCTGAGCCGAGACATTGATCGCCACCGACAGCGGCTTGCCGTTGGGCGTCACCAGATCACGCGTCGCCGAGAGGGCCGTGTCCATCACCCGCGCGCCGACGGTGCCGATCAAGCCATACTGCTCCGCCAGCGGGATGAAGCGACCCGGTCCGATGGTGCCGAGCTCGGGGTGGTCCCAGCGCACCAGCACCTCGACGCCGACGGCCTCGCCACTGGCGAGGTCGAACTGGGGCTGGAAGGCGAGATCCAGCTCTTCGAGATGCTCGCGCAGGTCACTGGTCAGGCGATAGTCGTTGAGGTGCTGCATATGCGCGCCGGGCGAGAACACGTGCAGGGGGCCGCAGACATCGATGTCATCGTATTCCCCGTGCAACATGGCGAGTTCGGCCAGGTGCATCAGGCGATGGGCACGCCGCGCGTGCTGCGGCGCCAGGCTGATGCCGACCCGCGCCGTGACCGGCAGGGCCTTGCCATCCAGTCGCATCAGCATCACCAGCCTTTCGCACAGCTCGTTGGCACGCGCGATCAGGCTGGCCTCATCCCCGACGAAGAACAGCGCGAAGGCATTGCCCAGCGGGCGGCAGACCAGGGCGTCGCGATACTGCAGGGACATGGCTTCTGCCACCCGCTCCAGCAGCGGATCGATGCGTTCGGCACCGTGCGCCGAGTTGATGATTTCCAGGTGGGTCAGCGACAGGTAGATGATGCCGCCATCGATGCTGCCGTCGACGCTTTCTTCCAGCAGCAGTTCATCGATCTGGGCATTGAAGCGATCGCGCGACAGCAGGTTGATGGGCTGCAGGCGGCGCAGGGCGATCAAGACCTTGTCATCCACCCCGGCCGCACGGGCCTCCGCCAGCCCCGAGAACGGCGCCTTGAGGCGAACCCGCCGCTCGCTGACCGGCTCGAGACGCGGCCGCTCGGTGCCGAACAGCTCCTGCCAGCCACAGGTGTTGGCCACCAGACACTCGGCATCGAAGATCGCCATGCGCCACGGCAGATTGGCCTTCTGCACCAGCAGCCATTCTCCCAGCTCGCCGGTGATGCCCATCAACCAGAAGCCGGGCTGGCCGCTGATGCCACAAGGCTCCGGCTGCTTGGGCAGCGGAGATGGCAGCTCCGGCACCCTGTCTTCCTGTCGAGCGCGCGGCGACGTCCAGGCGAGTTGGCCGAAGCGGTCATGAATCCACAACGGCTCTTCGATGGACGACAGCAATTTGATCAAGATATCGAGAGGCACGCTCACTCCACCTGCAGTCATAAGGAAAATGGCTTGATGCCCCGCAAGGGCCGCCTGTCGCCAGTGATGCTGGCCGTTGGCTGGCGCAACGCGGACAACACCGCCGGGACATGACACGTCATTCACGCTTCCGGCTGTTCTCGCGCTTATCTGCTTACACCTGCTTTCATTGTCGCCGCTGGCTGCCGCAAGGCCCGGGGCCGCATGACTAATGCGGCAATGTCCGGACGACCATGCTACTCCTCCCATGGACATCACCAGGCGCCAGACTGCTGCACTTTGTCTCTTCTGATCGCCCTTTTGAGCGCCCTTTTGAACGCCAGACGCCTCCCCGCTTAGCCTGTCACTTGACGCTGCTCCAGGCGCCATTGCGAGAGCCACTCCCGGAGCCATTCGGCCGACTCCTCAACCTGCTCCTCAACCCGTCATCCCGAAGTTCGTGCCGTCAGGGAAAGCACTAGGTGGACAAGCGTGCAGCACGCAGACGACTCTCTCTACGCTTCGCTAATACTCCGAGTCTATGCCAGCCTGTGGTGCGGGTACCAAGGCTATTTTCTCGCCGACTCAACGCTTGGCTGCCATGGCCGCTTCCGAACCTGGCGACAGGCGGTGTATCCGCGGCCCGCGCCAGTACACGAGTGGCATCAAGGCGTGCGGAAGAGTAGGATAGGCGCCCGTTTCGCCCGGACCGGATCCCGGGCGCCGAATCCATCGGTCAAAGAAATTCTCCGTCATGACTCTCAACGTCCAGAATTCCGCTGTACCCGCTTCTGCCTCCTCTGCAGAGCGCCCCCGCGCCGTCGTCATCTACTCCGGTGGCATGGACTCCTACACTGTCCTGCACCAGGCGCTGAAGGAAGGCTTCGAGGTACATGCCCTCTCCTTCCATTATGGCCAACGTCACTCGCGTGAGCTCGACGTCGCACGCCAGGTCTGCGAGTCGCTGGGCGTCGCCCACGAAGTCGTCGACATTCGCGCCATCCATGGCCTGATCGACAACTCCGCGCTGACCAACAGTGACCAGGCGATGCCCAAGGCCGACTACGACGAGGCCTCCATGACCTCGACCGTAGTGCCCAACCGCAACATGATCCTGCTGTCACTGGCCATCGCCAAGGCCGTCAACATCGAGGCCGAGGTCTGCTTCTATGGTGCCCACGGTGGCGATCACGTGCTCTACCCGGATTGCCGTCCGGAATTCGTCGACAAGATGAACGCCGTCGCCGCGATCGCCAACTTCTCGCCGGTGGAGATTCGCGCGCCCTTCCTGCACGCGAGCAAGGACGAGATTCTTGCCGCCGGCATCGCCATGCAGCTCGATTATGCCCAGACCTGGACCTGCTACGAAGGCCGCGAACTGGCCTGCGGGGAATGCGGCAGCTGCCGTGAGCGTCTCGAGGCCTTCGCCGCCCATGGGCTGAGCGATCCGCTCGGTTACGAAACGACCGACTCGGCCAAGGGCGCAGGCACACTCTGATGTATACGGTAAAGGAAGCGTTCTACACCCTGCAGGGCGAAGGTGCTCGCGCAGGGCGCGCCAGCGTGTTCTGCCGCTTTGCCGGCTGCAATCTGTGGAGTGGCCGCGAGCAGGACCGCGACACCTCGGTCTGCCGCTTCTGCGACACCGATTTCGTCGGCACCAACGGCCAGAATGGCGGCAAGTTCCGCACCGCAAACGCGCTGGCGGACTTTTTGGCCAGCCTGTGGCCGGAGCACACCGGCATCGCCACGCCCTATGTGGTCTTCACTGGCGGTGAGCCGCTGTTGCAGCTCGACAGTGAGCTGGTGGACGCGATGCACGCCCGCGGCTTCGAGATCGCGGTGGAGACCAACGGCACCGTCGAGCCGCCTGCCGGCATCGACTGGCTGTGTGTCAGCCCCAAGGGCGCAAGCGAGCTGGTCCTCACCGGCGGCGATGAGCTCAAGCTCGTCTACCCGCAGCCGGAGGCCCTGCCGGAGCGCTTCGTCAGCCTGGACTTCGCGCACTTCTATCTGCAGCCACTGGATACCGCCGCCCTCGACGCCCTGCCCGCGCCTGCCGCGGCCCGCGAGCATTACCGCGAGGTGCTGGCGTCCGACACGCCGATGAATCAGTGCGTCAGCTACTGCATGCGCAATCCCCAGTGGCAGCTCTCGCTGCAGACTCACAAGATCAGTGGTATCGATTGATGACCGCAATGACTCCCAAGACCCTGTTCGTCAGGGCCCTCACCGCGGTGGATGCCTCGGTGTGGAGCAATACCCGCGGCCTGTTCGGCATCAGCCAGCACCTGGACCTGGAGCTGGACGGCGCCGTCGGCCATGACGGCATGCTGTTCGACTTCGGCGACGTCAAGCCGTGGGCCAAGCGCATGATCGATCAGGACGCCGATCACACCCTGATCGTGCCCAGTCAGGCCGAAGGCGTGAGCGTCACGGACTGCCCGGAAGGACTGTGCCTGCGCTTCACCCAGCCCTACGCCATGGAAGTGCGCGGCCCGCGTCAGGCCTTCTGCCTGCTGCCGGTGGCCGAGGTCACCACCGAGGTATTGGCCAACCACTTCGAGAAGCTGCTGACTCGCCGCCTGCCACCGCGCGTCGAGGCGCTGCGCGTGCGTCTGCGAGACGAGATCATCGACGGCGCCGCCTACACCTACAGTCATGGCCTGCGTCATCACAGTGGCAACTGCCAGCGTATCGCGCATGGGCATCGCTCGCCGCTGATCATCGAGCGCAATGGTGTGCAGGACACGGCGCTGGAAGCCGAATGGGCCGAGAAGCTCAACGACCGCTACCTGGCCGAGGAAGGCGATCTGATCGACCGCCCGGGACGTGAGCTGGTATTCAGCTATGAAGCGCCGCAGGGCAGGTTCCGCATCCGCCTGCCGCGCAAGCAGGTCTGGCTGCTGCCGACACCGACCACCATCGAGTGGATCGCCGACTGGCTGGCGCGCCAGATCGCCCTCGACAGCGGTGACAGCATCCGCGTCGAAGCCTACGAGGGCATCAACAAGGGCGCCATCGCGCGGCATACCCCGCAGACGGCGCGCGAGCCGCTCGTCCTTCCCGAGCACGAAGACACGTCCGCCACCTCATGACGCAGACCGCCGCCCCTTCTGCAGATGCTGCCGCTCCCGGCTGTCGTGCCGGTTGCGGCGGCTGCTGCATCGCCCCCTCGATCTCGAGCCCGATTCCCGGCATGCCCAATGGCAAGCCGGCGGGGGTGCGCTGCGTGCAGCTGGATGACGACAACCTGTGCAAGCTGTTCGGCACGCCGCAGCGCCCGGCGGTGTGCGGCGACTTCGATTTCGATCACGAGCTGTGTGGCGATTCCCGCGAAGAGGCCCTGCGCCTGATCGGCGAGTGGGAACGCCTGACGTGAAAGGCGCGCCCTGAGGCATACGCCTCAGCTCACTCGCCGAAGAAGTTGAAGGGCCTGGCGGCGCCGTCGCTGCGACAGGCCAGCAAGGCCGCATTCAACTGACGGGAATCCTCAAGCGGCAACGCAGCCACCATCCGTTCCTGCTCCTGGCCCTGCCCGCCCAGCGGTGCAATCAGCTCAAGCCGCGAATCCTCGCGCCAACTGGACGGCGCAAGCTCGGCACGCCCATTGGCGCGGTTATAGCTGCGCCAACCATCCTGGGTATGAAAGATGCCCTTGATGCGCCACTCACGCGGCAGGCCATCCAGCCACTGGGTCAGCTGATCGAGGTCGAAGACCTCGCTTGCGGCGATTCGCCAGCCCAGACTGGCATGCTCAAGCCCCTCGGCCTGTTCGATCACCGGTGCGCCGGGCAGCGGCATCACACCTGAGGCGGACGGCTCATCACTGGCCTGCGCCGCCAGACGCGCCCTATCCCGTGCAGCGCGATGGGCGGACGGCATGCTGATCTCGGGCTGGTCTTCACGCGCTGCGCTTACGTGCCCGCCGCCCGGGCACTGAGGCGCGCGTTCTGCTGACAGCAGCCAATCGATCAGTGCGACCTTCTGACCGGCCATGCGAGCCTGCGGCGGCTGGCTTTCGCCGTCGGCTCTGCCCAGTTCACCGACCCAGCGCTTGCGCGGCCACATCCCCGCCAGAAACTCATGCGCGGCCGCCAGCTGCTGCTCAGTCGCCAGATCACGCTTGCTGAGCACCACGCCGCCCGCCAGCGTCAACTGGTCCTGGAAGGTGCCGTGTTCGCGCGTGCGGGTATCGTCCAGTGCGCGCGGGTCCAGCAGGGTGATGACTTCCTCGAGCGCAAGCGCCGAGGCCAGCCCCTCACTGCGCAGCACATCGATCAGCCCCGCCGGATGGCCCAGCCCCGAGGGCTCGATGATCAGACGGTCAGGACGCGTCTGATGAATCAGGCTGACCAGCCCCGCCTGCAGCACGAAGGCCAGCTGACAGCACAGACACCCGCCGGGCAGCCCCTTGACGCTGACATCCTCGCGCCCGGCAAACAGTGCCTGATCGATCCCCACCTGCCCGAACTCATTGACCAGGATCGCCCAGTGCTCATCCGCCGGCTTGGCCGCGACCAATGCCTGGATGAAACTGCTCTTGCCCGTTCCCAGAAAGCCGGTGATCAGATGCACCGGAATCGGAGCTGGTTCCGTCGGGGCGTCGCCACTTCTGGCGCCGCGTGAAGCCACAGACATGCTGAAATCTCCGCAAGATGAAGGGCGTGCAAAAGGTTATAGAGTAACAAAAACCGGCCGGCGACGAAGTCTCGACAAGCGAATCCGGCTTTCTGGCGTGACGCGATCTGGCGGACGGCAAGCTGCAACAAGGGGGGAGACAAGGAGGGAGATACGCAAAACCCCTCGCCACCAGGGGTGACGAGGGGTTTGAGGCTGACACTCGAGTCTGACTGACGCGCGTGATCAGGCAGCGCGGGTCAGGATACGACGCGCCACATCCGGCGTGATATCGCCGTGCTCACCGATGGCGGTGAAGCCGTGACGGGTCAGATTGTCGACCAGCTGATCGATACTGTCGGCACTGATACCGGCTTCGCTCAACGACACCGGCGCGCCCAGACGAGTGAAGAACTCACGGGTCTTGTCGATGGCGGCGCGCGCGACGCTCTCTTCATCGCCCTCCAGCGCCCAGACGCGGCGACCGTATTGCGCCAGCTTGGCACGCTTGGCCTCGAACAGCTCTTCCCACAGCGCCGGCATCACGATGGTCAGGGTGCGACCATGATCGACACCGTGCAGTGCAGTGATCTCGTGACCGATCATGTGGGTGGCCCAGTCCTGCGGCACGCCACGCCCGATCAGGCCGTTGAGGCCCAGGTTGGCGGCCCACATGATGTTGGCGCGCACGGCCAGATCATCCGGCTGGCTCAGCACCTTGGGGCCTTCCTCGATCAGCGTCATCAGCAGCCCCTCGGAGAAGCGGTCCTGCACCGGCGCATTGACCGGATAGGTCAGGTACTGCTCGCTGACGTGGATGAAGGCATCGACGACGCCATTCACGCTCTGACGCTCCGGCAGGGTCAAGGTGGTGGCCGGGTCCAGCACCGCGAAGCGCGGGTAGGCCAGCTCACTGAACATCGGCAGCTTGTCGTGGGTCTCGTAGTTGGTGACCACGGCGTTGCCATTGGACTCGGAGCCGGTGGCCGGCAGTGTCAGCACCACGCCCAGCGGCAGCGCCGTCTCGGGGTGCTTGCCCTCGGCGAGAATCTCCCACGGATCACCGGCGTGACAGGCGGCGAGCGCGAGGAACTTGCTGCCATCGGCGACGCTGCCACCTCCGACCGCCAGCAGATAATCGATCTTCTCGCGCTTGATGACTTCCAGGGCTTCGAGCAGGGTGTGATAGCTCGGGTTCGGCTCGATGCCGCCGAAGCTCCACCACTGACGGCCTTCCAGTGCGGCTTCGATCTGATCCATCACGCCGTTGCGCTTGATTGACCCGCCACCGTAGGTGACCAGCACGCGGGCATCCGCCGGAATCTCGTCACGCACCTTGGCGATCTGGCCGGCACCGAAGTGCACGCGGGTCGGGTTCTGATAGGTAAAGTCCTGCATGATGCTCTCCTCGCGGAGTCAGGGGCGACACGGCTACATGAAGTGACAGGGCCGTGGTCAGGCGCCACCTGACACAGAGTGATATGTGGGCAAATGACAGAAAAGCGCGACGATGACGTCACCTGCCCACGAACGATGGTCTGCATTCTAGAGCAGTGACCAAGACCAAAGTAGAGCGCAGGCCGCACGTCTTTGGTTCGTGAGAGTCACCAATACTGACGACCAGTGATATTTGACGACCAGTAATGCGTGATGACCAGTAATATGTGATGAACAGGAATGCGTGATGACAAACGCCTGGCCACCCACGCAAAAGGCCCGCCGCAGCGAGCCTTTCGTGACTGCCTGAGCGCCGCGCATTCGCACGGCGCTCAGGTGTTCGGGTCTTCAGCAATACTGTCGCAGCTCTCAGCACTCAGTTCTAAGATCAGAGACGCACCAGCATCTTGCCCTTGTTGCCACCCGAGAACAGCTTGAGGAAGGCGTCCGGCGTCTGCTCGAGCCCTTCTTCCACCGTCTCTTCGTAGTCGATATCGCCCTTGGCGACCTGCGGCCCTACCTCTTCGAGGAAGCGGCTGAAGTTCTGCCAGTGATCGAAGACGATGAAGCCTTGCATGCGCGCACGGCGGATCAGGATCATCGAGATGTTCGAGGGGCCAGGCGCCGCCTCGGTATCGTTGTAGCTGGAGATCATGCCGCAGACGGCGATGCGTGCGCCGACATTCAGGTTGTTCAGCGCCGCCACCAGGCAATCACCGCCGACATTCTCGTAGTAGACATCGAAGCCGTCCGGGCAGACTTCCTTGAGCGCCTTCGTCAGCTGCTCGGCGTCCTTGCCCTTGTAGCTGACCGCCTTGACGCCCCGCGCTTCCAGCCAATCCAGCTTTTCCTGGCTGCCGGCGATGCCGACGACGGTGCCGCCCTTGGCCTTGGCCAGCTGGACGGCGAGCGAGCCGACCGCACCGGAGGCCGCGCTGACCAGCACGTTATCGCCCTCTTTCATCTCGGCGATGATGTTGAGGCCGGTCCAGGCGGTCATGCCCGGCATGCCCAGCACGCCCAGGTAGGCCTGCTCCGGCACATCGATGCTTGGCAGCGGTTCGACCTGGTCACCTGAGAGCTGTGCGATATCACGCCAGCCGCCCATGTGACGTACCTTGTCGCCGCTCTTGAAGCGAGAGTCACGTGACTCGATCACTTCACCGACGGCTGCGCCCTGCAGTGGCTCATTGAGCTCGAAGGGGTCGATATAGGTCTTCACGCCGCTCATGCGGCCACGCATGTAGGGATCCACGGACAGCCAGCTGTTGCGAATGCGCACCTCGCCTTCGCCGAGCTCGCTCAGCTCTTCCTCACGCAACTGGAACAGATCGCGCTCCGGGGTGCCTTTCGGATAGTCGGTGATCGTGTAATAGCGTGTCTGCATGCAATGCTCCTTGCGAATGATCTGGTCAAACGACATGTGATCAGAATCGCCATCAGGCCGCTGGCCCGTGGCCTCAACCCTGTGACGACTGGCCGCCGCAAGCGTTGCTCGGCGACGAAGTGCTTCCAGATTACGCGCGCTCCCGATATCACACCAATGACAGAAACTGAATCCCGGTATGCATGAGACTGATATCATGTGCGGTTGAAACTGCACGCTTTCATCCCAGTGACTGGGCCGCCTCGCTACCGGGAACCGCTTGCCATGCATCTGGCTGAACTTGCTCGCCATGATCTCAATACACTGGTCGCGCTGCATGCGCTGCTGGAAACCCGCAGCGTGTCGCGGGCCGCTGAGCGCCTCAACCTGAGCCAGCCTGCGGTGTCCCGCACCCTGGGCCGGCTGCGCGAGGCCTTCGATGACCCCCTGTTCGTGCGCGCACAACGCGGTCTGCGCCCCACCGCGCGCGCGGAGGCCCTCAGGCAGCCCCTCGCCCGCCTGCTGCAGGAGCTGGGCGCCCTGCTGGCACCGCCCGAGTTCTCGCCTGAAGATAGCCAGCGTCGCTTTCAGCTGGCCACCACCGATTACGGCATGCACGCCTTCGTGGCGCCCCAGATCGCCCCGCTGCACGAGCAGGCGCCCGGCATCCGTCTGGATATCCAGGCCTATGGCGGCAATGTCGAACAACAGCTGGAAGAAGGCGGGCCGGAGCTTGCGATGTGCGTGCCCACCGCCAGGGTGCCGGCCGGCGTGCATGGTCGCGAGATCGGGGATGACCAGTTCGTCTGCGTGATGCGCAAGGACCATCCGCTGGCAGCGAAGGAGACCTTGAGCCTGGAGGACTTCCTCGCCGCCAGTCACCAACTGATCAGCATGGGTGGCGATGAGCGAGGCGCGGTGGACCTCAAGCTGGCGGAACTGGGACTGAGTCGTCAGGTCGTCATGCGCCAGCCTCATTTTCTGGCCGCCTTCAGTGTCAGCTGCCACAGCGACCTGCTGCTGTGCGTGCCGGGCTGTCTGGCCATCAGCATGCTCGATCAGCTGCCGCTGGCCCTGCGTCCGCTGCCCATCACCCTCAATCGCTTCTCCTACTGGCTGGTGTGGCACGAACGCCTGCACCATGACGCCGGCCACCGCTGGCTGCGCCAGACGCTCTCCACGGGCATTCAGGCCCGTCACCGCGAACTCTCCCAGCGCCTGCGTCAGCGGCTGGGCTCGTGACTTGATACATGACTCGTGACCTGACACCAAGCTCGTGACCTGGCGCCACACCCGCACGCAGCCTCGCGGCCTGAGCTTCGATACCTGAGCGTCTGAGGCTTGAGCCCATTGGCCTGAACCAATGGCTTGAACCAAAAAAAGACCGCCACCCCAAGGGGTGACGGTCTCATTGGCAGGGAAAGCTGCCCACGCCAGTTGCCTGGCTCATTTGCGCTCGATCAGTTGCGCTCGATCTCGGCACGCTCACGCAGAGATTCCTGCAGGCCCGTGACAGCGGCCTGAGCACGCAGACGCTTGGCCAGACGCGAGAGGAACTGGTCCATCTCGCCCGGCTCGGCCTCGCCGATCTCGGTCAGGGCGATCAGCGCGATGCCACCACTGAGCGACGCCTTGCCATAGACCGGTTGGCCATCCTCCGGGTGCGCCAGCGTGAAGGCCTGCTTGACCAGACTCTGCGGCAGCTGGGTGCTGGCCTGACGGCTGACGTCGTCAGCCTGCTGCCAGTCGATCCCCTCGAGTGATCCGCCCTGGCGCAGCGTCTCCAGACGCTTCTCGGCCAGTGCCTCGAGTGCCTTGGAAGTCTTGTCGGCCTTGGCTTCGCGCTGAACCTGCTGCTTGACCTCATCCAGCGCCAGCGTGGTGGCCGGACGCTGCTCGAGAACGCGCAGCACCAGACGACGGCTGTCATCCAGTTCGATGACGTCACTGTTGTAGCCCTCTTCCAGCACTTCGTCACCGAAGGCTGCCGCCATCACACCCGGCTCGGACAGCAGTTCGTCATCGTTTTCCTGCGCGACCCAGTCGGTCTTCTTCAGCGGCAGGTCCAGATCCTCGGCGACGCTGGCCAGATCATCCGCCGCGAAGCTCTCGTCCTTCAGCTGCTGCGCCTTCTCGTTGAAGGTATCGCGGGAAGCGGCCTGACGGGCTTGCGTCAGCAGCTCGTCACGCATGTCCTCGAAGGGCGCGATGTCCAGACCGGTCACCTTGATCAGGTGCAGGCTGTCGCCGGTATCGACGATATCCGAGACCTGACCTTCATCCAGCGCGAAGGCCGCGTCATCGAAGTCTTCACCGAAGATACCGCGGGTGATCACGCCAAGCTCACCGCCGTCCTCGGCCGTGGAGCTGTCTTCGGAGACCTCGGCCGCCACCTTGGCGAAGTCTTCGCCGTTGGCGAGTGCGTCACGTGCGCCCTCGAGCTTGGCACGCGCCGCCGCATCATCGTCACCCTTCTCGACCATGATGTGCGCGATTTCCCGCGGCGCGTCGGCACGCTTGGCAGCATATTCGGCCTTGAGCGTGTCTTCGCTGATATCGCCACCGCTGGCCAGCTCGTTCTGGTCCAGCAGCACGTAGGCCAGCTTGACCTGTGCCGGGCGACGGTAGTTGTCCTGGTGGCTGTCATACCAGGCCTTGAGCTCGTCTTCGCTGACTGTCACCGGCGCATCGAGGTCCGCACTGCTCAGCGTGGCATAGCGGAAGGTGCGCGTCTGACGCTGCAGCTGGCTGAGCTTCTCTTCTTCGCCCGGCAGCACGAAGGCACTGGCGGCGAAGCCGTCGGTCAACTGCTGGCGCAGGGTGTCGCTGCTCAGCTGCTGGCGGAAGGAGGTGGGAGAGTAGCCGGCGCTGGCCAGACGATTGCGGAACAGGTCGGCATCGAAGCGTCCCTTGTCGTCCTGGAAGTCCGGAATGCTCACGATCAGTTGATCGAGCTGCGCATCGGACATGTGCAGGCCGCCTTCCTCGGCGTATTGATCCAGCAGGCGGGAATCGATCATCTGGTTGATGATCTGATTGCGTGCTTCGCGCTCCTGTTCCGGCGCTACCTGGCCAGAACGGATGGCACGCTGGACTTCGGTTTCCACCGCCTGACGGCTGATGGTATCGCCATTGACCGTGGCCACGTCGTCACTGCTGGCAGTGAAGGCGCCAATGATCGACTCAACACCAAAGAAGGCAAAGGTGACGACAATGAAACCAACGATCGTCTTGGCCACCCAGCCATGCGACCGGTCTCGAATTCGTTGCAGCATGCAGGCCTCGAACTACAGGGATTGGAATGGCCACAAGGGCCGCGACTCAGTGACTGATGATTATACGCATGCCGCAGACAGATGCAGGTGACTTTGCACGACTGACTGACTCGCCAGGGTCATCAAACGCTTGCGCCCTGCCGACATGGCCGGGTTCAGCCACAAAAAAAGCGCATCGCCAGGCGATGCGCTTCGATGTTCTGGTGCCGGTTCGGCAGTCATCAGACCACTCCCGAACCGGTACCGCGCCACCGGGTGCCTGCGAAGCAGGCAGACCTCAGTTGACGGCGTCTTTCAGTGCCTTGCCAGCCTTGAAGCTCGGCACCTTGGCAGCACTGATCTCGATCGGAGCGCCAGTCTGCGGGTTACGGCCAGTACGTGCAGCACGTTCCTTGACAATAAAGGTGCCGAACCCGACCAGTGCCACGGTCTCACCCTTCTTCAGGCTATCAGTGACGGTGTCGACCATCGCATCGAGTGCACGGCTAGCTGCTGCTTTCGGAATATCGGCAGATGCAGCAATGGCTTCGATCAGCTCGGATTTATTCACTCTTCACCCCTTGAATTTGCAAAAATTACCAGAAATCAGCGCGAAAATTACGGGTGCTAAACGCGATCGCGACGAAGCGGAGTTTATAGCAACGCCCTCAAACGACTGTCAAGCAACCTCACGCGCAAAACCGCACCACGCCGCCGTTTCGACAGCGGCATGGCCAAAAAAATCCCGTCAATGTGTACTGATCATTGTCTGACGACCACTGGCATCGTCTGAACGAGAATCGTCCTTCTCAGCAGTAGACTTTTCTGCTAGAGCCACCTCAAGCACTTCGTCGATCCAGCGCACCGGCCGAATATCGAGTGCATCCTTGATGGTGTCCGGAACCTCCTTGAGGTCACGGCGATTTTCCTCGGGAATCAGCACAAGCTTTATACCACCGCGTCGCGCCGCCAGCAATTTCTCCTTGAGGCCACCGATCGGCATGACTTCGCCGCGCAGGTTGACCTCACCGGTCATTGCCACGTCACAGCGCACGGGGCGTCCACAGTAAGCGGATACCATCGCGGTGACCATGGCAGCGCCCGCACTGGGGCCGTCCTTGGGCGTGGCGCCTTCCGGCACGTGAATGTGCAGGTCTTCCTTCTCGAAGCGCTCAGCCTCGATACCGAAGGCCTCGGCACGCGCA
Source organism: Cobetia sp. 29-18-1 (assembly GCF_029846405.1). NCBI lineage: Bacteria > Pseudomonadati > Pseudomonadota > Gammaproteobacteria > Oceanospirillales > Halomonadaceae > Cobetia > Cobetia sp. 29-18-1. The sequence goes on from NZ_JARWKS010000005.1 coordinate 142,009, forward strand.
CGCACCACGGTGTGGGCCGCACTCACCGATTCCTTCATGACGTCGCCCAGTGACCCGGTCTTGCTGACACGGCCCTTGCCCGGCGTGACGACAGACTCGATGGTCAGCAGCTCACCGCCGACGGAGGTCCAGGCCAGGCCGGTGACACGCCCGATCTGGTCCTCGGCATCGGCAAGGCCGAAGCTGTACTTGCGCACACCCGCGTAGTGTTCGACCTGCTCGGCCTCGAGGTGCATGGAGGACAGTGCACCCTCCTTTGCCTCGGCGACCACACGCTCACGCACGATCTTGCGGCAGACCTTGGCGAGCTGGCGCTCAAGTTCACGTACACCGGCTTCACGCGAGTAGTAACGGATCAGCTCGAGCACGGAGGCTTCGCTGAAGGTCAGCTCGCCCGGCTTCAGGCCATTGGCCTTGAGCTGCTTGGGCGCCAGGTAGCGCATCGCGATGGCCAGCTTCTCGTCTTCGGTGTAACCCGGCAGACGGATGATTTCCATGCGGTCGCGCAGCGGGCCCGGAATGTTCATCGAGTTGGACGTACAGATGAACAGGGTCTCGGACAGATCGTAATCAAGCTCGAGGTAGTGATCGGCGAACTTGTCGTTCTGCTCCGGGTCCAGCACCTCAAGCAGCGCCGAGGCCGGATCACCGCGGTGGTCCATGCCCAGCTTGTCGATCTCGTCGAGCAGCACCAGCGGATTCTTCACGCCCGTCTTGGCCATGCGCTGGATGATCTTGCCCGGCAGTGCCCCGATATAGGTGCGGCGGTGACCGCGGATCTCGGACTCATCGCGCACGCCGCCCAGCGCCATACGGGTATACTGGCGGTTGGTGGCACGTGCGATGGACTTGCCCAGCGAGGTCTTGCCGACACCCGGCGGACCGACCAGACACAGCACCGGCCCCTTGAGCTTCTTGACGCGCTTCTGCACGGCGAGATACTCGAGGATGCGTTCCTTGACCTCATCCAGACCGTAGTGGTCCTCGTCCAGCACCTTGGCGGCGTGGTCGATGTCATGACGCACACGCGTGCGCTTCTTCCACGGCACGTCGCACAGCCAGTCCAGGTAGGTGCGCACCACGGTCGCCTCGGCAGAAGTCGGCCCCATCATCTTGAGCTTGTTGAGCTCCTGGGTGGCCTTCTCCTCTGCCTCCTTCGGCATGCCGGCGTCCTTGATGCGACGCTCGTACTGCTCGACCTCGTTGGGCACGTCATCCAGCTCACCCATTTCCTTCTGGATGGCCTTCATCTGCTCATTGAGGTAGTACTCGCGCTGCGACTTCTCCATCTGCTCCTTGACGCGGGTACGAATGCGCTTCTCGACCTGCAACAGGTCGATCTCCGCTTCGATCAGCGTCATCAGGTGCTCGATGCGGTCACGCACCTTGTCCATCTCGAGCAGCGCCTGCTTGTCATTGATGCCCAGCGACAGATGCGCGCTGATGGTGTCCACCAGACGGCTCGGGTCTTCAATGCCCTGCAGGCTGCCCAGCACTTCGTTGGGCACCTTCTTGGAAAGCTTCACATACTGCTCGAACTGGTTGAGCAGCACGCGCACCAGGGTTTCCTGCTCTCGCTCGGACAGCGGCTGGCTGTCACGCAGCGCGACGTCGGCGATGCTGTGGCCGTCGTCGTGCAGGCGAATCGCCTGGATATCGGCGCGCGAACTGCCCTCGATCAGCACCTTGACGGTGCCATCAGGGAGTTTGAGCAGCTGCATGATGTCGGCAACGGTGCCGATGGCGAACAGGTCTTCCGCCGTCGGGTCGTCCTGGCTGGCTTCACGCTGCGCCGCAAGCAGGATCTTCTTGTCGCCTTCCATGGCCACTTCGAGGGCCTGGATCGACTTTTCCCGGCCGACGAACAGCGGAATCACCATCTGGGGATAGACCACCACATCCCGCAGCGGCAGCAGCGGAAGTGTCAGGGTCTGATCTTCGTTCTGCTCCATGGCAGACGTTCCTCGGTATTCTGTGGGTGGGCCGCCTCACACGGCACTTTGATACTGAGACCATGGGGGCAAGGTCATGATTTTGCAATGATCCCGACACGCCTGGCGGTAACTCAACGCTGAATGAAGCCGTGCGTGACCCGCGAATGCATCACAGTAAGGATGGCTTGTGAGCGCAAACGCAACGGGGGGCCTTGCGGCCCCCCGTTGGTGCGACTCAGGCCCGGACGTTTCAGCCGTCCTTGCCGGCCACCTTGCCCTGACTCTCTTCGTTCTTGGAGTAGATCAGCAGCGGCTTGCTGTCGCCGGCAATCACCGACTCATCCACCACCACCTTGCTGACACTCTCCTCGGACGGGATGTCATACATGGTGTCGAGCAGCACGGACTCGAGGATCGAGCGCAGACCACGTGCGCCGGTACGACGCTCGATGGCCTTGCGAGCCACGGCACGCAGCGCATCTTCGCGCAGGTCCAGCTCGACATCTTCCATCTCGAACAGGCGCGAGTACTGCTTGACCAGCGAGTTCTTCGGCTCGGTCAGAATCTGCACCAGGGCATCTTCGTCCAGCTCAGTCAATGTCGCGATGACCGGCAGGCGGCCAACGAACTCGGGAATGAGACCGAACTTGACCAGATCACCCGGCTCGACGTCTGCCAGCACGCGACCCACGGTCTTCTCGTCCTGCTTGCTCTTGACCTCGGCATTGAAGCCGATGCCACCCTTCTCGGCGCGTTCGCGGATCACCTTGTCCAGCCCGGCGAAAGCACCGCCGACGATGAACAGGATGTTGCCGGTATTCACCTGCAGGAATTCCTGCTGAGGGTGCTTGCGACCGCCCTGCGGCGGCACCGAGGCAGTGGTGCCCTCGATCAGCTTGAGCAGTGCCTGCTGCACGCCTTCACCCGAGACATCACGCGTGATGGAGGGGTTGTCGGACTTGCGTGAGATCTTGTCGATCTCATCGATGTAGACAATGCCACGCTCGGCCTTCTCGACATCGTAATCGCATTTCTGCAGCAGCTTCTGGATGATGTTCTCGACATCCTCACCGACATAGCCCGCTTCGGTCAGGGTGGTCGCATCCGCGATGGTGAACGGGACGTTCAACAGGCGCGCCAGCGTCTCGGCCAGCAACGTCTTGCCGCTACCGGTCGGGCCGATGAGCAGGATGTTGGACTTGCCCAGCTCCACTTCATCCGCGGCCTTCTGACCGGCACGCAGACGCTTGTAGTGGTTGTACACCGCCACGGACAGCACACGCTTGGCGCGGTCCTGGCCGATCACGTAATCGTCGAGAGTGGAACGAATCTCACGCGGCGCCGGCAGGCGATCATCATCACCTTCGGCGTCGGCTTCGAGGACCTCTTCGCGAATGATGTCATTGCACAGATCGACACATTCGTCGCAGATGTAGACGGAAGGTCCCGCGATCAGCTTGCGCACTTCATTCTGGTTCTTGCCACAGAAGGAGCAGTACAGCAGTTTGCCGTTCTCGTCCTTGCCTTTGCCGTCAGCCATTCGCGTACCTCTCAATGGCGGCGACTCCCCGGGGAGCCGCCGGAAATGCATGTTTGCCGACGTCAGGTCAGCCGTTTACGCGGATCACTCCACGTCGGGACGGCGTTCCAGCACGGCATCGATCAGGCCGTACTCCACTGCCTGATTGGCCGCCATGAAGTTGTCACGGTCGGTATCATTGGCAATGGTGTCGAAGTCCTGGCCAGTGTGGTGCGCGAGAATGCGATTGAGCTTCTCACGGATGGTCAGGATTTCCTTGGTGTGAATCTCGATATCCGTGGCCTGACCCTGATAGCCGCCCAGCGGCTGGTGGATCATGACGCGGGAATTCGGCAGCGCGTAGCGCTTGCCGGCGGCACCGCCTGCCAGCAGCAAGGCACCCATGCTGGCTGCCTGGCCGATGCACACGGTGGACACGTCGGGCTTGATGAACTGCATGGTGTCGTAGATCGCCATCCCTGCAGTCACGGAGCCACCCGGCGAGTTGATGTACAGATGGATGTCCTTGTCCGGGTTTTCAGACTCGAGGAACAACAGCTGAGCCACGACCAGATTGGCCATGTAATCCTCAACCGGACCCACAAGGAAGATCACCCGTTCCTTCAGCAGGCGGGAATAGATGTCATAGGCCCGTTCGCCGCGAGCATTCTGCTCGACAACCATCGGAACCAGACCGCCAGCATTCTTGATGTCGAAGTCGTTCATGGGGGCTTCCTTCATCCGATGACATTGATATCCATTGAGCATGCCACTTTACCCCGCCCACTGACCAGAGACCCGGCCGTAGCCGGGTCCTGGTCTAGCAAGCACTAGGGGTCAACCAAGCTTCAGGCTTGCTCGCCTTCGGCTTCAGCAGACTCTTCTTCTGCTTCTTCCTGCTGCTGTGCAGCCTGCAGGGCTTCCTGGTAGGACATGGCAACGTCCTTAACCTGAGCCTGTGCCAGCAGCTTGTCAACGGCCTTCTCTTCAAGCAGCACGGACTTGAGCTGGTTGCGAGCCTGTTCGTTGGAACCATAGTACTCGGTGACCTGAGCCGGGTCCTGGTACTGCTGAGCCATTTCTTCAACGCGAGCATTCAGCTCTTCGTCGCTGACGTCCATCTCGTTGCTGCTGACGACTTCGCTGAGCAGCAGGCCAGTCTTGACGCGCTGGACCGCCTGGTCCTGGAACAGCTCGCCCGGCAGCTGGGAGACGTCGAAGTCTTCGCCCAGACCGAACTGCTGTGCAGCCTGACGCTTCAGACCGTCGATTTCCTGGTCGGCCAGAGCCTGCGGCACGAGGATGTCGTTGGCCTTGGTCAGTTCGGCCAGCACCTGCTGCTTGACGCGATTCTCGATCGCGTTCTTCAGCTCACGCTGCATGTTCTTCTTCACTTCCACCTTGAAGCTTTCGACATCGGCAGCTTCCAGGCCGAACTGGGCGATGAACTCTTCGTTCACTTCCGGCAGTTCCTGAGCCTTGACGGCGTGGACCTTGACCTTGAAGGTCGCTTCCTGACCGGCGAGGTGCTCGGCCTGGTAGTCAGCCGGGAAGGAAACCTTGATTTCCTTGTCGTCGCCGGCAGCAGCGCCGACCAGCTGCTCTTCGAAGCCCGGGATGAAGCTGTTGGAGCCCAGCACCAGCTCGTGGCCTTCTGCCTTGCCGCCTTCGAAGGCCTCTTCACCGAGGAAGCCTTCAAAGTCGATCTTGACCTGGTCGCCGTCAGCGGCAGCGCGCTCGACGTCGGTCCAGGAGGCGTTCTGCTTGCGCAGGGTCTCGATCATCTCTTCGACGTCGGCATCGGTCACTTCAGCCTGCGGACGCTCGATTTCAGCGCCTTCGATCGGCTTCAGTTCGATTTCCGGGTAGATTTCCAGAGTCGCGACGAACTCCAGATCCTTGCCGGCTTCATCGACGGTCGCGTCGATCTTCGGCCAGCCAGCCGGGTTCAGTTCGTTTTCGGTGACGGCGGTCACGTAATGCTGGCGCATGATCTCGCCAACGATTTCGTTGCGCACGTCCTTGCCGTAACGCTGTTGCACCACTGCCATCGGCACGTGGCCCTTGCGGAAGCCGTTCAGACGAACGGTCTTGGCGGTTTCCAGAAGACGGGCGTTGACGGCCTGGTCGACTTCAGAAGCCGGCACCGTGATGGTGACCGTGCGCTCGATCGGAGAAGTCGTTGCGACAGAAGCTTGCATGAAAGTTCCTCTACCCACTGGTGGCGTTCGAATCATAAAGGCGAAGATTGTAGAAACCCCGCCACGCGCTGGCAAGCGCGGATATGACCCTTTCATATGGTGCCTTGGTCCAAGTTATTCAAGGACCCCGGCCATTTTCTGCTCCACCTACCCGCCAGACAGGCACCTGGAGCGCCCGGCAACCCGGAATCGTCATGCATGGAGCAGTGCGAAAAAACCAAAAAAAAGGAGGAGAAAGCCATTGGCCTTCTCCCCCTTTTGCGGCATGCCGCCCGCCCAAGTGGGCCAGGCAGCATCCTGATATTCATCGAGACGTGGGGTGGATGATGGGGTTCGAACCCACGACCACCGGAGTCACAATCCGGGGCTCTACCACTGAGCTACACCCACCACTTCTGGAGGTTGGACAGAAAGCCTGCCGTCTCCATCTCGTTGATACTGCTCAAGCTGACATGCAATGGGGTGGATGATGGGGTTCGAACCCACGACCACCGGAGTCACAATCCGGGGCTCTACCACTGAGCTACACCCACCACTGCATGAACATCTTCACATCGTCTGGTCGCAGTCATCAGGCTCAATGAAGAGCATTCCGACATCCACTTCGATAACGAATCGCTATCTCGATGGCACGCCCAGCAGGACTCGAACCTGCAACCTACGGCTTAGAAGGCCGTTGCTCTATCCGGTTGAGCTATAGGCGCAGAAACTAATGCTGCGAGTCAACCTCCGGACAAAGCCCTGAATACTGTTCCAGAAGACCGAAGCCTTGCGATACGTTGTATTCAAGTGGTCGGGATAGAGGGATTCGAACCCCCGACATCCTGCTCCCAAAGCAGGCGCGCTACCAGACTGCGCTATATCCCGAAACCGTCTTCAACCGACCGTCGAACCCCGTCGATGCGAGGCGTATTCTACCGAACTTTCGTCTGTGGTCAAGCCCTTACGTGAATTCTTTCCAAAAGATTCGCTTGCCCCTCGCGCTGTCATGCCAATGTCATGTCGCGGGCTTTCATCCCTGCAGCCCCCAACATCTCTCCTTGCTGATACAAGACGCCTTACCTGTCATCGCTTCTGCCACTGACGCAGTGATGACTTGCGACGGCTGAGCGCCGCCGGTGGACTGACTATCGTCTTCGCGCCTTCTGCCTCTCTGCGATCCGCCCTCTCCCATCTGCCCCACCCTTCTCCTTACCCCGCTCTCTGCTTCACCCTTTGTCTCTCTCTCTTTGCTTCTACCTCTGCTTGCGCCTCTACAGAGGGAGCGTCAAGGCGACAACCGCATGGCATGACCCCACTCTCGCCTGCCTCCTGGCGCCGCCTTCTGGCCTGTCGGGCGCCCGTGAAAGACCTGACGGCCATGACAGCTTTCGACCAAGGTCGTCATTCGGCGTTGACTGGAGGGCAAGGCATGCGAAAATTGGCCATCGTTGTCCCTCCTGCATTTATCGCCCACGAGAAGGAATGATCGCTGATGTCAGCACAACTGATAGATGGCAAGGCCATTGCCGAACGCGTACGCCAACAGGTAGGCCGTCAGGTCGATGCGCGTCGTGATGCCGGTGAACGTATTCCGGGGCTTGCCGTCGTGCTGGTCGGTGAAGACGCGGCGTCCGAGGTCTATGTCCGCAACAAGCACCTCGCCTGCGAGAAGGCTGGCATTCTCTCCACCCAGCACCGCCTGTCCGCTGACACCACGCAGCAGGAACTGGAAGCTCTGGTCGACCAGCTGAATGACGACACCAGCATCGACGGCATCCTGGTGCAGCTGCCACTGCCGGCGCATCTCGATTCACGCCCGATTCTCGAGCGCATTCGTACCGACAAGGACGTGGACGGCTTCCACCCCTACAACCTCGGTCGTCTGGCGCAGCGCCTGCCGGTAATGCGCCCCTGCACTCCCAAGGGCATCATGACGCTGCTGTCCGAGAGCGGCCTGCAGGTGCGCGGCATGGACGCCACCATCGTGGGCGCCTCCAACATCGTCGGTCGCCCGATGTCACTGGAGCTGATGCTGGCCGGCTGCACCACCACCGTCTGCCACCGCTTCACCAGGGACCTGGAGAGCAAGGTCCGCCAGGCAGACCTCGTCGTGGTCGGCGTCGGCAAGCCGGGCCTGGTCAAGGGTGAGTGGATCAAGGAAGGCGCCATCGTCATCGATGTGGGCATCAACCGCCTCGACAACGGCTCGCTGGTCGGTGACGTGGAGTTCGCCCCGGCGGCGGAGCGCGCAGGCTGGATCACGCCGGTACCGGGCGGCGTCGGCCCGATGACCGTTGCCTCGCTGCTGGAGAACACCCTGTTCGCCGCCGAGCTGCACGATGCCCAGCTGGCCGGCAAGTAAGCACGCACCCTCTCGCTGACACCTCCCCTGGCCGCGGGGCATCGCATGACAGGATACCCCGCAGGCCCTGCTTCAGGATTTCACCATGTCCCTCAAGACACTTGGCATCATCGGCGCCATGGCCGAGGAAGTCGCCATCCTCGCCGAGCTGCTGGAAGACAGCACCACGACTCAACATGCCGGCTCCACCTTCCACGTCGGCCAGCTGCACGGCCTCAAGATAGTGCTGCTGCAGTCCGGCATCGGCAAGGTCAATGCCGCCGTGGGCGCCTGCCAGCTGATCGAGCGCTACCAGCCGGACGCCATCATCAACACCGGTTCCGCCGGGGGCTTCGCCTCTGATCTGGAGATCGGCGACGTGGTCATCTCCAGCGAAGTGCGTCACCACGATGTCGATGCCGTGGTGTTCGGCTACGAATACGGCCAGGTGCCGCAGATGCCGGCCGCCTACCCGTCAGACCCGGCACTGGTGAAGATCGCGCGTGAGTGCGTCGAAGCCCAGGGCGAGATCAAGGCACGTGAAGGCCTGATCTGCACCGGCGACATCTTCATGGCAGACCCGGAGCTGGTCGCGCTGACTCGCTCACGCTTCCCGGACATGCTGGCCGCCGAGATGGAAGCCGCCGCCATCGCCCAGACCTGCTTCGTCTATGAGATGCCGTTCGTGGTCATCCGTGCGCTGTCTGACATCGCCGGCAAGGACAACAACAGCCAGTCCTTCGAGGAATTCCTGCACGTCGCCGCACGTCAGTCCTCGCGCATGATCGAGGCCATGGTCAAGCGCCTCGCCAGCTGATCAGCCGCTGCCTGAGAGCGATCCCCGCCCGACTGGCCAAAAAAAACCGCCGCCCCTCTCGGGACGGCGGTTTTTTTTCGCGGTGACATTTTCGCGGCGACAATGCGTCACGCCAACTGCATCAGCCTTCCAGCACCCAGGTCGTCCCCTCGCGGGAATCCTTGAGGATGATGCCCTGAGCGGCCAGCTCGTCACGGATACGATCAGCACCCGCGAAATCCTTGGCCCTCTTGGCGGCAGCACGCGCCTCGATCTGCGCCTGGATCTCGTCTTCCGACAACGCCAATGTGGCAGTATCGCCCTTGAGGAAGACCGCCGGGTCCTGGCCGAACAGCCCCAGCAGGCCGCCCAGCGCGGTCAGCTCGAAGGCCAGCGCCGGCGCCTGCTGCGGTGCCTCCTTCTTGGCACGGTTCAGCTCGCGAGCCAGCTCGAACAGCACCGACAGCGCACCGGCCGTATTGAAGTCGTCATCCATGGCAGCCACGAAGCGTGCCCGCCAGTCGCCTGACGCCTCGCCCTGTTCGGGCGTGACGTTCTCCAGCGCATTGTAGAAGCGCTCCAGCGAGCGACGCGCCTCATCCAGCGAGTTGGCCTCGTAACTGATCGCACTACGGTAGTGGCTGGCCACCAGCAGATAACGCACCACCTCCGGGTTGTGCTGCTCCAGCACATCACGAATCGTGAAGAAGTTGCCCAGCGACTTGGACATCTTGTCCTGCCCGACACGCACCGCGCCGGCGTGCATCCACACATTGGCATACTGCTGGCCAGTGGCGGCTTCGGACTGGGCGATCTCGTTCTCGTGATGCGGGAAGGTCAGGTCCGGCCCGCCGCCGTGGATATCGAAGGTGTTGCCCAGGCAGCAGGTCGACATCGCGGAGCACTCGATATGCCAGCCCGGACGGCCCGCGCCCCAGGGAGACGGCCAGCTGGCCTCGCCCGGCTTGGCGGCCTTCCACAGCACGAAGTCGAGCGGGTCTTCCTTGGCCTCTTCCACTTCCACGCGCGCGCCGGACTGCATGTCATCGAGCTGACGGTTGTTGAGCTTGCCGTAGCCCTCGAAACGACGCACACGGTAGTAGACATCACCGTTGCTGGCCGCGTAGGCAAAGCCCTTGTCGATCAGCGTCTCGGTCATCGCGATGATATCGCCGATGTGCGCGGTCGCCCGTGGCTCGCGATCAGGACGCAGGATCCCCAGACGCCCCTCGTCTTCGTGCATCGCCTGGATCATGCGCTCGGTCAGCGCCTCGAAGGCTTCGCCATTCTCGTCGGCACGCTTGAGGATCTTGTCGTCGATATCGGTGATGTTGCGCACATAGGTGACGTCATAGCCACGCGCACGCAGGTAACGCGTGATGATGTCGAAGGCCACCATCACACGCGCATGGCCGATGTGACAGAGGTCATAGACCGTCACGCCACAGACGTACATGCGCACCTTGTTGCCTTCCAATGGCACGAAGGGTGCCTTGGTCCGGCTCAGGGTACTGTAGATGGACAGTGTGCTCGCGGCATCTTCGAGTGAAATCATTCAGTCATCGCCCTTGGCTACTTTGCTGACAGTGCGCTGTCAGCCTTGCGAAATGGAGCGGCCCGCAGACCGGTCATGCAGCTTCGTCATCGAAGGTACAGGATCAGCCTGCGGGCCGTGAAGCGGGTCAAAAGTCATGCCAGCAGACCTCCCGCAGGAGGCCTGGCTGCCATCAACCCTTCTTCTGGGCCTTGGCCCAACCGTCCTTCAGGCTGACGGTACGGTTGAAGACCAGCGCGCCATCGACGCAGTCATGGCGGTCGGCGACGAAGTAGCCGATACGCTCGAACTGGTAACGCGTTTCCGGCGCGGCATTGCGCAGGCTCGGCTCACCGAAGCCCTTGACGATGCTCAGCGAGTTCGGATTGAGGTGCTCAAGGAAGTCGACATCCTTGTCACGGTCCGGCTCGGCTTCCAGGAACAGGTTCTCGTACTGACGCACCTCGACCGGCACTGCGTGCTCGGCGCTGACCCAGTGGATGACACCCTTGACCTTGCGGCCTTCCGGGTTCTTGCCGAGGGTATCGAGGTCGACACTGCAACGCAGCTCGACGATCTCGCCGGCCTCATCCTTGATCACTTCATCACAGCGGATGACGTAACCGTTGCGCAGACGCACTTCCTTCTCGGGCGCGAGACGGAAGAACTTCTTCGGCGCATCTTCCATGAAGTCATCGGCGTCGATCCACAGCTCACGGGTCAGCGGAATCTGGCGCGTGCCCATGTCGTCACGTGCCGGATGACCGGGCACCTCGAAGACTTCCTCGTGACCTTCCGGCAGGTTGGTCAGCACCACCTTGAGCGGATTGAGCACGCACATGGCCCGCAGCGCGTTGTCTTCCAGGTCGGAACGGATGGCGTGGTGCAGCATGCCGATCTCGACCATGCCGCCATCCGCGCGGCTCACGCCGATCATGTCGCAGAACTTGCGAATGGAAGCGGCCGTGTAGCCACGACGACGCATGCCCGAGATGGTCGGCATGCGCGGGTCATCCCAGCCATCGACAACACCTTCGTCCACCAGCAGCTTCAACTTGCGCTTGGAGGTGACGGTGTAATCCAGGTTCAGACGCGCGAACTCGATCTGACGCGGCGTGACCGGCACCGGCAGGTTGGCCAGGAACCACTCATACAGCGGACGATGGTCCTCGAATTCCAGCGTACAGATGGAATGCGTCACGCCTTCCAGCGAATCGGACTGACCATGCGTGAAATCGTAGGACGGGTAGATCTTCCACTTGTCGCCGGTCTGGTGATGGCTGGCATGGCGGATACGATAGAGGATCGGATCACGCAGATTGATGTTGGGCGCCGCCATGTCGATGCGGGCACGCAGCACCTTCTCGCTCTCGCCGAATTCGCCCTTCTTCATGCGCTCGAGCAGATCGAGGTTTTCCTCGGGGCTACGCTCACGGTAAGGGCTCGGGCGACCCGGCTCCTTCAGCGTGCCACGATATTCACGAATCTCGTCCGGCGACAGGTCATCGACATAGGCCTTGCCTTCACGCACCAGGTGCTGGGCCCAGGCATAGAGCTGGTCGAAATAATCGGAAGCGAAGCGCACCTTGCCGGCCCACTCGAAGCCCAACCATTCGACGTCTTCCTTGATGGCGTCGATATAGGCCTGCTCTTCCTTGGCAGGGTTGGTGTCATCGAAGCGCAGGTGACAATCGCCACCGAGCTGCTGCGCCAGACCGAAGTTCAGACAGATCGACTTGGCGTGCCCGATATGCAGGAAGCCGTTGGGCTCCGGCGGGAAACGCGTGACAACCTTATCGGCACGGCCGGCCTCGAGTTCTTCGCGGATCTGGTTAAGCACGAAGTTCGGGGCGCTCTGGGTCTCGGTACTCATGAAGTTTCGCTGCACCTCTGTGTGGTTCCTGGGCGTCGTATTGCGGGTCGTCATGTGGTTGAACGAACGTGCGCAAGGACAACAAGACGGATGATCGGGGCTGCATCCACGCGCCTGCCGCCCGCTCAGGCTTTCGTGTCTGGATGCAAAGCCGCTATTATAGCGCGACGCCCGCAGGCGATGCCATGAAGCCGCGCCTGCCTGACACTTGAGCAAGACAGATGACCGGGAAGCCCGAATGATCGTTCTTCACACCAACTACGGCGATATCACCCTCGAACTCAACCACGAGAAGGCCCCGAAGACCGCGGCCAACTTCGAGCAGTACGTGCGTGAAGGCCACTACAGCAATGTCCTTTTCCACCGCGTCATTCCGGGTTTCATGGTTCAGGGCGGTGGCTTTGACACCGACTTCAACCAGAAGCCGACCAATGGCGTGATCGAGAACGAAGCCGACAACGGCCTCAAGAACGACCGCGGCACCGTGGCCATGGCTCGCACCATGGACCCGCACTCCGCCAGCGCCCAGTTCTTCATCAACGTCAATGACAACGACTTCCTGAACTTCACCAGCAAGACCAGCCAGGGCTGGGGTTACTGCGTGTTCGGCAAGGTCGTCGAAGGCATGGACGTGGTCGAGAAGATCGAAGCGGTCAAGACCACCCGTCGCGACGGCCACGCCGACGTGCCGGCAGAAGACGTGATCATCACCAGCGCTGAAATCACCGAATAAGCGATTTCGCCTGATCACGCCGCAAGGCGTGCCTGCCGCCCGGCCTTGCCTCGTGATCGCGAGTGCCAGGCTGGGCGGTTTGCGTTATGAACTCCCACGGCAGTGCGCCCTTGCGATGCCCTGCTGACCGCCCACCTTCGCGGACCCCGACCATGAACACGACTGCCACCACCCTCTTCATCTCCGACCTGCATCTGCAACCCGACACGCCCGAGATCGCCCAGGGCTTCCTCGACTATCTGGCACGCCTGGCAACCTGCCAGCCTGCCGTCGAGCGTCTGTTCCTGCTGGGTGACATCTTCGAGGTCTGGGTCGGCGATGACTATCGCAACGATTTCACCGACAGCATGAGCGCTGCGCTCAAGCGCATCGCCGAGCGCGGCACCGCGATCTTCTTCATGCACGGCAATCGCGACTTCCTGGTCGGCGAGACCTTCGCGGCCGAGGCCGGCGTGACGCTGCTACCCGACCCGAGCGTGATCGAGCTGGACGGCGAGCGCGTGCTGCTGATGCACGGCGACAGCATGTGCACCCGCGACGAGGCCTACATGAAGTTCCGCGCCATGACCCGCGACCCTCAGTGGCAGGCGCAGATTCTGGCCATGCCGCTGGAGCAGCGTCTGGCGCTGGCCCAGTCACTGCGCATGCAGTCCGGCGAGACCAACAGCGAGAAGGACGAGGCGATCATGGACGTCACGCCCGAGGAAGTGGTGCGCGAGATGCGTGAGCACGACGTGCGCACGCTGATCCATGGCCATACGCATCGCCCGGCGGTGCATGAACTCGAGATCGATGGCGAGCCGGCGCGCCGCATCGTGCTCGGCGACTGGCGCCCGACTCAGGCCTTCGACATCATCGCCCGTGGCCAGGGGCCGGAGCTGCGTGAATTTGCGCTGCCGCTGGTGGATGCGATCACCCACGGCTGATCGCTTGCACACACCAAAAAGCCCCGCTGCCGATCACGGCAGCGGGGCTTTTTTCTTACGCTCTCACAGTATCAGGCGCTTCGCTGCGCCAGACGCTTCGCTCAGGCCGGTGACGATGCCTTGCGGCGCGCACGCCCCTCGGCGATCTCCACCAGCTGATGCCAGCCCAGTACCGCGGGGGCATCGGCGCTCGGAAGCTCTTCCAGCAACACCTTCAGACGCTGACACCGCTCGGCATCATGGGCATCGACCAGACGCAGCCAGGTGGCAAGCCCCATGGCTTCATGGTGAGTGTTTTCCTGCTCGATGGAGTAGGACAGCCCCTGCTCGATCAGGGAGCGTACCTTCTCCAGCGGCAGCCCCTGAGCACTGCGCAGGCTCGCGACCAGATAGCTGACTTCTGACAGGTAGAAGGAATTGCGCTCCTGGGCGACCAGCAGCACTTTCTCCATGTATTCCTCAGCGGCAGCGTTCTCGCCCAGCGCCATCACGGCATCCATGTACCACAGGTTGGGGCGCTGATGACGCTCGCGTCCGGTCAGCTCCGCGAACTCGTTCATGCTCGACTGCAGCATGGACAGGCCATCGCGGTCGCCATTCATCGCCCGCGCCCAGCCCAGCACACCATGCGCTGCCATGTGCCACAGGTGAAGGTCCGCTGAACGCGTCACTTCCAGGGCCCGCTCGGCGCGCTGGGTCGCCAGATGGGTGTGGCCCAGCTGGCGATACAGGGAGGTGGAGAACATCAACGCCATCGCCAGCGAACCGGGCTGACCGATCTGCTCGGCCATGCGAATCGCCGCCTCGGCCTGCTGCTCGGCCTTCACGTAGTCGCAGCGCAGGCACGATGTCCAGCTCTGCAGACAGGAGGCCGCCACCTGCGGGTGATCGCTGAACGGCAGCCATTCGAGCACCATCGGATGGTTGACCGGATCGATCTCATCCAGGTGCTCGCCCGCCACACGCACGCGACCGGCCCAGAACTCGCAGTGGGCACGCGCATAATCGGCCAGGCGACGATAGCGATCATCGGAAAGCTCTTCCGCCAGCTCGCTGAGGCCGGAGGCCAACGCGAAGGCATCGGCGTGGGCATGACGCTCGCTGCAACCGACCCACAGGCCCCATTTGACGATGAAGGCCTGCTCGAGGTCCGGCTCGTCGTCCTCGACCAGCGCCGGGCTGCTGAGCAGGTTGCGTGCCTGCACGAAGCTCTCGTGGGCGATGCGTGAGCCATGGCCTTCCAGCGCAAAACCGGACTGGCCACGTACCGTCAGCAGGCTGACTTCGCGCTCTTCCTGACCATCGACATGCTTGAGGCAGGCCAGGCCGTTGTCCGCCATCTTGAGCGCGGTGCGGTTGGCGCTGATCTTGAGCGCCTCGCGCGCCGAGAGTTCGAAGTAACGCGCGGCACGGCTGAAGTTCTGCGACTTGCGCAGGTGAACGGCGAAGTAGCCGGGGTGACGACTGATCCAGGCGGGATACTTGTCCTCGATCAGCGCGACCACCTGATGGTGAATCCGGCGCCGCACATCCCGCGGACACGACAGATAGGCCGCTTCCTGGATCAGCTGATGGGTAAACTGGTAGTCGAATTCACTGTCGCTGCTGCATGCCTCGATGATCTCCAGGCGCTGCATGTTCTCGATGGCGCGCTTGAGGCGGCCCTCCTCGAACTCACAGCTCTGGCGCACGAAGCTCAGCTTGAAGACACGCCCCAATACCGCGGCGGCGTGGGCGACATCGCGCCCTTCTTCCAGCTGATCGATACGACTGGAGAGCAGGCCGATCAGGCCCTTGGGCAACTCGTCGAGCTGCACCGGACGCCCTTCGCGGCGGTCCATGTCGAGACGACGGCAGATTTCCTGCAGGTAGAGCGGCACGCCATCGCAGCGCTCGATGAGCTGACTGCGCATGCGCGGACTCAGGTGCAGGCGATAGCGACGCGAGAGATGCGACAGCAGGCGTGAGACCTGCATCGGATCGAGGCGACCCAGTGCGATGTGCTGGTCCCAGTTGAGCTTGACCGCCAGGCTGTCGCGACCGTTGTGGCTCGCGGCCAGCATGAAGCCGATGTTGATCGGCAGACGCGCCTGCAGGCCAGCCAGTACCTTGAGCGACGGCTCGTCGAGCCACTGCAGGTCATCGATCATCATCACCAGCGGACGCAGGCTGGCTGACTTCTCGATCACCAGATGCAGCACGCGCACGACGCGTTCGACCGTCTCGCTGGACTGGATCAGCACTTCGTCTTCGGCAGTATCTTCCGCCGTGCCGAGCACCGCGTGGAAGGAGCGACGCACTTCCTCGCTGATGCCCTGCAACGCCTCGGAAGACTCGAACAGCTGCTCGACGCTTTCGCGATCGATATTGCCGTCCAGACGCCAGCGAATCAGCGCCGTCACGACACTGTAGGGCTCAAGCTGCGAGAGACGCGTGGTCGGCATCCAGCACAGTCCGACATCCTGGCTCTGCTCCAGCTGACGGAAATTGACCATCAAGGCCGACTTGCCCATGCCGGAGTTGCCACTGACCAGCACGCTCTGGCGCAGGCCGATGCTGGCGCGGGCCAGCGCATCGCGCAGACGACGCAGCTCGCCCTCGCGACCGATCAAGGTCGGCAGCGAGGATTCGCGAGTGGCGACACTGCTGCCCAGCACCAGCGCACGCAGACGCACGCGACCGTCAGCGGCCAACAGGCGCGAGGTCAAGCGGGGCTGCAGGTCCAGTGCCGGCGGCATGTGCTGACTGGCCTCCTGGGAGATCACCAGCTCGCTGCCTTCGGCGGCGGTCATCAACTCGAGGGAATATTGCGTGACCTGCCCCAGCGGGTCGGCCAGCTGGCGCTCCGGCAGGTAGATGACCTGACCGGAGTGCAGGCCCGCCGACAGCGAGAAGGCCGGCGGCTTGCCTTCGCCGTCCCACAGCTTGGCGATCTCGTCGGGGATCGCCTTGCTGCAGTGCTCATAGAGCGCGACCAGCTCGGCGAGCTGATGCGCCGGGCCGTGGGTACCGAAGCATGCCAGGCCCACGCCACCCGTGGCGCCCGGCAGCCAGAAGCCGCCCAGGTGATGACACTGCTGCTCCAGCCAGCGCAACAGCTCGATCTGCAGCGTCAGGCAGGCACGCGCCCAGACGCGGTCACGATGACTGTCCTTGACGCTCAGGCGAATGGCCATGACCGACAGCTGACGGTGATCGATTTCCTCTTCGCGCAGCGGTGCGCTGTCCAGCGACAGGGTCCGTGAGATGGCGCCCTGCGGCGTCATGGCACTCATGGTCTCGCTCTTGCCATCGGACCAGTAGCGCGCCAGTTGCAGGAAGCCGGGGTCCGGCTGCTGACCGGAGAGCGCCAGCTGCTGCAGGAAGGCATTGAACTGCTCATGGGCCGCGGCCGACTGGCCGCCTTCGGCCAGCTGACGCACGAGACGCTCATGGAAGGGGCCGTAACCGGAGAAGCGACTGACCAGCGTGCGCAGCACGTCATCGGGCAGCGGCTCGTCCGTGGCCAGCACCCGCTCGGCGAACTGGATGACGCGCTGACGCCACTCGCCACGCACCTTGATCATCCAGCGCTGGAAGTCAGGGCACTGGGTCAAGGAAAGCTCCTCGACCAGGTCGCCACGATACAGGGTGAGAATCTCCCCCAGGGTGGCGACGGAGGGCGGTGCCAGCAGCAGGCCGTTGAGCTCGTCGAGGTCAAGCTCCCAGTGCTCCGGCAGCGAGAGCGCGATGGTCTGGCGCGACACCGTCAACAGGTTGTCGGCCTCTTCGCCGAGACTCTGACGCAGACAGTGCAAGGCGTGGCGAAGGTTGGTCCGTCCGGAGGACAGCCCCTGATCCGGCCAGAGCAACTCCGCCAACCCGGCACGGGAGACGGCCTGATCATGCAGCAGCAGATGCAGAAGTAGCGCCTTGACCTTGTCGTAGCTGAACTGAGTCAGCGTGTCATCACCCAACGTCAGCTGGAAATGTCCCAGCAGTGCCAGTTGAGCTTGACCAGATGTTTCCTGCGTCATGTGTCATCCATTTCAAAGTCGCGAACGAAACGCCAGCCCTGCCACGGCGCCGGTGATCCCCTGTCCTTGATCCTTGCCTTAGTCTCTCGTGCCTTGATCCATCGCGTCCCGACCCACCCTGGCCGAGGCGCGCGCTGCCCGTCGTGCGCTCGGCTGACCACTGTGGAAGCGGAAGACAGCGTCGGGGGTTTCAATCAGCTCTCGTTCCACTTCACGTAGCACCGCGAGACGGGGTTCCAGTGGTTCATTGGTGTATTGCTCTGCCAACATGAGGTAATCCTCATAGTGACGTCCTTCTGACTTAACCAAAGTGCGATAGAACTTTGCAAGCTCTGGTTCCAGATACGGGATGAGGCGCGCGAAGCGCTCACACGACCTTGCCTCTATCAGGGCGCCGATCAGCAGGATGTCCACCAGGCGTTGCGGGTCTTCGTCCCTGACCTGCTGGCGCAGGGCTTCGGCATAGCGCGAGGCCTTGATATGCCGATAGACGATGCCCCGCTTCTCCATCAGCCCGACCACCTGCTCGAAGTGCAGCAGCTCTTCGCGCGCCAGCTGTGACATCTTGGTCAACAGCAGTGGCCGGTTCACGTAGCGGTACATCAGGCTCATGGCAGTGGAGGCGGCTTTCTTCTCGCACTGCGCATGGTCGATCAGCAAAAGCTCCGGATTCTCAAGCGCCGCCTCGACCCAGCTCAGGGGCGTCCTGCAGGGTAGAAAGGCCAGCAGCGACGCCGGCAGCAAGGCATCGGTATCTTCATCGCTTGGCCCCTGCGACGCTGCGATCACGCGCGCCCCAGCCTCACTCTCGCCATACCGCCCAGCATGAACATCATCATGCTGCTTGCTCTGCTCAGGCGCAATCACATTGCGCTCGGTCACGTCGGTCATTGAATTCATTGTCACGTCAGTCTTTTGTCTCGCTCGCTTGCGTCTGCTGCTGACTGACAGGAGACACCTCAACGACGGAGTTCATATCATTATCGGCACGCTTTGCCGCTTCCACCATGATTTCATCGTTTATATGGGCAAAAAGCTGTTCGGGCTCAAGTTCTCGCGCATGGGCCAGTGGTGCGATGCCATATGCCGACAGGTCCTTGATGCGGGTGCGCCCGACGCGCAGCAGCTCAACGGCGCGTGACAGCGCCGACTGATCGGCACGGAAACGGATGCTATGGCGGGTCAGCTGCTCGGCCAGCATGGCGTCATCGGCGACGCGCAGCCAGCGGGCGGCGACCTGACTTCGCAGCTCATCCAGTGCCAGCATGCGCTTGGCGCGCTGGTCACTGTCATAGCCGAACCAGGCCAGGATCTCATGATCATGACGCTGGCAGCCGCGACAGACGCTATCGCCGACCGTAGTGGAGCAGACACCTACGCAAGGAGAAAGAATACGGCTCATGTTGCCCTCGGGGGAGGCGGAAAGTGTGATTCGGGGTAACCCCCATCATACCGTGCGTACCTGAGAGCCGACAGCATCGCGCCGTCGGTGCCCAAAGGGCCTCTTGTCAGCACTGCGCTGGGCGTCATCAGCGCGTCATCAGGGTTGCCGCATAGTGTTTGCTCAGCGTGATTTCCTGACAATCAGATGAAATATCAGAATGTTATGCCGTAATAGGCGACCAAAGTCTCAGCCCCCGCCACTGGGCGCTCCTTAACATTGTCGACAAAGTTGAGTAGACTCGCATTCGCCCCGTAGCGCCTGATTCGCTCGCAATAAGACGCTTGAATTACCCGCAAGAAGCCTCGAGGTGCCCCGCCCTGCGTCTTCAAGACGACTGGCCCGCGCATTTCGACACGATTACAGATGAGGGTCTCCCACGTGCTTGAAGCCTACCGTCAACAGGTTGAAGAACGCGCCCAGCAGGGCATTCCGGCAAAGCCGCTGACTGCCGAGCAGACCGCAGAACTGGTCGAACTGCTCAAGAATCCGCAGGCCGGTGAAGAAGAGTTCATCCTCGATCTGTTCACCAATCGCATTCCCCCGGGCGTTGATGAAGCCGCTTACGTCAAGGCTGGCTTCCTGACCGCCATCGTACGTGGCGAAGCCGCTTCTCCGCTGATCGACAAGACACATGCCGTCAAGCTGCTCGGCACCATGCAGGGCGGCTACAACATCGCCACGCTGGTCGAGCTGCTGGACGACGAAAGCCTGGCCAAGGAAGCCGGCGAACAGCTCAAGCACACCCTGCTGATGTTCGACGCCTTCCACGATGTCGCTGACCGCGCCAAGGCCGGCAACGCCGTCGCCCAGGCCGTGCTGCAGTCCTGGGCCGACGCCGAATGGTTCCTGTCCAAGCCGGCGCTGGCCGAGAAGATCTCGCTGGCCGTCTTCAAGGTGCCGGGCGAGACCAACACCGATGACCTGTCTCCGGCGCCTGACGCCTGGTCACGTCCGGACATCCCGCTGCACGCCAACGCGATGCTCAAGAACCCGCGTGAAGGCATCAACCCGCAGGAAGATGGCGTCGTCGGCCCGCTGGCCCAGATCGAGGAAGTGAAGGCCAAGGGCTTCCCGGTCGCCTACGTCGGTGATGTGGTCGGTACCGGCTCCTCACGCAAGTCCGCCACCAACTCCGTGCTGTGGTTCTTCGGCGACGACATCCCGTTCGTGCCCAACAAGCGCGCCGGCGGTTTCTGCATCGGCAACAAGATCGCCCCGATCTTCTTCAACACCATGGAAGATGCCGGCGCCCTGCCCATCGAGATGGACGTCGAGAAGATGGCCATGGGCGATGTCATCGACATCTACCCGTACGAAGGCAAGGTCTGCCGTCACGACACCGACGAAGTCATCTCCACCTTCTCCCTCAAGACTCAGGTCCTGCTGGACGAAGTGCGTGCTGGCGGCCGTATCCCGCTGATCATCGGTCGCGGTCTGACCGACAAGGCGCGTACCGAGCTGGGTCTGGAGGCGTCTGACGTCTTCCGCCTGCCGGAGCAGCCGAAGGACACCGGCAAGGGCTTCACCCTCGCACAGAAGATGGTCGGCAAGGCCTGCAACCTGGAAGGCGTGCGTCCGGGCATGTACTGCGAGCCGAAGATGACCACCGTCGGCTCCCAGGACACCACTGGCCCGATGACCCGCGACGAGCTGAAGGATCTGGCATGTCTGGGCTTCCAGGCCGACCTGGTGATGCAGTCCTTCTGCCACACCGCTGCCTACCCGAAGCCGGTCGATGTCGAGACTCACCACACCCTGCCCGACTTCATCATGAACCGCGGCGGCGTCTCCCTGCGTCCGGGCGACGGCATCATCCACTCGTGGCTGAACCGCATGCTGCTGCCGGACACCGTCGGCACCGGTGGTGATTCCCACACCCGCTTCCCGATGGGCATCTCCTTCCCGGCGGGTTCTGGCCTGGTGGCCTTCGCCGCCGCCACTGGCGTGATGCCGCTGGACATGCCGGAATCCATCCTGGTGCGCTTCAAGGGCGAACGTCGTCCGGGCATCACCCTGCGTGACCTGGTCCACGCCATCCCGCTGTACGCCATCAAGCAGGGCCTGCTGACCGTCGACAAGGCCAACAAGAAGAACGCCTTCTCTGGCCGCATTCTGGAAATCGAAGGTCTGGAAGATCTGACGGCCGAACAGGCATTCGAGCTCTCCGACGCCTCTGCCGAGCGTTCCGCCGCCGGTTGTACCATCACGCTGTCCGACGAGAGCGTGACCGAGTACCTGAAGTCCAACATCACCCTGCTCAAGTGGATGATCGCCAACGGTTACGGCGATGCCCGTACCATCGAGCGTCGTATCGCGGGCATGGAAGAGTGGCTGGCCAACCCGAGCCAGATGCGTGCCGACAAGGACGCCGAATACGCCGAGATCATCGAGATCGACCTCGCCGAGATCGACCAGCCGGTACTGTGTGCGCCGAACGACCCCGACGATGCCCGTCTGCTGTCCGACGTCGCCGGTCAGAAGATCGACGAAGTCTTCATCGGCTCGTGCATGACCAACATCGGTCACTTCCGCGCCGCAGGCAAGCTGCTCGAGAAGCAGCCGGCCGGTAGCCTGAAGACCAAGCTGTGGCTGGCACCGCCGACCAAGATGGACCAGCACCAGCTGACCGAGGAAGGCTACTACGGCATCTACGGCCGTGCCGGCGCGCGCATGGAAATGCCGGGCTGCTCACTGTGCATGGGTAACCAGGCACGTGTGGCTGCCAAGTCCACCGTGGTGTCCACCTCCACGCGCAACTTCCCGAACCGTCTGGGCGACGGCGCCAACGTCTTCCTGGCCTCTGCCGAGCTTGCGGCCATCGCGGCCGTGGCCGGTCGTCTGCCGACCGTCGAGGAATATCAGGGCTACATGGGCGAATTCGATGCCATGGCGGGCGAGATCTATCGCTACCTGAACTTCCATGAGATCGAAGAGTTCCAGAACGCCGCTTCCAACGTGATTCCGGTCACCCAAGAAGCCTGATCAGGCGGGGAGTCATGCGCCACTGCATGACTCCCCTCTGACAGCAGCACTGGCGTCAGCCAGACAACGAAACGGGCCGCCCCTCAAGGGACGGCCCGTTTTTTCATGCCTGCGACAAGCTCAGTGGTGCAAGCGCCCTGCCTCAAAACTTGTAGCCGACCGAGGCGGTGAAGGCATCTACCTGATAATCGCTGTCGAAGTCATAGCGCTCGTACTCGGCACGGATCAGGAACGGGTCCAGATTGACCTGTGCACCGGCACCATAGACCGGATCAAAGCCGTCGTTGTCCTTCAGATCGACGCTGGAATTGCCCAGATTGCCATCGACATCGGTCTCCCACTTCGCCATCCCCGCCTTGGCGAACAGCGAGAAGTACTGACCGATGGGCAGGATACCCACCACGTTGACACCGTAGGCCTTGGACTCGAGATCGGTATTGCTGAAGTCATTGCCCTTGAGCTGGACAGTCCCCAGGTCGGTGTAGAAGGCCTCAGTGGCGAAGTACGGATTGTACTGATAGCCCACGAAGGCCTTGTAGACGTTGTCGTCATCATCGACATCGAAGTCATCGCTGCCGGATTCGATGAAGTCACCGGCCTCATCGGAATCATCGTTCTCCAGGCTGGAGAAGCCGGTACCGGCACCGATGTAGAGCCCTTCGCTGGCATTGCCTGCCGCCTGAGCGTGACCACTGAGCGCCAGAGCGAGAGCGGCGAAGGAAACGGTAGCCAACGGGGCGGCCAGAAGACGTGACTTGCTCATGTATTGCTCCTTGATCCAATGGGTGGCACAGGCAGCTGCCGGCCAGGTACTGACGGCCAGGTACTGACGACAAGACCGCGCCTGTCATGGGTTGCAGGAGCATCGTGGTAGATATAGAACAGTGTTTCAAGAGTGGCGTTTTGACTACTTGTCACGTCGCCAGTCAGCAACATGTCCTCATGACCTTCCCGCTCCCCCCGCTTGCGCGTGCCCGAGGCCCGCTTAGCCCTTCGCACAGATGCAAAGCCCTGGCGTATCGGGCATTCTCGGGGTTGTGGCATTGCAGCAATCAAAGCGCTCCGTCCCTCAAGCGGCCTGCCCCGGCCGCCCAGCACAAGGAATCCGACATGACGCATCCCATCTCCACCCCCGACCTCTGCGATGAGTTCCCCGACGTGCAGGTGCTCGAGCCACTGTTCATCAACTACGGCGGCGTCGAGTCCTTCGGCGGCGAAGTCGTGACCATCAAGTGCTTCGAGGACAACTCGCTGGTCAAGGAAGCCGTCGCGGAGCCCGGCGCAGGCCGCGTCCTGGTCGTCGATGCCGGCGGCTCGATGCGCTGCGCCATGCTGGGCGACATGCTCGCCGAACAGGCCGCCAAGAGTGGCTGGGCCGGCGTGATCATGTATGGCTGCATCCGCGATGTGGATGAGATCCACGCCACCAATCTCGGCGTGCAGGCACTGGGCTGCTACCCGCGCCCCAGCATCAAGCGCGGCGAAGGCCAGCGCGATATCCCGGTCACCTTCGCCGGCGTCACCATCGTGCCGGGCGACTATCTCTACGCCGACAACAATGGCGTCATCACCGCCAAGGAAGCGCTGATCCGTACCCAGCCGACTCCCTGAGTCGCCGTCTCGCGCCGCGGTGCACGCCGCAATGAAAACGCCCCCGCAACCAGGCAGGTTGCGGGGGCGTTTCGCGTTCAAGGTCGCGGACTCAGCGAGTGCTGGCAGGCTCTACGTTGGATGAGTCGGTCTGTGAGCCGGCTTGAGCACTGGCCTGAGAGGCCGCAGCCGCATCATCGGCACGCGCGAAGCGGTCCACCACGGCGGCGCAGGCAGCGTCACCGGTGATGTTGAGCGCGGTGCGCGTCATGTCGAAGATACGATCCAGCGCGAACAGCAGCGGCAGGCCCTCGATGGGAATACCGGCGGCCAGCAGTACGGCGACCACCAGGAAGGACGGCCCCGGCACCCCGGCCTGACCGATGGCACCCAGAGTCGCGGTGAACACGATGGCGGCGTAGGCGGAGAAGCCGAGGTCGACATTGAAGACCTGGGCGAAGAACATCGCCACCAGCCCGTAATAGATGGCATTGCCGCTCATGTTGATGGTCGCGCCCAGCGGCAGCACGAAGGCAGAGGTGGCGTTCTTGAGGCCCAGCTCCTTCTCGCAGACTTCCATGTTGACCGGCAGGGTCGCCATGGAGGACGCCGTGGACAGCGCGACGGCCTGCGGCTTCTTCATCGCGGACATGAAGCGGCCCAGCGGCACGTCAGAGCCGAACTTGACCACCAGCGGGTAGAACACGAAGCCGTAGATGAGGATGGCGCCCATGTAGACGAGGAACAGCTTCATCACCAGCGTCAGTACATCGAAGCCGAAGGTGCCGACGGCGTCCGCCATCAGGCCGAAGACGCCGATCGGCGCGATCAGCATCACCACGTTGATCATCCACACGAAGGCTTCAATGACGGTGTTCAGGCCTTCGATCAGCGGCTTGCCACGCTCACCGGTCTTGGACAGGCCAATGCCGAGGAACAGGCAGAACACCAGAATCTGCAGGATATTGGCATCGGTGAGTGCCCCGAAGATATTGGTCGGCACCATGCCCAGAATGGTGTCCATCACGCCCGGCACGCTGCCCTTGTCAGCGTAGGCATTGGAGAACATGCCCTTGGCGCTTTCCAGGTCCACCCCGCTGCCCGGCTGGAAGACATGCCCCATCACCAGCGCCAGCATCACGGCCACGGCAGAGGTCAGCATGAAGAAGGCGAAGGTGGAGATACCGATCTTGCCGGCAGAAGGGCTGTCGCCCAGATTGGCGGCTCCCGACACGATGGAGACCGCGATCAGCGGCACGACCAGCATCTTGATCAGGTGAATGAACAGCTCACCCAGTGGCGCGAACATCGAGGCGTCTTCGCCCATGTACGCCCCGACACCTGCACCCAGGATCATGGCGATGACTACCTGGACGCCGATGTTTTTCCATAAAGACTGTTTCACGTTACGACTACCTTGGATTGTGTCTGAAAGGTCGGTTGTTGCGTGCCACCGCAGTGCTGGCTACCGGTGAGGCCTGCCGTCATAGTCACCATGAATTCATAGTCACCATGGATTCATCGCCACCATGGATATTGTGGTCAGCGGGGTGGCTGGGATTATAAATGACTGCCTTTTTTACATAAGGTAGAAAGATAATCATTTAGTCGCGCAATCGAGATCATTTTGTTGCTATTTGTTACCAACTGACGCCTTTGTGCTGCTTTCTCCCCCATTGGTCTAATGCCTGAACTGACCAATCATTCAGGTTTCAGGCACGAAACGAAAAACGCCCACCGCACATTGAGTGCGATGGGCGCCCTGGGTGACAACGACCATCTGCGCCTCAGCGCGTCAGGTCACCATCCTGGGAAGCCTGGGTTACACCAGCTCCTTGTCCGCCAGCATGAACCAGGTTTCCAGCACGGAATCCGGGTTGAGGGAGACGCTGTCGATGCCCTCTTCCATCAGCCACTTGGCCAGCTCCGGATGGTCCGACGGGCCCTGACCACAGATGCCGACGTACTTGCCCTGCGCCTTGCAGGCACGGATCGCCATCGACATCAGCTGCTTGACCGCCGGGTTACGCTCATCGAAGAGGTGAGCGACGATGCCGGAGTCGCGATCCAGTCCCAGGGTCAGCTGGGTCAGGTCGTTGGAGCCGATGGAGAAGCCATCGAAGTGCTCGAGGAACTGATCCGCCAGCAGCGCGTTGGTCGGAAGCTCGCACATCATGATGACGCGCAGGCCGTTCTCGCCACGCACCAGACCATTCTCGCCCAGCAGCTTGATGACCTGCTCCGCCTCGCCGGTGGTGCGCACGAAGGGCACCATGATCTCGACGTTGGTCAGCCCCATCTCGTCACGCACGCGCTTGAGGGCACGGCATTCCAGATCGAAGCAGTCGCGGAAGGTGTCGGACACGTAGCGTGAGGCGCCACGGAAGCCCAGCATCGGGTTCTCTTCGCCCGGCTCGTACATCTTGCCGCCAATCAGGTTCTCGTACTCATTGGACTTGAAGTCCGACATGCGCACGATGACCTTCTGCGGATGGAAGGCGGCCGCCAGGGTGGAGATGCCCTCGACCAGCTTGTCGACGTAGAAGTCGACCGGGCTTGCGTAGCCGGCGGTGCGCGCATCGATGGTCTGCTGCAGATCGATGGGCAGGGTGGCGTAGTCGAGCAGCGCCTTGGGGTGCACGCCGATCATGCGGTTGATGATGAACTCGAGACGCGCCAGGCCCACGCCGGCATTCGGCAGACGCGAGAAGCTGAAGGCGCGGTCCGGGTTGCCGACGTTCATCATGATCTTGAACGGAATCTCCGGCATCTCGTTGACGCTGGTGACGGTGCGATCGAAGTTGAGGATACCGTCATAGACGTGTCCGGTATCGCCTTCGGCGCAGGAGACCGTCACTTCGCGGCCTTCGGCGAGCACCGAGGTCGCGTCGCCACAGCCGACCACGGCCGGAATGCCCAGCTCACGCGCGATGATCGCCGCGTGGCAGGTACGTCCGCCACGGTTGGTGACGATGGCGGAGGCGCGCTTCATGACCGGCTCCCAGTCCGGATCGGTCATGTCGGTGACCAGCACGTCGCCGACCTGCACCTTGTCCATCTGCTCCGGGTTGTCGATCACGCGCACCGCACCCTGGCCGATACGCTGGCCGATGGCACGCCCGGTGACCAGAGTGCGGCCCTTCTCGCGCAGCTGGAAGCGCTCGAGGTTGCCGCCCTCTTCCTGGCTGACGACCGTTTCCGGACGCGCCTGGACGATGTAGAGCTTGCCGTCGTCGCCATCACGCGCCCATTCGATGTCCATCGGACGCTGGTAGTGCTTCTCGATGATCATGGCCTGGCGCGCCAGTGCCTCGACATCGGCATCGCTGATGCAGAAACGGTGGCGGTCCGGCACCGGCACGTCGACGGTCTCGACGGAGCGACCCGCACTGGTGTCGTCGGTGTAGACCATCTTGATCAGCTTGGAGCCCAGGTTGCGGCGCAGTACCGCCGGGCGGCCGGCGGCCAGCGTGGTCTTGTGGACGTAGAACTCGTCAGGATTGACCGCGCCCTGCACCACGGTCTCGCCCAGGCCCCAGGAGCCGGTGACGAAGACGGCGTCGCGGTAGCCGGATTCGGTGTCCAGGGTGAACATCACGCCGGAAGCGGCCGTCTCGGAGCGCACCATCTTCTGTACGCCGGCAGACAGCGCGACCAATGAGTGGTCGAAGCCCTTGTGCACGCGGTAGGAGATGGCGCGGTCGTTGAACAGTGACGCGAACACCTCGTGAACCGCACGCTTGATGTTGTCGAAGCCTTCGATGTTGAGGAAGGTTTCCTGCTGACCGGCGAAGGAGGCATCCGGCAGGTCTTCCGCGGTAGCGGAGGAGCGCACGGCGACCTTCAGGTTCGGGTGCCTGGCCTGAAGCTCGGCATAGGCACGTTCCATCTCGGCCTCGAAGGCCGGCGGCAGCGGCGTGTCGATGATCCACTGACGAATCTCGGCACCGACGCGCGCCAGTTCGACCACGTCATCCACATCGAGGGCATCGAGGGCGGCATTGATACGCTTGTCGAGGCCTTCGTGGGCCAGAAACTCGCGATAGGCATAGGAGGTAGTCGCAAAGCCGCCGGGCACGGTGACACCGGCATCGGCCAGATTGGAGATCATCTCACCGAGCGAGGCGTTCTTGCCGCCAACGCGATCAACATCGTTCATGCCGAGCTGATCGAAATCGACGACGTATTCGGATGTGGCTTGCTGTGACAAGGGAACCCCCTGGTACCAATGGATGGAAACGAATGACCGATGGAGGACGATGAACCGCCTTCCGTTCAGCAATGACGCCACCCTAACAAGCTCTCTCTAGTATTAGCCATTGGTCTAACCGGCTAGTCAGTGGAGGAGGACTACAACCCTGAGCCTGTTTCAGACGTTCTGTCGCCATCGTCGGCGAACATGTCGACAAGCCAGGAACGGCCGCTACAGGAATGTAGTCATGCGGCGCTTTTGTAGAGAACGGGAACACGGGATTTCTCATATCGCGCCACTGGCCCTGTGCCGGATATTGCAAGCTCGACAGTGAACACCGACACTTGGGGTCTTCACGGGGCAACAGCCTGAGCGGGCTGGTGTCTTCGATTCGTTCTTCACGAGTGCCCGTCATGACCCGAACCGCCTTCTTCATTTCTGATGGCACCGGCATCACCGCCGAGACACTGGGGCGCAGTCTGCTCGCCCAGTTCGAGAATACCGACATCCGCATGGTGACCAAGCCCTACATCGATTCGGCCGAAAAGGCGACGGCACTGGTCAAGGCCATCGAGAGCGCGCATGCCAATGACGGCGAGCGCCCGATCATCATCGACACCATCGTCGACCAGAACATCCGCGACATCATCTCCGAATCCTCCGGCTTCAAGGTCGACATCTTCTCGACCTTCCTCAAGCCGCTGGAAGAGGAGCTGGACACCCACTCGTCCTACAGCGTCGGCAAGACCCACTCCATCGGGCAGGACGACGTCTACATGAATCGCATCGATTCCGTGCATTTCGCCCTCGACAACGATGATGGCGCGCGCACACATCAATACGACAAGGCCGACGTCATCCTCATCGGCGTCTCACGCTGCGGCAAGACCCCGACCTCGCTGTATCTGGCGCTGCAGTTCGGTATCCGCGCGGCCAACTACCCGCTGACCGAGGATGATCTGGACGAGTCCGGCACCCTCAAGATGCCCGCCTCACTGGCACAATATCGTCACAAGCTGTTCGGGCTGACCATCGACCCGCGCCGTCTGGCCGCCATCCGTACCGAGCGTCGCCCCAACAGCCGCTACTGCTCGATCGATCAGTGCCTGCAGGAAGTCGAGCAGACCGAGGCACTCTTCCGCCGCTCCAAGGTGCCCTACATCGATACCACGCGCTTCTCGATCGAAGAGATCTCGACGCGCATGATCGCCGAGACCGGCCTGGCGCGCCGCTTCTCACCGCGCTGACCCCGACGGCCAGATCATCACAAGTCGAACACAACAACACACGTCGAACACGTCTAGACACATCGACCACAACAACAGCGCTACTCACCCAGGAAATCCTCCCATGTTCAACACCAACCACTACTTCGACGGCCAGGTGGCCTCCATCGCCTTCCAGAGCGCAGACCTTCCTGCCACGGTCGGCGTGATGGCCATCGGCGAATTCGTGTTCTCAACCAGCCAACGCGAATACATGACCCTGATCAGCGGCGACATGCAGGTACTGCTGCCGGGCGCGGAAGAGTGGTATCAGCTCGCCGCCGGTGAAAGCTTCATCGTCGAAGCCAACCAGAGCTTCGAGGTACGCACCACGGTCGAATCCGCCTATCTGTGCAAGTACGAAGACGCCTAAGGCACTGGGCAACAGCCGCCTAAGGCACTGGAAAACAGCCGCCTGGGGCACTGGGAAAAAGACGCCTGGGGCACTGGAAAACAGCCGCCCAAGGCGCTGAAAGCCAGACATGAAAAAGCCGCCGTACCCTCTCGGGCCACGGCGGCTTTTTTCGTCACGACGACTGTCCTCTCGCTACCAGGCTCAGGCGCGCTGCCTGAGGACCGAACGCAGCGCCAGATAACTGATGCCGCCCATCAACAGGTAACTGGTCGCCACCCCGGCAAAGATGCCGATCACGCCATACAGGGCGCCACCAAGCCAGGCCAGCGGCACCAGCAAGGCGAACAGACGCACCAGCGAGAGCATCATCGCGCGGCGTGGCTTGTGCAGCGCATTGAGGCTGGAATTGGCGAGAATGATCACGCCCTGGGCCCCGAGGGCGGCGGGTATCAGCCACAGATAGGTGCTGACCAGCCCCGCGACCTCCTGACTCTCGGCGAAGCGCGCCGCGATCCACTCACCGCCAAGCCCGAGCCCCAACCAGACCACCAGCTGCCAGGCGAGAATGAAGGCCAGCACGCCGTGGATGGCGCGCCACACACGCTTGTGCTGCCCGGCACCATCGTTCTGGCTGATGAAGGGCGACAGCGTCATGGACAGCGCCAGCACCAGAATCAGCGCCAGCGACTCGATGCGTGAGCCGATACCGTAAGCCGCCACCGCCGCGTGCCCATGCTGACTGACGATACGCGTGACCAGCGCGGTGGCAATCGGCGTCATCACGCTGGTCAGCGCGGCAGGCAGGCCGATCGCCCCGACCTCGCGCCATGACGTCACCAGCCGCGTCACGCTCAGGTGACGGAAATCGAGCCGCGCGCGCAGCAGTGGCAATGCCAGCAAGCCCAGCGTCATCGCCAGCCATGACAGCACCGTGGCCAGCGCCGCGCCCGCCACGCCCATGCCCTGCCAGCTACCGATGCCGAAGATCAGCAGCGGGTCGAGCAGCGCATTGAGCACCCCCGCCGCCGCCATCACCAGCGAGGGCACCAGCGTATTGCCCTCGGCGCGCAGCACGCTGCCTAGCACACGCGGCAGCAACACGAAGGGTGCGCCGAAATACCACACCTGCATGTAATCGCGGATATGCGGCATCAGGGTGTCATCGGCCCCCAGCAGCCCGAACAGCGGCTCGATGCTGGCAAGCCCCAGCACCAGCATCACCAGCCCCAGCAGCAGCCCCAGCAGACTGGAATCCGTGGTGCGCGCCTTGACGGTCTCGAGCTCACCTCGCCCCAGCCGGCGCCCCACCACCGCGGTGGTGCCGATGGACAGACCGATGGCGATGCTGATCACGCCGAAGGTGACCGGGAAGGTCATGGTCACCGCCGCCAGCTCCGGCGTGCCCAGCTGGGCGATGAACCAGGCATCCACTAGGTTGAACAGCATCATGGTGACGATGCCGCCGATCACCGGCCCCGTCATGCGCGCCAGCGTCGAGGCGATCGGGTCACGCACCAGATCACGCGTGTCACGCCGAGACGAGGCACGTTTGGGGGTGGCAGGGGTATCAGGGTCAGACATACAGGCTCCGGACAGAAAACGACCCCGACCGGCGAGGCGCCAGCGGGGCCGAACAGTGTAAAGCATCAGCGTGTCAGGTGAGGGGCAACGCCGGATCGCGCCGAGGATCCCAGCGCTGCGTCAGTTGCCCTGCATGAAGGGCGAGACGACCTCTCCCCCCGCCTCACGCCAGGCCGCGAAGCCGCCACCCAGATGGGCCACCGGCCCGAAGCCCATGTCCTTGAGCGACTTGGTGGCCAGCGCCGAGCGCAGCCCGCCGGCGCAGAACAGCACATAGCGCCCTTCGCGCGCGAAGTCGGCACGGTGATAGGGCGAGGCCGGGTCGACCCAGAACTCCAGCATGCCGCGCGGCGCGTGGATGGCGCCGGGAATACGCCCTTCCCGCTCCAGCTCACGCACATCGCGGATATCCACCAGCGTCAGCGGCGTGCCGCCGGCGCGGGCCTCTTCCAGCGCCTCGCGCAGCTCGCGGGGCGACAGGGTCTCGATCTCCGTCTCGGCGGCGGCCACCAGCTCACTGACCGGTCGAATCATGGGGTGCTCCTTGCAGGTGATGTTGTCCTCGGGGTGCATGCCAGCGGCTGGCGGCGTATCAGCTCACGCATCCGCCTCGCCACAGCGATAGAAGCGCTGGATGCTCGAGAAATCGAGACGGCCTGCGCCCTGGGCGGCATGCTGGACGAACAGATTACGCGCCTGGGAGCCCATTGGCACCGCCGATTTCGAGCCCAGCGCCATCTCCCAGGCAAGGCCAAGATCCTTGGTCATCAGATCGACCAGGAAACCGCCCTGATAATCATTGGAGGCCGGTGCGGCTTCCATCACGCCGGGCCAGGGGTTGTAGACGTTGAGCGCCCAGTTGCCGCCGGATGACTGCTTCATCACCTCCGAGAGGACAGCCGGGTCCAGTCCGTTCTTGACCCCCAGCGCCAGCGCCTCGGCGGTGCCGCTCATCAGGATGCCCAGCAGCATGTTGTTGCAGATCTTGGCGACCTGGCCGCTGCCGGCCGGGCCTGCATGGAACAGATTCTTGCCCATCACTTCCAGCAG
This sequence comes from Cobetia sp. 29-18-1, assembly GCF_029846405.1. NCBI lineage: Bacteria > Pseudomonadati > Pseudomonadota > Gammaproteobacteria > Oceanospirillales > Halomonadaceae > Cobetia > Cobetia sp. 29-18-1. Next base: position 174,323 of record NZ_JARWKS010000005.1, read on the forward strand.
CGGCTCGGCACGCGCATAGCCGTCGGCCTCGCCGCCGACGATGAAGCTCAGCGTGCCGGCACGCGCGCCACCGACCCCGCCGGACACCGGGGCATCCATGAAGGTGATGCCACGCTCGGCGGCGTGGCGCGCGACCAGACGGGCATCATCTGGCGCGATGGTCGAGGCGTCGATCACCAGCACCGAGGCGTCGAGCGTGGCCAGGAGGCCACCCGCGCCGTCTTCCTTGTCGCCCAGATAGAGCTTTCGCACGTGCTGACCGGCCGGCAGCATGCTGATCAACACCTCGACACCCTCGATGACCTCTCCGGGAGATGCCGCACGGGTGGCGCCCGCCTCGACCAGCTCGCTCATGGCCGACTCGACCAGATCGAAAACCCTTACCGCATGGCCAGCCTTGACCAGATTGAGCGCCATGGGACCGCCCATGTTGCCGAGTCCGATGAAACCGATGGATGTCATGGCAATGCTTCCTTGTGAACAGATTCTTGTTGTCATTGGCGTCCGGCGGCATGGCCGCGCCTGCCGCCTGTACTGAAAAGTGCGCTCAGAGGTCCATCAGCGGATGCTCGTCCTCTTCCCACAGCGGCGCGAAGAAGCCGTCGATATATTCCTCGGAGACCTGGGCGATCGAGGCATAGGCCCACTGAGGCTGCTTGTCCTTGTCGATCAGCAGGGCGCGCACCCCTTCGGCAAGCTCGGTGCCCATGCAGCAGCGCACCGACAGAGTCAGCTCGTCGCGGAAGGCTTCAGCCAGCGAGGAGTGGCGATGGCGCCCCAGCATGCGAAATACCAGATGCGGTGAACTGGGGCAGCCGGCCAGCAGACGCTCGCGGTTGGCGTTCAGCCACGCATTGCAGTCACTGCGCGCCTGGGGGTCATCAATGATTCGCTGGCAGGCCTTCAGCACTTCACGCCCGGCGACCAGCTGCTGAAGGTGATCGAAGAGCGGCAGCACCTGCCCCGGCGGCGCCAGTTCACGGCGCTCGAACTCGCTCAGCACCTGGCTCAGATGACGCGACGGGTGACGGCCGAATTCTCCCTCGCACAGCGCCTGCTTGAGCGCCTCGCGCTGCTCATCGGGAATCAGGCGTGTCGCAAGCCCCAGATCCAGCGCATCGCGGGCATTCAGCTGCGCACCGGTCGCGCCGAGATATTCTCCGATGCCACGCGGCAGGCGATTGAGCAGCCAGCTGGCACCGACATCCGGATACAGGCCGATGCTGACTTCCGGCATCGCCAGTCGCGAACTCTCGGTGACCACGCGCTCACAGCCGCCGGCGAACAGCCCCATGCCGCCGCCCATCACGATGCCGCCACCCCACACCAGCAGCGGCTTGGGGAAGGTATGCAGGCGGTGATCGAGCCGGTATTCGGCGGTGAAGTAGCGGGTGGCGAAGAAATCATCCAGCGCCTCGAGGGGGTCTGCGCCTTCGCTGGCAGGCGCCGTGGTCATCGCCTGATAGAGCGCCACGATATCGCCACCGGCACACAGCGCACGCTCGCCGGCGCCTTCCAGCCACACCATGGCGATGCTGCTGTCCAGCTCCCAGGCATCCAGCTGCGCCTCGATGCGCTCGATCATGGCCAGCGACAGCGCATTCAGCGAACGCGGCGCGTTCAGGCGCACGATTCCCAGCTGCTTGCCGTCGCGGGCGCGACGCGTCTCGAACACCACGGGCGCCTCGACATCGGTCGCGGCCTTGGCGGTGACACCTTCTATCTGGCTCATGAGCGCCCTCCTCCCTTCACCTCTTCCTGACGCGAAACCCACTGCGGGGCGCGCTTCTCGAGGAAGGCGCTTACGCCTTCCTTCTGGTTGGGGTCATCGAACAGCTCGACGAACAGCTCGCGCTCCATGCGCAGGCCATCGCTCATGCCGCGATGGCGTGATGACATGATCAACGCCTTGCAGCGCGCCACCGCGCTCGGGCTCTGGTTGGCGACGCTCTCGGCGATCGCCAGCGCGCGCTCGAAGCTCTGGCCGGTCTCGACCACCTCTTCCGCCAGCCCGATGCGACCGGCGGTCTCGGCATCCACCTGTTCACCACACAGGATCATGCGCTTGGCCCAGCCTTCGCCGACCAGCCACGGCAGGTGCTGGGTGCCGCCCGCACACGGCAACAGCCCCACCTTGGCCTCCGGCAGTGCCAACCTGGCCTGCCGCTCGACGATACGCATGTCACAGGCCAGCGCGCACTCGAGCCCGCCGCCCATCGCGTAGCCGTTGACGGCGGCGATCGTCACGCCCGGGAAGTTGGCCAGCCGTTCGAAGGCCAGCCCGAAGCGACGCGCCATGGTGGCGGCGACGCCCTTGTCGCCATCGGCGAAGGTCTTGAGATCGGCGCCGGCGGAGAAGAACTTGTCGCCCTCACCGGTGATCACCACGGCACTTATGCTGCCATCGCCCTCCAGCTCGTCGAGCAGCTGCTCCAGCTCGATCAAGGACGCTTCCGTCCAGGTGTTGGCCGGCGGGTTGTTGATGGTGACCCGGGCGATATGACGATCCTTCTCGAGAATGAGGCATGGCCCTTGACTGGATGACATCATGTAACTCCCTGAAAGATGGTAACCAATGACGAACTGAAGTGGAGGCGGCGTTACGCCAGCGACTCGATCATGCCCGGCGTCAGAAGACGGCGCGCGATGATCAGACGCATGATCTCGTTGGTGCCTTCCAGAATCTGGTGCACACGGGTGTCACGCACCAGCCGCTCCAACGGGTACTCGCGGATATAACCGTAGCCGCCATGCAGCTGGAGTGCCTGATTGCAGACCTCGAAGCCCATGTCGGTGGCGAAGCGCTTGGCCATCGCACAGTGGGCGCTGGCCTCGGCGTCACCCTCATCGAGCTTGAAGGCCGCCAGCCGCACCAGGGTGCGCGCCGCGGTCAGTTCGGTGGCCATGTCGGCCAGCTTGAACTGCAGGGCCTGGAACTGGGCCAGCTCGCGCCCGAACTGCTTGCGCTCGCCGAGATAATCCCGCGACAGCTCCAGCGCCTTCTGGGCCGCACCCAGTGAGCAGGTGGCGATGTTGATGCGACCGCCATCCAGCGCCTTCATCGCGAAGCGGAAGCCCTCGCCCTCCTCGCCCAGACGATTGGCCGCCGCAACCCGCACGCGATCGAAGCTCACCAGTCGGGTCGGCTGGCTGTTCCAGCCCATCTTGTCTTCCTTCTTGCCGTAGCTGATGCCCTCGGCGTCAGCCGGCACCACGAAGGCCGAGATACCCGCCGCGCCGCTGTCCGGCTCGCCGGTGCGCGCCATCACCACCAGCACGTCCGTGGCGCCGGCACCGGAGATGAACATCTTGGAGCCACTCAGATAGTAGTCATCGCCCTCGCGCTCGGCGCGGGTATGCAGACTGGCAGCATCACTGCCGCTGCCCGGCTCGGTCAGGCAGTAGGAACCGAGCTTGTCGCCCGCCACCATCGCCGGCACCCACTGCTCACGGCAGCTGTCCGTGGCGAAACTGGCGATCATCCAGCCCACCATGTTGTGGATGGTGATGTAGGCGGTGGTCGAGATGCAGCCAGTCGCCAGCTGCTCGAGAATGATGGAGCTGTCGAGGCGCGGCAGGCCAAGGCCGCCATGCTCCTCGGGGACGTAAAGCCCCATGAAGCCGGCCTCGCCCGCCTTGCGAAGTGTCTCGATGGGGAAGTGGGCCGTGGCGTCCCACTCGGCGGCATGCGGGGCAAGCTCGGCATCCGCGAAGGCACGCGCCCCCTCCTGGAGGGCACGCTGGTCATCGGTCAGCGAAAAGTTCATGCAGCTGCCTCCTGTTGTCCTTGTTCTGTCGGCCCGGGTCTATCGCCCGGGCCTGTCAAAGCGGCTCAGCGCATCTGAGGAGCCATCAGCGCATTTGAATAGAAAAGTTGGGCTGATTGCCCTCGGCCGGTGCATCGTCGAACCAGCGCGCCGTCACCGTCTTGGTCTCGGTATAGAAGCGCACCGCCTGCTTGCCATAGGCATGCAGATCGCCGAAGAAGCTGCCGCGCCAGCCGGTGAAGGAGAAGAACGGCAGCGGCACCGGAATCGGCACGTTGATGCCGACCTGACCGACCGCGATCTCGTTCTGGAAGCGCCGCGCCGCGCCGCCGGAGCGCGTGAAGATGGAGGTGCCGTTGCCGTAGGGGTTGTTGTTGATCAGCTCGATGGCCTCGGACAGGTCCGCCGCCTCCATGCAGCACAGCACCGGCCCGAAGATTTCCTCGCGATAGAGCACCATCTCCGGCGTCACCTTGGAGAACAGACACGGCCCCAGCCAGTTGCCATCGGGATAGCCCGCCACCGAGACACCACGACCATCCAGCAGCAGCTCGGCGCCTTCCTGCTCGCCCTGCTGGATCCAGCCGGTCACGCGCTCCAGCGCCTGCGGCGAGATCAACGGCCCGTAGCTGGCGCCCTTGTCATCCCAGGCGCCCGGGCGCACCTCGGCCAGCGCATCGCGCACGCGCTCGATCAAGGCCTTCGAATCACCGACGAAGACCGCCACCGAGATCGCCATGCAGCGCTGACCCGCCGCGCCGACACTGGCACCGACCAGCGCGTTGACCACCTGGTCGGCCGGGGCGTCCGGCATGATCACCATGTGGTTCTTGGCCCCGGCGAAGCACTGGGCGCGCTTGAGGTTGTCAGTGGCGGTGCGATAGATGTGCTGACCCACCGGTACCGAGCCGACGAAGCTGACGGTGCGCGGAATCTCGTGGGCGAGCAGATGATTGACCTGATCGCGCCCGCCCTGCACCACGGTCAGGATGCCCTCGGGGGCACCCGCTTCCATGAACAGCTCCGCCAGCCGCAGCGTGGTCAGCGGCACCTGCTCGGACGGCTTGAGCACGAAGGCATTGCCACAGGCGATGGACAGCGGGAACATCCACAGCGGTATCATGGCGGGGAAGTTGAACGGCGTGATGCCTAAGCAGACTCCCAGCGACTGGGTCACGGAATAGCTGTCGATGCCGGTGGCGACGTTCTCCACCGTCTCGCCCATCAGCAGGCTGGGAATGTTGGCGGCGTGCTCGACCACCTCGATGCCGCGCCACACATCGCCCTTGGCGTCCTCGAAGGTCTTGCCCAGCTCGTGGGAGATGATCTCGGCCAGCTCGTCATGATGCTGCTTGAGCAGATGCTGATAGCTGAGCATCAGGCGGGCACGGGACGGCACCGGCGTGTTGCGCCAGCCCTGGAAGGCCTGCTCGGCGTGGTCCAGCGCTTCATCAAGCTCACTCAGCGGTGACAGGGGCACGCGGGCGATCTCGCCGTTGGTGGCCGGGTTGGTGACGCTCAGGTGCTGATCGGCGCGACTTTCGACAAACTGGCCATTGATCAGCTGAGGCAGCACCAGCGGCGCGCTGTCACCGGCGACCACGGCGCGCAGGCGTGACAGCAGATCCAGTGAACCGGTAGAGGGCGCGGCAGTAGAGGGCGTGAGAGACGTCGAAGACATGGCGTGGCATTCCTGTGGCTGTTGTTATTGGGAGGAAGACAGTGTGTCAACAGAGCCGAAGTCGTCAGGCGAGCCGCCTTGCAGAGCTGAAGACGTTCTGCAGAACCAGGCCGTCCTGCAGAAAGCGGCAAGCCGAGACTGTGATCTGATTCAACCTAGCATCTGCTTGGTTGGCTGCAAATACTATTACCCTTTACGTTAACGTAAACAATGCTAGTCTGTAGAAAATTCACGGCCAGACGCCGCTGGCACCCACTGCGCCAAGGAGCATTCCCCTCTCCTTGGCGCGCACAGCATCCGGAGCGGCAGCGCCCATGACAGATACGATGATGACCCCAAGTCCTGACCCCAAATCCCGGGCAACGCCTGATGGCGCGACACACGATGCCGGTGTGGAGTCCCTGCTGAGCACCACCAGCACCAGCGACGCCATCCGTCCGACCCAGCGCACCTGGAGCATCGGCGAGCTGGCACGGCATTTCGACGTGACCACGCGCACCATCCGCTTCTACGAGCAGGAAGGTCTGCTGCACCCGGAGCGGCGCGGTCAGACGCGCGTCTATCGCGACAAGGACCGCGTGCGTCTCAAGCTGACCCTGCGCGGCAAGCGACTGGGCTTCTCGCTGGCCGAGATTCGTGAAGTGGTCGACCTCTACGACGCCGCCGACGGCGGTGGCGAGAAGCAGCTCACCCGCCTGCTTGGCATCCTGAGCGAAAAGCGTGAGGGCCTTGAGCGTCAGCTGCGCGATCTCACCGCCATGCAGCGCGAGCTGGATGACGTCGAGACGCGTGCCCGCGAAGCCCTCGCCCGCCTGGCCGGCGACAGCGAGGGCTGATTGGAGTCAACAACGCCAGAACCCACTCGCGCCAGCAGCAGCTATATAACTGCCGGCTACACAAGTGACAGCGACTAGACTGCCTATAGAGAATCGTCTGTCGAAAACTGACCAGCGCCTCGCGAGTGCGGGCGACAGCAGACTGCCGGAGAGCAGCGCGTCGCCCGCTGATCACGCGACTCATGACAAGACGACAGCACGACCAGACGACAAAAACGAAAAGAACGAAAAGAACGAAAAGAACGACAACACTGCGTCACCGCCTCCCTGAGGCGGCTCCCCCTGACAAGCCTTGCCTCACCAATAACAACCAAGGACACAGGAAAGCACCATGTCACAGGACGCCATCGCCACACGCCAGCCTGCCAGCGAAATGGCACACGCAAGCCAGTCAGCCAGCTATCTCAGCGCTACCTCCGACACCCCACTGATGGGAGAAACCATCGGGGATTGCCTCGATCGCATCTGCGCGCGCTGGCCCGAGCGCGATGCCCTGATCAGTCGCCATCAGGGACTGCGCTACACCTGGGCCGAACTGCACGCAGAGGTCGAGCGCGTGGCGCGCGGCTTGCTGGCGATGGGCATCGAGCGCGGCGACCGCGTCGGCATCTGGGCGCCCAATCGCGCCGAATGGACGCTGATCCAGTACGCCACCGCCAAGATCGGTGTGGTGCTGGTCAATCTCAACCCGAGTTACCGCGGCCATGAACTGGCCTACGCCCTCAAGCAATCCGGTGCGGCGACGCTGATTTTCCAGTCTCGCTTCAAGGCGTCCGACTATGTGGCGATCCTCGAGGAGCTGTTCCCTGAGGCTAAAGAGGCCCGCGGCCGTGATGGCATTCACAATGGCGCGCTGCCGGACCTCAGGCGCCTGATCTGCTTCGAGGCCGAGGATGCCCTGCCCGGCATGCTCAACTGGCAGGATGTGCTCAGCGGTGCCGATAGCGTCTCGCGGGAAACACTCAGCGAGCTGCAGGCCAGCCTGACCTTCGATGACCCGATCAATATCCAGTACACCTCCGGCACCACCGGTGCGCCCAAGGGCGCGACCCTCTCGCACCACAACATCCTCAACAACGGCTTCTTCGTCGCCGAGCGCATGAACCTCAGCGAGCACGACAAACTGGTGATGCCGGTACCGCTCTATCACTGCTTCGGCATGGTGATGGGCAATCTGGGCTGCCTGACCCACGGCGCCGCCATCGTCTATCCGGAAGCGGGCTTCGATCCGCTGGCCACCCTGCAGGCGGTCAGCGAGGAGAGCGCCACCGCGATGTTCGGCGTGCCGACGATGTTCATCGCCGAACTCGAACACCCGCGCTTCGCCGAATTCGACCTCACCAGCCTGCGTACCGGCACCATGGCCGGCTCCATCTGCCCCATCGAGGTGATGCGCCAGGTCATCGAACGCATGCACATGCGCGAGGTCACCATCGCCTACGGCATGACCGAGACCAGTCCGGTCAGCCTGCAGACCACGCGTGAGGCGCCGCTGGACAAGCGCGTCTCCACCGTCGGTACCCTGCACCCGCATCTGGAGATCAAGATCATCGACCCTGACAGCGGGCGCGTGGTGCCAGTCGGCGAGAAGGGCGAGCTGTGCACGCGGGGCTACAGCGTGATGCTGGGCTACTGGAACAACCCGGAGGCCACCGCCAAGGCCATCGATGCCGGCCGCTGGATGCATACCGGCGACCTCGCTACGCTGGATGAAGACGGCTACGTGACGATCGTGGGACGTATCAAGGACATGATCATCCGCGGGGGCGAGAACATCTATCCGCGCGAGATCGAGGACTTCCTCTACACCCACCCGGCGGTGTCGGACGTGCAGGTGATCGGCGTGCCCGATGAGCGGTATGGCGAGGAAGTGATGGCGTGGGTCAAGCTCAAGGAAGGCGAGCAGCTCGATGAACCGGCGCTCAAGGCGTTCTGCCAGGGACGTATCGCTCACTTCAAGGTGCCGCGCTACATCAAGTTCGTGGAGGAATTCCCGATGACCGTGACCGGCAAGATCCAGAAGTTCAAGATGCGCGAGGCCGCAACGCAAGAACTGGGCCTGGCCAGGTGAGCACGTCACGTGAGGAGGAGGATGACGCCCCCGCCACACGCCACCTGAGCAGCGCTCGTCAGCAGGTCGCCCACTATGCGGCGAGTCACCATCATGCGGCCCTCGACGAGGCACTCGAGACGCTGATCGATGCCCACCCGAGCGGCGCACTGCCGATCATGGCACTGGCCGGGCTGGACCAACTGCATCTGGGTGGCGTGACGGGCACCCGCGAGCTGCTGGCCCTCGCCCGGCTGGAACCCCAGTCGCGGGGGCTGGCGATGCTCGAACTCGGCGCCGGCCTTGGCGGGCTGGCACGGCATATTGCCAGCCAGTCGCGTGACACCGGCGCGGACCACCACATCACCACGCTGGATCTCTCGAGCAGCCTCTGCGAGCTGGCGATCGCCCTCAACCGGGCCACCGGACTGCGCGAGTCGATTCGCGTGCTGGAGGGCGACGCCTGCTACCCCGAGCTGCATCCGGCACTCTCGGGCCGCCGCTTTGATCGCCTCTTCAGCCAGCACCTGCTGGTGCATCTGAGCGACAAGGTCAGCACGCTCACCCAGTGGCATGACTGTCTCGAGCAGGATGGCTATCTCCTGCTGCACGAGCCGGTGCTCAGCGTGCAGGCGCAGGCGTTTGGCGAGCGCCCTGCCCTGCCACTGCCCTGGGCGCTGTCACCGCGTGGCGATCAGCTGGCCAGTTGCGAGGAGTTGCATGAGGCGATGGCCAGCAGTGGCTTCGAGGTCGATGCCCATGTCGAGCTGACCGATCAGGTGCTGAGCTGGCAGGCGCGGCGCATGCGCGAGAGCACCAGCGAGCAACCCAGCGCCTACCGGGATGATGCGCCTGCGCCCTCGCCGGCCATGCTGGCCGCCCGCGGCCTGACGCCGGAACTGGTGTTCGGCCCGGCCTTTTCCCAGATGCAACGCAACCTGATGCTGGCCCTGGAAGCCGGCTGGCTGGAGGTTCACCTGTGGCGCCTGCGCAAGCGTCCTGCCAGGCAGTGAAAGGCGCGATGAATCAGCAGAACTCACCGCAGGGATGCGGCGAGGAAAAAATTAGGAAACAGCGCTCGCAAATGACTGGCATCCGCCTGCCTCAACCGTTATTCTTGCCAGTACAGTCCCGTTCGGGGGATAAGCCGTTCGTTACCCGTCAGCATGTGAGGGTAATGTGCCCGACATGATGACCGCATTGCTTCGTGTTTCATCGATACCCACGAGTCAGTGCAACGTTTCCCGATGCTCGCGCAACGTTTCTCCGGGAATCTGTTCATCGAGGGCGTGATCTGATCAATCACTCCCAACAGCATCAAAGATTCCCTCACGGGAAAACCGAAAGGGCCTCCACTTGGAGGCCCTTTTTTTGTCTGCGCGCTTCGATCCAGTCGCTCAGGTCTGCACGCGTTGATCTGCAGGCTCGGGCCTGCACGCTTCGGTCTAGTCACTCTGGCCTGCAGGCGTCGAGCTGACAGCTTCGCTGCAGCGCATCACGACTGCCAACCGGCCAGCACCTCGAGGTGATCACGACGCGCCTGACCCGGTGTCACGGCCGCCAGTCGCACCCGGGTGCCCGGCACACATTGCCCGAGCTGTGCGCAGGCCAGTGGCGTCAGCGCGCCAAGGCGCGGGTAACCGCCGATGGTCTGGCGATCATTGAGCAATATGATGGGCTGGCCATCGGCCGGCACCTGCACGGCGCCCAGCGGAATGCCCTCGGACACCATGCCCGCCCCTTCACGCTCCAGACGCGGGCCGGTCAGGCGCACGCCCATGCGATCGGCGCGTCCATCCACCGCCCATTCGCTGTTGAAGGCGCGATAGAGGCTGTCGCCACTGAACTCGGCGATCTGCGCCCCCACGACCAGCGGCAACTCCAGCGCCTCGCCTTCCCTGGCGGCCAGCGACTGCTGCCATGCCTGTGCCGAGGCCGGCAGCTCGCGCAGCGACAGCTCATTGCTGGCAGCCGTCAGCACATCACCGCTGGCCAGTGCCCGCCCTTCGCCATCCAGCCCGCCGAGGCCGTCGCGCACCGTGCTGGCGGCACTGCCCAGCACCGGGGCGACATCCAGGCCACCGGGGAAGGTCAGATAGGCGCGCAGGCCAGCAACGGGACGCTCGAACTTGAGCTGCTGTCCGCTGGTCACCTCGAAGGCCTGACCCGGCGCGAGCGCCTCGCCGTCGAGGGTCGCGGCCAGATCTGCCCCGCACAGCGCCAGAGTGCCGGCCTGTTCGACCTTGAGCAGCAAGCCGCCGCCCATGGTGATCTCGAGCCCCGGCGCATCATGAGCGTTGCCCAGCAGCCAGTTGGCCCAGCCCAGCGACACCCAGTCCGCCGCGCCGCCCTGGGTCACGCCCAGGTGACGCACGCCCAGACGGCCAGCATCCTGCACCAGCGCCAGTGCACCACTGCGTTCGACGCGCAGCGTCGTCTTCGTCTTCACGTCGCTCATGCGCGTTCCTCCAGCGGGGTGACATCGCCGCCCAGGCGAACGAATTCCTCTCGGCTCACGGAGACAAAGCGCACGCGATCACCGGGCATGAAACGACTGGACGGTTCACCGGCCTCATTGCGCCCGAACAGCGTGATAGGCGTACGGCCCAGAATGTTCCAGCCACCGGGTGAGCGGGACGGGTAGATGGCAGCCTGACGGTCGGCGATGCCGACGCTGCCGGGGGCGATCTTCTGGCGCGGCGTCTTGAGGCGCGGTGTGGTCAGCGCCTCTTCCAGCACGCCCATGAAGGCAAAACCGGGCGCGAAGCCGAGGGCGAACACGCAGTAATCATGCGCCCCGTGATGCTCGATCAGCGCCTCGACGCTGATGCCCAGCCGCGCGGCGATCGGCGCCAGTTCCGGCCCGACACTGTCGTCATACCAGACGGGCACTTCATGCAGCTGGCCCTGCTGGCCACTGCCCGGCGCGAGATCCGCCAGCGCGGCCTGGATGCGGGCACGCGCCTCGCCTTCTTCCAGCGCGGCCACATCGTAGTGCAGCAGCAGCGTGGTGTAGGACGGCACCAGATCGACCAGCGCCGCGCCGAAGGCCTCACGCAGCGCACTGTCGGCGGCCAGCACCCAGGCCATGTTGGATTCCTCGATGCGATCGAACAGCCGGATGATCAGCGAGTCCATGCCGACGGTCTCGAGGCGCAGTTGCGGTGACGTGCCACGGCCGTGGCTGTCAGCCCCCGCCATCAGGCACCCGCCAACGTATCGAAGGCTTCACGGATGGCGCGCACCGCGGCCACGGACTCGGCGTTGTCACCGTGCACGCACAGCGTATCGGCGGACAGCACCAGGTCACCGCCGCTGCTGTCGGTCAGTGCTTCACCACGCGCCAATGTCACGGACTGGGCGATGATCACCTCGCTGTCGTGATGCACGGCACCCGGCTCACGGCGCGACACCAGGTGGCCGCGTGAGTCATAGGCACGGTCGGCGAAGGCCTCGAACCACAGCGTGATGCCCATCTCGTCGGCCAGCGCCTGCATCGGCGCGGGGTTGGCGGTCGCCATCACCATCAGCGGCAGGCTGGCGTCATAGCGCACCACGGCCTGCATGACGGCGCGCAGCAGCGTCGGGTCGGCGGCCATGTCGTTGTAGAGCGCGCCATGCGGCTTCACGTACTGGACGCGAGTGCCCTCGGCGCGACAGATACCATCGAGCGCGCCGATCTGGTAGAGCAGCATGTCCTCGACCTCGGCAGGCGAACACGCCATCGAGCGACGGCCGAAGCCTTGCAGGTCTGGATAGGCCGGGTGCGCACCGATGCGCACGTCATGCTTGACCGCCAGACGCACGGTGCGGCGCATGATGCTGGGGTCGGAGGCGTGGAAACCACAGGCGATATTGGCGCAGTCGACGAAGGGCATGACCTCTTCATCCAGACCGATCTTCCAGTTGCCGAAGCTTTCGCCCATATCGCAGTTGAGCAGGGGGAGGGAGGGAGCAGAGCGGGACATAGCGGAACCTCACAGGTCAGATCTTGTGTGTTGTTATGCCTCCACTTTATGTAAGGGGCCGCCTTGGTATCCAATCGTATTTTATGATTCGTCATATCGGTGAAATCTTTCATCATCTTGCGCCATGAAAGCACCGGCCGTGTATCGCTTGCCCGACAGCGCGCGTCATGCTTCTGTCTTGTGCGAGCCGAGCGGTGACTTCAGGGCCTGTCACCCCGCCCACCGCTGGTCTGAAGTCATTCTTTGCTCAGCCGAATCCCCCAACAACAACAGGAGTTTCACCATGGCCGTCAGCGACCCGTTCCACCTCGCCATCCAGGTCCGCGATATCGCCGAGGCACGCCGCTTCTATGGCGAGTTTCTGGGCTGCCCCGAGGGCCGCTCGTCCGACAGCTGGGTCGATTTCGACCTCTATGGCCACCAGTTCGTCTGCCACCTGAACCCGGCGCTGGCCGACCCGGCAAGCGCCGTCGCTCAGCACCGCAATCCGGTCGATGGCCATGGCGTGCCGGTGCCGCACTTCGGCGTGGTGCTGGAGATGGATGCCTGGCAGGCACTGGCGGACCGCCTCATCGCCGAGGGCGTCACCTTCGAGATCGAACCCCATATCCGCTTCAAGGGCGAACCCGGCGAACAGGCAACGATGTTCTTCCTCGACCCCACCGGCAATGCACTGGAATTCAAGGCCTTCAAGGACCGCGAGAGCCAGCTGTTTCGCAAATGACGTGAGCGACCCGCGCAAGCGAATGAGCCCGCTCCCGGCCTGACGCGGGCCATGCCCCGAGATGAAAGCTGACGCCCCGCGCCGCATGCGGCAAGATGGGCGGTCTTCACGATTCATCACGGGGCATCTGCCATGTTCGACTTCAAGGAACTCGAGGCCTTCGTCTGGGTGGTCCGGCTTGGCTCGTTCCGCAAAGGCGCGACCAAGCTTCACCTGACCCAGCCCTCCATCTCGGACCGCATCAACCGCCTGGAAGCCACCGTCGGCGAATCCCTGCTGGAACGCGCCACCCGCCCCATCCAGCCCACCCTGCGCGGGCGAGAGTTCTTCGCCCACGCCGAGCGCCTGCTCAGTGGCCGCGACGAAGCCATGCGCCTGTTTCAGGAAGAAGGCGCCTTCTCAGGCACCCTGCGTCTGGGCGTGATCGAGACCATCGCCAACAGCTGGTTCCCCGCCTTCATGCGCCAGCTGGCCGAACGCTATCCCAAGCTGACGCTGGAAATGACCGTCGATATCTCGCCCTCCCTGCATCAGCGTCTGGCCGACAATGATCTCGACATGCTGTTCGCGATGGACAGCGCCGCCATGGGGCCCTACGCCACCCAGACTCCGCTGTGCACCTTCGAGATGGGCATGTTCGCCTCGCCGACCCTCGCCGAGCAGCTGGCCGAGGATGGCGAGCGCTTCGCCTCCACGCCATTCATCTCCTTCAGCAAGCAGGCGCGCCCCTATACCGAGCTGGTCAGCTATCTGTCGGAACAGGGCATCACCCAGCCCAAGGTGCACTGCACCAGCACCCTGATGACCATCCTGCGCATGAGCAGCGAAGGGCTCGGCATCGGCGTACTGCCGGTCGCCACGGTGGAGGATGTCATCAGCCACGGCGAACTGGTGCGCCTGCCACTGAAGACCCCATTGCCGCCAATGGTCTATGAAGCCATCTGGCGCAATGCCAACTATCCCGATTTCTGCGCCAGCGTGGCACGCCTCGGCCGCCAATGTGCCGAGACCTACTCGCAGCAACACGCGCATTCCGATCCCTGATCAGACCGCCTGTCATGCGCTGAGTCAGGGTTGATCGCGCCCCGCCTCGCATCAGATCAGCGTCAGACCAAGGTCTAAAAATATCGTCAAAGGCTTTCATGCGACGACACTGTGAAAGATTTCATCGATACTACGCATCAGAATTAACGATTGGACGGGATGGCCCGTCGCTTGAAGAATGAAATTGTCTGCCGACAACATTCAATAATAATGAGGAACAGGACATGCGTAAGCCCAACGATTCCCTCACTCGCAAGACCCCGACAGTCAAGTCCCTCGCCTGGCTGGCGACAGTGGGTGCCCTGGCCTTCAGTGGCTCGGCACTCGCGGCACAGTGGAACCTCGCCACTCCGTATGGCGATGCCAGCTTCCACACCAAGAACACCAAGCAGTTCGCCGAGGACGTCACCGAGGCCACCGATGGCGAGCTGACCGTGACCGTGCACAGCGGCGGTTCCCTGATCTCCCACGGCGAGATCAAGCCTTCCGTGCGTCGCGGCACCGTCCAGGCCGGTGAGATCTTCCTGTCGATCCTCTCCAACGAATCGCCGGTCTACGAGCTGGACACCCTGCCGGGCGTCGCCTCCAGCTACGAAGAAGCCTTCGCCCTCTGGCAGGCCTCCAAGCCGGACATCACCGAGCTGTTCGCCAAGGAAGGTCTGATGCCGCTGTACGCGGTCGCCTGGCCGGCCCAGGGCATCTACACCGACTTCGACCTGACCGACGTCTCCCAGCTCAAGGGGCTGCGTATCCGCGCACCCAACATCAACACCCAGCGCTTCGTCGAGAACGTCGGCGGCAAGCCCACCGAGACCGAAGAAGCCGACATCCCCACCGCCTTCAGCACCGGCCGTGTCGACGCGATGATCACCTCCAGCTCCACCGGCAAGTCCATGTCGGCCTGGGATTACGTCAAGCACTACAACGACGCCAAGCTGTGGCTGCCGAAGAACATCGTCTTCGTCAACAAGCGTGCCTTCGATCGTCTCGACGAGAGCACCCAGCAAGCCGTGCTCGATGCCGCCAAGGCCGCCGAGACCCGCGGCTGGGAAGCCAGCAAGGCCGATGCCGACGAGAGCGCCAAGGTGCTGACCGAGAATGGCTTCACCATCAGCGAGCCTGACGCCAAGCTGGCAGAAGACCTGAAGGCCGCCGGTGACAAGCTGTTCCAGGACTGGAAGTCGCGTGCCGGTGAAGAAGGCCAGCAGCTGCTCGAGCGCTACCGCGCAGACCTGGATGCCTGAGATTCGCTCGCAAGCCCGGCTGCCCGGCGCTGAATGCTGGACATGCGGCTGAGCGCATCGACCGTGCACTGCCTGAGCAACCTCTGAGCATTGCCTGAGCGCTGTAGATGTCCTGACCGACCCCAGCTGCAGCGTTGCTATCCCGCCACGCGATACGCCACTCGAGACTCCGACACCTGCCGTCCGCCGGCAGGTGACCCACGGACAAGCCTGTGCGCAGCATCGCGTGGCCACCCTCACCTTCCCTGTGAGCGCCCGTCATGACCTATTTCTTCGACAGACTCTATCGCCTCGGTGCGTGGGGTGCGGCGGCCTGCATGCTGCTGATCTGCACCCTCGTCAGCCTGCAAGTCTTCCTGCGCCTGATCGACGCCATCATGGTGATGTTCGGTGCCGAGCGTCTCGGCTTCGAGATCTCCGGCGTGTCGGAAATGGCTGCCTTCCTGCTGGTCGGCGCCACCTTCCTGAGCCTCGCCTACACCTTCACGCATCACGCCCATATCCGCGTGACGCTGGTCATCAACCGCCTGCCGGCCGCCGTGCGCGTATGGATCGAAAGCCTCGCGCTGCTGATCGCACTCGGCCTGAGCGTGTTGATCACCCATGAACTGGTACTGCTGGTCGGCGAGAGCCTCGAGTACCACGACATCTCCTCCGGCCTGCTGGCGCTGCCGCTGTGGATTCCGCAGAGCGTGCTGGTCGCCGGTACCGGCCTGCTGTGCCTGGCGATTCTCGAGACCCTGATCGCCACGCTGCGCACCGCCTTCACCGCGCCCTCAAGCTACGTGGCGCCCGAGCCCGAAGACGGAGCCGAATGACATGCTGACACTCATCCTCGTCACTCTGCTGGCCCTCGCCTTGCTGCTCGGCAGCGGCGTGTGGGTCGCCTTCTCGCTGATCGGCACCGGCTGGATCGTGCTGACCTTCTTCTCCACCTTCGAGACCGGCCCGATCCTGGCCTCCGATTTCTGGGGTGCCAGCTACGGCTGGGACCTGACCGCCCTGCCGATGTTCGTGTGGATGGGCGAGATCCTGTTCCGCTCCGGGCTGGCCGACAACATGTTCCGCGCGCTGGCACCGTGGCTCAATCGCCTGCCGGGACGCCTGCTGCACTCCAACATCATCGGCAGCGGTCTGTTCGCCGCCGTGTGCGGTTCCTCCGCCGCCACCTGTGCCACCGTCGGCAAGATGACGCTGCCGGAGCTTGAACGCCGCGGCTACGACAGCAACCTGGCCATCGGTACCCTCGCCAGTGCCTCGACCCTCGGCCTGCTGATTCCGCCGTCGATCATGATGATCGTCTATGGCGTGGTCACCGAGCAGTCCATCTCGCGTCTGTTCATCGCCGGTGTCCTGCCGGGCATGCTGCTGCTGGCCCTGTTCATGGGCTACCTGGCGATCTGGTCGAAGGTCGTCGGTGAGCCGCAGGGCCGCGCCGGCCATGACGAGCCGCACATGGGCTTCATGGCCAAGCTGCGCAACAGCGCCCAGCTGATTCCGCTGCTGGCACTGATCGGCGGCATCCTCGGCAGCATCTACGGTGGCCTGGCGTCACCCACCGAAGCGGCCGCGGTCGGCGTGGTACTGTCGCTGATCATCGCGCGCCTCAACGGCCACATGACCGCCGCCACCTTCAAGGAATCGCTGTTCGCGGCGCTGCGCACCTCGTGCATGATCGCCTTCATCATCGCCGGTGCCTCCTTCCTGTCCTCGGCGATGAGCTTCACCCAGATTCCGATGCAGCTGGCCGAAGGCATCGCCACCCTGGGACTGTCGCCGACCATGCTGCTGGTGGTGTTGACGCTGTTCCTGCTGATCCTGGGCTGCTTCCTCGACGGCATCTCGCTGATCCTGCTGGTGACCTCCATCATCATGCCGGTCATCGAAGCCGCCGGTTTCGACCTGATCTGGTTCGGTATCTACCTGATCATCGTGGTCGAGATGTCGCAGATCACCCCGCCGGTCGGCTTCAACCTGTTCGTGATCCAGAGCCTGACCGGCAAGGACATCATCACCATCACCAAGGCGACACTGCCGTTCTTCCTGCTGATGATCTTCTCCATCGTGCTGATGCACGTCTTCCCGGAGATCGTGCTCTATCTTCCGCAGGCCATGAACAACTGATCATCTGACCCCGATGCCAAGGATGGCAGCTGGTAGCGCTTCCAGACTCAGGAACCGCAGCTGTCGGCACCTCTATCGGTCGACCCTTGCCTCAAGGGCGCCGAGCGTCACGGCAGACATACGGTGACGTGCTTGCAGACCTCCCCTCGGGGAGGTCTTTTTTTTGCCGCCTGCCCGGCGCTTGCCGCTCGCAGAGCATCGCGACTCAAAGCATCGCGACGGAAAGCACCGTCCTCGCACACAGCCCAACCCCACACAGCTCAGCTCAGATCGGCACTCGGACACGAACACAAAAAAGCCGCCCCTTCCTTGCCGTGAGGCAGAAAGGGGCGGCTTTTTCGTCAACCGACAGGCGAGGCTAGATCAGGACAGATGATCCGCCGGTGCGCTGGCCGGGGTATCGATCATCGCGTGACCTTTGCCACCACCGCCACCGCCGTGACCACCATGGCCGTGGCCATGACCGAACAGACCACAACCGCTCAGGGCCAGAGTCGCCGCGACCAGCGCAATCGGAAACAGATTTTTGATACGCATGAATCTCTCCTTCAAAGGGGGGTAGAGGCTGCTGCAAGGCCTGTCAGCAAGCCCTTACTTTCCCCTTCACATTACTCTGATCGGCGACCAACGTTAAACCTTCGCAGCAGCCTTCCTTTTTTACTGCACGCCTTGTACAAGAGTTGCGACATGATTGTCGTGTAATGTACTACGCCGTTTTTTTCCGGCTCAGCGCGACTTCAAGCCCCGCATATGCGCCGGTATCACCAGGCGCTCGAACAGCTCGAACAGCAGCTCGGCGCAGATGGCCAGCAATGCCGCGGGAATCGCCCCGTAAAGCACCAGATCATAGTCATTGAGCGAAAGCCCGGTGACGATCGGCTCGCCCAGCCCTCCGGCGCCGATGAAGGCTGCCAGCGTCGCGGTGCCGATATTGATGATGGCGGCGGTCTTGATACCGGTGAGCAGATTGGGCGTCGCCAGCGGCAGGATGACGTGACGCAACTGCTCGCGACGCGTCAGGCCCATGCCACGTGCCACCTTGACCAGCAGCGGGTCCACCGTCAGCAACGCGGTGATCGCCGCGCGGATGATCGGCAGCAAGGAGTAGACGAACAACGCGATCACCGCCGGTACCACCCCGATGCCGAACAGCGGAATCATCAGTGCCAGCAGCGCGATGGAGGGGATGGTCTGCAGCAGGCCGGTGACGTAGAGCACCACCCGCGAGACCTTCGGATTGCGATAGACAAGCAAGGACAGCGGCAGGCCGACCAGACACGCCAGCAGCAGCGCCGAGAGCGTCAACTGCAGGTGCTCGATCAGATTGGTACCCAGCTTGTCCCACTTGGCGCCGCTGACTTCACGCTGCTCGGTGGTGATGCCCTGTTCCTGAATGAAGCGACTGGCGACCTGAGCGAAGCTCTGCTCATCGGTGGAAACGCGGGCGTTGAGCGCCTGCATGCTGTCTTCATCGAGGCTCCCCGCCAGCTGGTTGAGCGCCGCGACGGCATCTTCCGGCAAGGCGGCATTCACGAAGGGTACCGCCAGATACTCGGGGAAGTAGCCCTTGTCATCGTCGAGCAGCACGAAGTCGAAGCGCTTGATGTCGCCCTCGGTGGAATAGGCATCGGTGGCGTCGATCTTGCTCTCGCGCAGCGCCTGATAGGCGATGCCGTGCTCGATGCCACGCGGCACCTGGGAAAGGCCGTATTCCGCGGCCAGTCCCGGCCAGCCATCCGGACGCTTGATGAACTCATGCGACATCGCGACGGACAGATCCGGGTGATCGGCCATATCGCCAATGGTGCTGATTCCCAGCGACTCGGCCTGATCGCGGCGCATGCTGACGGCGTAGGTATTGTTGAAGCCCAGCGGCTCGAGCACGCGCAGGCCCTGCTCGCGACTCAGCTCATCGAGCTTCTCGAGCGGAGGCACGTCGTCCAGCTTGAGAATCGCGTGGGCCAGGGTGCCGGTGTATTCGGGATAGACATCCAGCTCGCCTTCCGCCAGCCCCTGATAGGTGATGATGGTCTGCCCCAGCCCCAGACGGCGCTCGACCGTGAAGCCGGCGTCCTCCAGCACCTGCGCGAAGATCTCGCCCAGCAGATGCCCTTCGCGGTCAGCCTTGGAGCCGACCACGATCGGCTTGTCCTCGGGCCATGCCGCGGCTTGCTCTTCCGCGCTGGCAAGCGGGCTGGACACCAGTGCCCCCAGACTGGCAAGCGCCAGGCCGGCGACCATCAGCGCACCGGACAGCCCGCGGCGCGAGCGTTGCAGGACGGGAGTCGTCATCAGCGTCTTCATGCGCGAGCCTCCAGCAGTCGGGCCACGCGCTCATCCGCCGGCGCCGTGGTGATGGTGTCGGGGCTGGCGGCCTGCAGCACCACGCCGGGCGCCATCACCACCATGTGATCGGACAGGCTCAGCGCCTCGTTCATGTCGTGGGTGACCATCACCACGCTGCGCGGTTCCTCCTGCTGCATGCGCTGGAACTGGGCATGCACCTCGATGCGCGTGATCGGATCGACCGCCGAGAAGGCCTCATCGAGCAGCAGCAACGGTGGCTCCAGCATCATGGCGCGACACAGCCCGACGCGCTGGGCCTGACCACCGGAAATCTCGTGGGGATAGCGGGTCAGCAGCGCCATGTCGAGATCCATCATCTGGAACAGACGCGCGATGCGTGCCTTGACGCGCTCGGCGCTCCAGCCTTCGCGGTCAGCAAGAATGGCGACGTTGTCGCGCACGCTGAGATGGGGAAAGAGGCCGATCTGCTGGACGGCATAGCCGATGCGGCGACGCATGACTGGCAGGTTGGCGTAATCGACGGCGGCGCCGAACACCTTCACCTCGCCTTCATCCGGGCGGATCAGGCCGTTGATCAGCTGCAGCAGGGTCGATTTGCCACAGCCACTGGCACCGACCAGGGCGGTGATACGGTCACGCGGCAGTTCAAGATCAATGCCTTCAAACAGGCGCTGACCGGCAAAGCCCTTGTGCAGGCCGCTGAAGCGGACTGCCGGGGCGGTGTCATCACTCATCGAGTAGGTCCTTCTAGGCAGGTGAGCATGAGTCTGGAATGGTAAAAAGCGCTGGCGAGTCAGCGCACTTGCACACTAAAGAGTGCCGGTGACACCAGGCAGGTGACGGGAATGCTCCCCCACTGACGCCCTCACGACTTCCTCAATCAACAGTGACTACAGCGTCTCAGCTTATCAAGTCACCTCGGCGATGCCGGAGCAATTTCGTTTCCTGAGCTGACTTTCTCTACCTGACCTTCTCGACCTGACACTCCCCTTCCCGAGTCTCCCTGCTGACCTTCTGCCGCAAACCCTGCGACCTTGGTCAAAGCGCCGCATAATGACCTTTACGTTAACGTCAACTTTGACCTAGAGTAATTTCCATCACACGCCAAGGCGGCCCATGACGGGCGGACTTGATAAGCCGGTCGCGACAGACCGTTTGCCATCAGGTCATCACAGCCCCTGGCGGGCCTTGCTCATCGCGCTTCACCGATCTACAGGATGCCAGATCATGCACAGCCTCTATTCACCGCTGGATTTCGGACTCGACGAGACACACACCCTGCTGCGTGAGCAGGTCAACGCCTTTGCCCGCGACGAGATCGCCCCGCGCGCCGCCGAGATCGATGCCAGCAATGCCTTCCCCGATGACCTGTGGCAGAAGTTCGGCGACATGGGCCTGCTCGGCATCACCGTGCCGGACGAGGACGGCGGCAGCGGCATGGGCTATCTGGCGCACTGCATCGCGATGGAAGAGATCTCGCGCGCCAGCGCCTCGGTGGCGCTCTCCTACGGCGCGCATTCCAACCTGTGCGTGAACCAGATCAAGCTCAACGGCACTGCCGAGCAGAAGGCACGTTATCTGCCGAAACTGATGAGCGGCGAGCATGTCGGCGCGCTGGCGATGTCCGAACCCGGCGCCGGCTCTGATGTGGTCTCGATGCAGCTCAAGGCCGAGCTGCGTGGCGATCACTACGTGCTCAACGGCAACAAGATGTGGATCACCAACGGCCCGGATGCCCACACCCTGGTGGTCTACGCGAAGACCGACCCGGACGCCGGCTCCAAGGGCATCACCGCCTTCATCATCGAGCGCGACTTCCCCGGTTTCTCCACCGCCCAGAAGCTCGACAAGCTCGGCATGCGCGGCTCCAACACCTGCGAACTGGTCTTCCAGGACTGCCAGGTGCCGGTCGAGAACGTGCTGGGTGAGGTCAATCGTGGCGTCAAGGTGCTGATGCGCGGGCTCGATTTCGAGCGCACCGTACTGGCCGCCGGCCCCATCGGCATCATGCAGGCCTGCATGGATATCGTGGTGCCCTACCTGCATGAGCGCCGCCAGTTCGGCCAGGCCATCGGTGAATTCCAGCTGGTGCAGGGCAAGGTCGCCGACATGTACACCACCCTCAATGCCTGTCGCGCCTATCAGTATGCGGTCGCCAATGCCTGTGATCGCGGCCAGACCTCACGCAAGGACGCCGCGGGCGTCATTCTCTACTGCGCCGAGAAGGCCACCCAGATGGCGCTGGATGCCATCCAGCTGCTCGGCGGCAATGGCTACATCAACGAGTACGCCACCGGGCGCCTGCTGCGAGACGCCAAGCTTTACGAGATCGGCGCCGGCACCAGCGAGATCCGCCGCATGCTGATCGGGCGTGAACTGTTCAACGAGAGTGCCTGATACCTCTCGTCATCCCCTACTCTTTTTCGCAACCCTTCGCCGCTGGAGCTTGCTCGATGGCCATACTGACCTCCCTGATCAATCCGCGCAGTGACCAGTTCCGCGCCAATGAAGCGGCGATGCAGGCCGAGGTCGATCGCCTGCACCAGCTGCTGGAGACCGTCGCGGCCGGTGGCGGCGACAAGGCGCGTGAACGTCACGAGTCGCGCGGCAAGCTGTTCGTGCGCGAACGCATCGACCACCTGATCGATGAAGGCTCGCCCTTCCTCGAACTCTCTGCGCTGGCGGCCCACGACGTCTACGACAGCCCTGTCCCCGGCGCGGGCCTGGTCACCGGCATCGGCCGCGTCAGCGGCGTGGAGTGCGTCATCGTCGCCAACGACGCCACCGTCAAGGGCGGCACCTACTTCCCGATGACGGCCAAGAAGCATCTGCGTGCCCAGGAAATCGCCCGCAAGCATCGCCTGCCCTGTCTCTATCTGGTCGATTCCGGTGGCGCGCATCTGCCCCACCAGGACGAGGTCTTCCCGGACCGCGACCACTTCGGCCGCATCTTCTACAACCAGGCCACGCTGTCTGCCGAGGGTATCCCGCAGATCGCCGTGGTGATGGGTTCATGCACCGCAGGCGGCGCCTATGTGCCGGCGATGGCGGACGAATCCATCATCGTGCGCGAGCAAGGCACCATCTTCCTGGCGGGGCCGCCGCTGGTGAAGGCCGCCACCGGTGAGGACATCAGCGCCGAGGCACTGGGCGGCGCCGAGGTGCACTGCAAGATCAGCGGCGTGGCCGACCATCTGGCCGACAACGACGCCCATGCCCTGCAGCTGGCTCGCCGCGCCGTGTCGCGCCTCAACTGGCAACGCAAGGGCCAGCTCGCGCTGCGCGAATCGCGTCCACCACGCCTGGACCCGCAGGAGCTCTACGGCATCGTCGGCACCGATCTCAAGAAACCCTACGACGTGCGCGAAGTGATCGGCCGCCTGGTGGATGACTCGGACTTCGACGAGTTCAAGCGCGAGTACGGCGAGACGCTGGTCACCGGCTTCGCGCATCTGCATGGCCATCCGGTCGGCATCCTCGCCAACAATGGCGTGCTGTTCTCGGAAAGCGCCCTCAAGGGCGCGCATTTCATCGAGCTGTGCACCCAGCGCCGGATTCCACTGATCTTTCTGCAGAACATCACCGGTTTCATGGTCGGCTCGCGCTACGAGCACGAAGGCATCGCCAAGCACGGCGCCAAGTTGGTGGCGGCGGTGGCCTGCGCCAGGGTACCCAAGTTCACGGTGCTGATCGGTGGCAGTTTCGGCGCGGGCAACTACGGCATGTGCGGGCGCGCCTATGACCCCAACCTGCTGTTCATGTGGCCCAACTCACGCATCTCGGTGATGGGCGGCGAGCAGGCCGCCAACGTGCTGGCACAGGTCAAGCGCGACCAGCATGCCCGCGAGGGGCGCGAGTGGCCCGCCGAGGAAGAGGAGGCCTTCAAGGCACCGGTGCGCGAGCAGTACGAGCGTCAGGGCCATCCGACCTACGCCAGTGCGCGCCTGTGGGATGACGGCGTGATCGACCCGCTGCAGACCCGCGACATCCTCGGTCTGTCACTGGCCGCGGCCATGAATGCCGAGATCGAGGACAGTCGCTTCGGTGTGCTTCGCATGTAACCCGTCAAGCGCCACAACAATGATTGTGACCTGCACTGAATAGTGATAGTCATCTTTAAGCTAACAGAATGGAAGAAAGCACGATGACAGAGCCTCGCCAATCGAGTCGACTCGAGATAGATCAACACGGCGTCGCCCGCCTCACTCTGCTGCGCCCCGAGGTGCACAACGCCTTCGATGACCTGCTGATTGCGGAGCTGAATCAGCATCTGGAGAGCCTGCACGCCAGGGCGAGCCGCGACGAGGTGCGTGTGGTGGTGCTGGCCTCAGAGGGCAAGAGCTTCTC
The DNA here is from genome assembly GCF_029846405.1 of Cobetia sp. 29-18-1. NCBI lineage: Bacteria > Pseudomonadati > Pseudomonadota > Gammaproteobacteria > Oceanospirillales > Halomonadaceae > Cobetia > Cobetia sp. 29-18-1. Next base: position 198,415 of record NZ_JARWKS010000005.1, read on the forward strand.
GGCCGGCGCCGATCTCAAGTGGATGCAGCGCATGGTCGAGTATTCGCTGGAAGATAACCTTGCCGACTCACGCGAGCTTGCGCGACTGATGCAGCTGCTCGATGAGCTGCCCTGCCCCAGCGTGGGTCGTGTCCAGGGCGCCACCTTCGGCGGTGCCGTCGGCCTGGTGGCCTGCTGCGACATCGTGATTGCCGCCGAGCGGGCGCGCTTCTGTCTCTCCGAAGTGCGCATCGGCCTGGCACCGGCTGCCATCAGTCCCTACGTGCAGCGCGCCATCGGCTCACGCCAGATGCGCCGGTATGCCCTCAGCGCCGAGGTGATCGACAGTGCCACCGCGCAGCGCATCGGCCTGGTCCACGAGACCTGCCCCGATGAGCTGCTGGAGGCGCGCGTCACGGAGATGGTGCAGACCCTGCTGGCCACCTCGCCTGCCGCCAGTCGCGCCACCAAGGCGCTGCTCAGCGAGGTGGCTCAGGCACCTGCCAGCGCCGCGACCCGTGAACGCTGCTGCGAGGTGATCAGCCAGCTGCGCGTCAGCGAACAGGGCCAGGCCGGTCTGGCCGCCTTCTTCGCCGGCACGCCGGCGCCCTGGGTGCCGACCGAGAACCAAACAACCGAGACGTCGAAGCCCACATGAACGCCAGAGGCTTGAAGCCGCTGGCGGCATGTCGACGCTCTCGGCGCTGGTCTTCAATCTGGGCCATCCACCTCGGCCATCCACCTCGGCCATGCCTGCCGGATTTTTTCTCAAGAGCTTTTCTCCTCCTGATTCCCCTAGCCACCTTCGCCACAGGACGCTTGCCATGAACGCCAACCGCGAGACAGACCAGACCCTCCCCGCCGGTTGCGGCGAGATCCGCAAGCTGCTGGTCGCCAACCGGGGCGAGATCGCCGTACGCGTGATGCGCACCGCTCGCGCGATGGGCATCCAGACAGTGGCGGTCTACTCCGATGCCGACGCCGATGCCCTGCATGTGCGCGAGGCCGACGAGGCCGTGCGTCTCGGCCCCGCCAGCGCCCGCGAAAGCTATCTGGATATCAAAAAGGTGATCGCTGCCGCACGCAAAAGCGGTGCCGATGCCGTGCATCCCGGCTATGGCTTCCTGTCCGAGAACGCCGCCTTCGTCAGCGCGCTGGCCGAGGCCGGCATCATCTTCGTTGGCCCGCCCCAGAGCGCGATCGCCGACATGGGCGACAAGTCGGCCGCCAAGATGCGCATGCAGGCGGCCAATGTGCCGCTGGTGCCCGGCTACCATGGCGATGACCAGCAGGACGATTTGCTGCAGGCTGAAGCGGACCGCATGGGCTATCCGGTGCTGATCAAGGCCTGCGCCGGCGGTGGCGGCAAGGGCATGCGCGTGGTCGAGAGCGCACAGGAATTTGCGGCGGCGCTGGCCAGCTGTCGCCGTGAATCCCGCGCCGCCTTCGGTGACGAGCGCATGCTGATCGAGAAATACCTGACCCAGCCGCGCCACGTCGAAGTCCAGGTGTTCTGCGACAGCTACGGCAGCGGTGTCTATCTGTTCGAGCGCGATTGCAGTGTCCAGCGTCGCCACCAGAAGGTGCTGGAAGAGGCCCCCGCGCCGGGGCTGACGCCGTCGCTGCGCCGTGAGATGGGCGAGGCCGCCGTGCGGGCAGCGCGCGAGATCGGCTATGTCGGTGCCGGCACCATCGAGTTTCTGCTCGACGCACCGCAGCCGGGCAGCGAAAGCCACGGCGCCTTCTACTTCATGGAGATGAACACCCGCCTGCAGGTCGAGCACCCGGTCACCGAGATGATCACCGGCGAAGACCTCGTCGAATGGCAACTGCGCATCGCGCGGGGCGAACGCCTGCCGCGCCAGCAGGATGAGCTGACGTTGACCGGCCACAGCTTCGAGGCGCGTCTCTACGCCGAAGACCCGGACAACGACTTCCTGCCCGCCACCGGTGTGCTGGAACGCTTCCGGCTGGATCTGGCAGGGGGCGGGTTGACCGCCCGGCAGGTACGCCTGGACAGCGGCGTCGCCGAGGGCGATGAAGTCTCGATGCATTACGACCCGATGCTGGCCAAGCTGATCAGCTACGGGCCGACTCGCGAACAGGCGCTCGAGACAATGCTGCGCGCACTGGCAGCGCTGGAAGTGCGCGGCGTCACCACCAACCGCGCCTTCCTGTCCCGCCTGGCTGGCCATGCTGACTTCCGCGCCGCCGAGCTGGATACCCGCTTCATCGAGCGTCATCACGACAGCCTGTTCCCCAGCGCGACGCTGGACCATGACAGTCTCGCGGCCAGTGCCCTGCTGGCGCTCTCGCGCCTGAATGAGCAAGCCAGCCACGCATCACCTTCGCGCTCCACATCACATTCGCGCCAGCCCTGCGCCGGCCCGTGGGAGCGCCGCGATGGCTGGCGCAATGGCCTGCCACACCAGGTGCGCCTGGCGCTGTGTCTGCCCGCTGACGCCGATACCGATGAGCGCAGCGACAAGGTGGCGCATATCATCGCGCGCCGCCCCGTAACACATGCCTCCCTGGCGAATACGCACACCTCAGATACGCCACCGATGAGCGACTCGCGCGGCGACTGGCAACTGGAAGTGACCACTCACTGCGGCGATGAAAGACAGACTACAAGGCATCTCGGCCGACTCACTCGCCTTGAAGGCAACGCCATCGCCGTGACGCTGGATGGCTATCGTCGCCGCTTCCAGGCCAGTCACGCGCCGGCCCGCGGCGGTGAAGTGCTGGTGCTGTCGTCAGCGCAGCACAGCCAGTCCGGCAGCACTCCACAGGGGGAGTCACGCCTGCTGTGGCGACGTGCCGATGCCGTGGACCACGCGCGCCACGAGACCCAGGCGACCCTGAATGCGCCGATGAATGGCACCGTGGTCGCCCAGCTGGTCGCGCCGGGCGGCCATGTCCCGCAGGGCACGCCCCTGATGGTGATGGAGGCGATGAAGATGGAGCACACTCTCAATGCCCCTGCCGATGGCGAGGTCGCCCAGTTCCACTTCTCGGCCGGTGACAGCGTGGTCCAGGGCGATGTGCTGCTCGAATTCACGGCCGCGCAGGTCGAGTCGGACAAGGAGTAGTCAGCATGCACTTTCCCCGCAAGGTACGCATCGTCGAGGTGGGTGCGCGCGACGGACTGCAGAACGAGTCAGTGCCCGTCGCGACCGCCACCAAGCTTGAGTTGATCCGGCGCCTGAGCGACAGCGGTCTTGCGCATGTCGAGGCCGCCAGCTTCGTCTCGCCCAGGTGGGTGCCGCAGATGGCCGATCACCGCGAGATCATGCTGGCGCTGCGCGACAGCTCCGCCGAGTCACCAACTACCAAGTCAACAACCGCCAAGTCAGCGACCACTTACTCCGCCCTCACGCCCAACATGAAGGGGCTTGAGGCGGCGCTTGAGTGTGGTGTGCGCGAGGTGGCCGTGTTCGGCTCGGCCAGCGAGTCCTTCTCGCAGCGCAACATCAACTGCTCGATCGCCGAATCGCTTGAGCGCTTTGCGCCAGTGGTGGAACACGCCCTCAAGGCCGGTGTGCGTGTGCGCGGCTATGTGTCCTGCGTGCTCGGCTGCCCCTATGAAGGCGAGATAGCCCCCGCCGAGGTGGCCGCCGTCGCTCGCGAGCTCAAGGCCATGGGCTGCTACGAGGTCTCGCTGGGCGACACCATCGGCGTCGGCACGCCGCTCAAGGCCAAGCACATGCTGGAGCAGGTCAGTCGCGAGGTGCCGATCACGCAGCTCGCCGCCCACTTCCACGACACCTACGGCCAGGCACTCGCCAACCTCTACGCCGTGCTGGAAGAAGGCATAGCGGTGATCGACAGCTCCGTGGCAGGTCTGGGCGGCTGCCCCTACGCCAAGGGCGCCTCGGGCAATGTCGCCAGTGAAGACGTGCTCTATCTGCTTGAGGGCATGGGCATCGAGACGGGGGTGGATCTGGCAGCGCTGGCCCGCACTGGTGACTGGATCAGCCGCACGCTTGGGCGGCCGAATGGCTCACGCGTCGGTCAGGCGCTGATGGCCAGTGGCTGAGGACGAGTGGCTTGAGGCGCTGCCAAGAGAGGCCACAATGGCGCGCGCTGATTGCGACCAAGGGCCGCACTGGATGGTCGCTGTCATGGAATCGGTGTAGGCTTGCCGCCGTTCGCGCACCGCTTGAGCCCGATGCGCGCCTTCCAACACCATGTCTCTGCCTGAATCTTCGCCCGTCTTGTGAGCGGGTGAAGCGCGAGACAGCTTTCAGGACACCGTGATGAGCGCCCTCCCGAACTGCCCGGCCTGCAATTCCGAATTCACCTACGACGATGGCATGCAGTACGTCTGCCCTGAATGTGCCCATGAGTGGTCCAAGGAAGCCGCCGTCGAGGAAGCCGGCCCGGTATTCCGCGATGCCAACGGCAACGAGCTGGTCGATGGCGATACCGTCACCGTCATCAAGGACCTGAAGATCAAGGGCACCTCCTCCGTCGTCAAGGTCGGCACCAAGGTCAAGAACATCCGCCTGGTGGATGGCGATCACGACATCGACTGCAAGATCGATGGCGTCGGCCCGATGAAGCTCAAGTCGATCTTCGTCAAGAAAGCCTGATCGATCCGCTCGCCTGACACGACGATGCCCCGCCTGCGCTCTGTGCGCGACGGGGCATCGTCGTTTGCGGACTGTCGTTTTCGGACTATCGTTTCCAGCCCGCCATTTCCGGCTTGCCGAGGCGCCTTGTTCAGTCCGCTTTGGCTAGCCCTGGCCCGCGCCAATACGCTCCAGTCCTCTCAAGCCCGCTCCAGCCCACCACCCCAGCAAGTGCTCACTCACTCCTCAGGCGACGTCTTGTCGAGCGGCGTGACCTTGGACAGGCGTATGCGGCGCTGACCGCCGACCTCGAATTCAAAGCGGCCACTCACCTGGACCTCGCGCCCGATATAGGCACCGATGCGCTCCGGTGGCAGCAGTTCCAAGCGCTGCTGTCCTTCGCCTTCCAGCCAATAGCGGTTGGGCACGTCTTCGCTGCGCACCCTGCCCTGCACGGCCACCTGCTCGCCCTGCCAGGCCTCGGAGTGTTCCAGCAGCGTCGCCACGCTGGTAGGGCGCGGGCCATTGACGCCATCGCATCCCGTTGTGGCCATCAGCATCACCGCCACGGCCACCATCGCCAGCCAGTGTTGCATCCCCTTGTTCATCTTCATTCCTCGCGCGACTGATACTTCATCGGGAGCTACCCGCTCGCTCATTCACTCGCTTGCGGCTTGAGGGGACTCGGGCAACGGCCCGGCAGTCGAGTTCCTCGCCCCTCGCATCGAATGGCGATATCTCGTGGTCACCCAGACGCACCTGACGCCTGACGTGGACTCATGCACAGTCTGACAGCTGCCACGCGAGGCGATAACTCCCTGACCAATAGAATCAGCCATCAGGATCAGTCCTCAACGCAGGCCGTGAGGCGCCGCGCCACTCGCCAGCCCCATCACGACTCTGAGGCCTGTCATGCTGAGGCATGGGCGCCGCGCGCGCATCTGCAGCACCGCCCTTGTCTCGCGCGCCAACCGCACCTATATCATTGCCCGCAGGGGCACACCGCGCCATCGACGAGGCATGTGTGAAGCGCTTCGTCACATCGCCCTGCCGGCACCTCATCAGGAGAATGACATGAAGACAGCCAAGGTGGCCTATATCACCGGCGGTGCTCAAGGCATCGGCCGCGGCATCAGCGACTACCTGCTCGCCCACGGCTGGCGCGTGGCCGTGGCGGATATCGATGCCGAGGCAGGCCAGCAATATCGAGAGATGAAGAAGCGACAGGCGAGCGGGCTCGCAGAGGAGCCTGCAGAGCCGTCGGGGGAGCAGCCCGCAGAAGACATCGGCGAGCGATTGCGCGTCTTCACGCTGGATGTGCGTGACGAGAAATCCGTGGCCGCCAGCATCGCGGCTACCTGCGAGGCCTTCGGGCGGCTGGACGCGGTGATCAACAATGCCGCGATCGCCGATCCCTTCCAGGGCAAGCTTGAGGAGCTGTCACTCGAGCGCTGGCACCAGGTACTCGACACCAGCCTGACCAGCAGCTTCCTGACCGCCAAGCATGCGGCGCGTCATCTGCGCGAGACTGGCGGCAGCATCGTCAATCTGGCCTCCAGCCGCGCGCTGCAGTCCGAGCCGCACAGCGAAGCCTACGCCGCCAGCAAGGGCGGCATCGTCGCCCTCACCCACGCCATGGCGATGAGTCTGGGGCCGGAGATTCGCGTCAATGCCATCAGCCCGGGCTGGATCGACGTCAGCGCCCTGCAGAAAAGCGGCGAGGCCGAGTCGCTGAGTGACGAAGACCACGCCCAGCACCCCGTCGGGCGCGTCGGCCATGTCGATGACATCGCCGCGCTGGTGGCCTTCCTGATCTCGGACAAGGCCGGCTTCATCACCGGCCAGAATCATGTCGTCGATGGCGGCATGACGCGCAAGATGGTTTACGTCGACTGATACGACAAGGCGGACTGAGACGACAACGCCTGACGCGATTGCACGTCAGGCGTTGTCAGTTCTTGAGCTGCGTCCGGGTTTCCCTGAACGCTCAACTGCGGACTTGTCTTGAGCGGGCCGTGGTCACACCGCGTGCGGTGCCAGCCACTGCTTGAGCTGACCGGCCTGCATCACGCCTGATTCGCGCGCCAGCTCCTTGCCCTGCTTAATCACCAGCAGCGTCGGAATGCTGCGGATGCCGAAACGACCGGCCAGCGCCTGCTGGGCTTCGGTGTCGATCTTGGCGAAACGCACACGGGTGCCCATCTGCGCGGCGACTTCATTGAAGATCGGCCCCATCATCTTGCACGGGCCACACCAGCTGGCCCAGAAGTCGATGACCACCGGCATTTCACTGCGCACCACCAGAGCCTCGAAGTTGTCGCTGGTCAGTTCCAGCGGCTCCTTGGGCAGTACGGCGGCGCTGCACTTGCCGCAGCTGGGGTTGTCATCCAGACGCGCGGTGGCCACACGATTGAGAGCGAGACATTGCGGACAGGCCAGCACGAGGGATTCAGACATGATCGGACTCCAGAGAAATGGGGATGCGGCGCGCCACGTGACGGTCAACCGTCAGATGCGTACCGATAAGCGCAGATCATACGACTCGTGGGCCAGGAAGCAATTGAGCCACCTTATCGCCCTGATTGGCTGGCTGTATGAGCCCGCCTGATCTGAACGAACTGAACGAATTGAACGCCCCCCTGCCCTCAACCTGAAGGGCCCCGCCAGTCACGGCGGGGCCCTTCGCGCTTTAGCACACCCAAGCGTCGCTCAGATGCTGGCCAGCCCGAACTTGATGCACAGCGTCACCAGCACCAGCAGGAAGAGGGTTTCCACCACCATCAGTATCACCGGCTTCCAGCCCACCACCGCCAGCTTCTGGAACGACGTCTTGACGCCCAGCGCGGCAATCGCCGCCACCAGACACCAGCGCGACAGATCAGTGAAGCCTTCCACGGCGACGCTTGGCACCCAGCCGAGGCTGTTGATCAACACCAGTGCCACGAAGGCGATCAGGAAGGTGGGGAACATCGGCACCTTGCCGCCCTCATCGCCATTGGCCTGGCGCGCACTGCGGAACAGCAGCATGAAGACCATCACCGCCGGCACCAGCATCGCCACCCGCAGCAGCTTGACGAAAGTCGAGACGTCCCCGGTGTGCTCGGAGATGATATAGCCCGCGCCCACCACCTGAGCCACGTCATGGATGGTGCCGCCGAGGAAGATGCCAGCCTCGGCATCATCCAGCCCCAGCAACCTGACGATCAGCGGATAGGTGATCATCGCCACGGTCGAGAGGGTCGTCACCCCGACCACGGTCATGATGGTGTGGCGCTCGCTGGTGGCGTTGCGCGGCATCACCGCCGACAGCGCCAGTGCCGCCGAGGCACCGCAGATGGCCACCGAGCCGCCGGTCAATAGCCCCATGTCGCGGTCCAGCCCCATCACGCGGGCCAGCAGCGCGCCGAACAGGATGGTCGCCACCACCCCGAGCACCACCGTGATCACCGGGCCGAGGCCGAGACTCGCGACCTGCTCCAGCGTGATGCGCACGCCCAGCAGGGCCACGCCAAGGCGCAGTACCGTCTTGGAGGCGAACTCGATGCCCGCCTTGCACGGCCCCTCCTCGGAGAGAAAGTGCAGCGACATGCCGAACAGCAGCGCATAGAGCAGCGTCGGGCCGCCGTAATGATCGGCGATGAAGGTGGTCGCCAGCGCGATGATGATGCAGATCAACAGGCCCGGCATGATGGTGCGCACGCACCCTTCCAGGGTCCGCCACAGGCTGGTGGGCGGGGTGGGTGTGTCGTGCAGTGATGAACTGTTGTCAGTGGCCACGCGGATTCCTCTTGAAGACCAGCAAGCGGTGACGGGCAAGCTGCCCCGCCGCGATGTGTCGTTCAGGCACGCAGGCCTGCTAGCTGGCCTGGGCCATGTTCACCTGGGCGGCCTTGATCATGTCGGCGGCCTTCTCGGCGATCATGATGGTCGGCGCATTGGTATTGCCGGACACGATCACCGGCATGATCGAGGCATCCACCACGCGCAAGCCGTGCAGGCCATGGACACGCAGCTCGTCATCCACCACCGCCAGCGCATCGTGGCCCATCTTGCAGGTGCCCGCCGGGTGATAGATGGTCTGGCTGAACTGACGCGCGGCTTCCAGCAACTCCTCATCGCTCTGGTAGTGCGCGCCCGGCACGTACTCCTCGCTGATCACCGAGGCCAGCGGCGCTGCCTGGGCGATACGCCGCGCCACCTTGATGGCATCGACCACCACGCGGCGGTCTTCCTCGGCACTGAGATAGTTGGGCTGGATGGAAGGATAGATGCTGGCGTCGGCGCTGGTGATGCGCACCTGGCCGCGACTGTGCGGGCGCAGCTGACACACCGAGGACGTGAACGCCGAGAACGGATGCACGCCATCGGCGGGCTTGTCGGCACTCAACGGCTGCATGTGGAACTGGATGTCGGGGCGCGTCAGCCCCTCGCGCGACTGGGTAAAGGCGCACACCTGACTGGCTGCCAGCGTCAGCGGGCCGGTACGCGTGAAGAGGTACTGGGTGCCGACCGCCAGCTTCTTGAGCGGATGACGTACCTCGTCATTGAGGGTGCGGCACTGGGTCTTGAACACCAGCCGTACCTGCAGATGGTCCTGCAGGTTTTCCCCGACCCCCGGCAGCGCGTGCAGGCATTCGACGCCGACACTGGCCAGATGCTCGGGCTCACCGATACCGGAGCACTGCAGAATCTGCGGGCTGCCGATGGCGCCGCTGGACAGCAGCACCTCGCGCTCGGCGCGTGCCGTGTGGATCGTGCCCTTCACCTCGTACTCCACTCCTACCGCACGCTTGCCTTCCAGCAACACGCGGCGACAGTGCGCATGCTTGACCAGCGTCAGATTGCTGCGCGTGAGCGCCGGGCGCAGGAAAGCCCTGGCCGTGCTGCAGCGCAGGCCCTTGTAGGTGGTCTGCTGGAAATAGCCGACCCCTTCCTGGCGCTCGCCATTGACGTCCTGGTTGAGCGGAATCCCCGCCTCCACCGCCGCCTCGATGAAGCGCTCGGCGATCTCGCGCTTGAGGCGCAGGTCAGAGACATGCAGCGGCCCATCGGTGCCGTGCCATTGGTTGGCGCCGCGCGCCTGACACTCCGACTTGCGGAAGTACGGCAGCACTGACGCGTAGTCCCAGCCCTGATTGCCCGCGGCCGCCCAGTCGTCGTAATCCTCGTGCTGGCCACGGATATACAGCAGCCCATTGAGCGAGCTGGAACCGCCCAGCACCTTGCCCCGCGGCCACTGCAGCCGGCGACCATTGATGCCCTTGTCAGGGTCGGTGAGATAGCACCAGTCGGTGGCCGGGTTATGCATCGTCTTGAAGTAGCCCACCGGCACATGAATCCACGGATTCCAGTCCGAGCCGCCGGCCTCCAGCAGCAAGACCTTGATGGAGGGGTCTTCGGTTAGACGATTGGCTAGCACGCAACCGGCTGAACCCGCTCCGATCACGATGTAGTCATAGGCGGCTGATGCGTCGGCATTGGCGTAACGTGTTGTTTTCATTATTTTATATACCATATCGAGACATATTGTCTCATAATCATGGTATCAAAAATTGGATTCGTCAAATACGAAACGTATTGTCTCAATATCTTTGCCAAAGCTGAAAAAGTGCCCTACATTGAGATTTGAAACGCCGGTAACGGTACTTTTCGTCTCGTTATACGACCAACTATGTAATACGAACTAGCGAGAACGACACAGACCGCCATCAATGGCAGTCACCAGAGAGGCCAGAAGCAGGGCTCATGGGCTCTGGAGACATGATTGAGGAGAGTTTGAAGAGGGAGTGGAGAGAATTTGAAGAGACTTTGGAGTGGTTTTGGAGAGGCTTTGAAGAAATAGCGGATATGTCTGACAAGCGCCCCAGCACGCTCTGAACAGACACTCTCTGAAGAGACATGCTCTGAAAAAACACTCTCTGAAGAGACATGCTCAGAAAAGACACTCGCTGAACAGACACACTCTGAACAGGCACTGCGAAAACGCCTGACAAATAAAGACGGGCAAATCAGGACAGCAAATAAGGAAGGATAAACAATCACTTGGCTAAAGAAGTGATCAACGAACGGCTTGCCAGACAAGCAGCGGAAGCAAGCCCCGCACCGCAAGACCCATAACAACGCCAACACAGGGCGAGTGATACGACATCACTTCCCGGCCGCCAGGCCTGCATCCCACCACAAAAGCAAACACAATACCGGGAGCACTACCATGCCATCGCCACTCAGCAAGCTGTCACGCCGTGACTTCCTCGACATCTCGGGTCGCTTCGGTCTGACCTCGACCCTGCTGGCCGCCACCGGCCTCGGCGCAGGTCTCACCGCGTCCACGCTGGCGCGCGCCGCCGACCAGGAGCAGCAGAAACGCTACAAGACAGCGCCCAAGTTCCAGCTGCGCTTCGGTGCCTCGGGCTTCAATGAGCGCAATCTCGATATCCAGAAATCCGGTCAGCTGTTCTTCGCGCGCGACCTGGAAGAGCGCACCAACGGCGCCATCCGCGTCGAGTTCATGGGCAGCAACGAGGTCTGCAACCAGCTGGACTGCGTCGGCAAGACCCAGCAGGGCATCGTCGATATCTACTCGGCCTCCACCCAGAATTCCTCGGGCAGCGCGCCGTATCTGAACGTGCTGGATTTCGCCTACCTGTTCCCCACCGTCGCCTCGATGTTCCACTTCTTCTATCACAAGAAGAGTGAGCAGCTGCTGCGCGAACCGCTGCGCCAGCGCCACAACCTGCAGTTCCTGTTCACCCACTGTGACCTGCGCGGCATCATGCTCGGCCTCAAGTGGCAGGACAAACCGCTGGTCACCAGCATCGATGACCTCAAGGGCACCAAGAATCGCGTCACCGGCACCCAGATGGGCCGCATCGCGATGGAGCAGCTGGGCCTGAACCCGGTGCCGGTCGCCTGGGAAGAGACCCTCGATGGCCTGCGTCAGGGCCTGCTGGATGGCGCCGAGACCTGGATGAGCGCCGTGGCCTACGCCGGCATGGCACCAGTGGTGTCCCAGGCGGTCGACCTGCGCTTCTTCGCCGGCACCGAGCACACCGGCATGAGCCTGCCCAAGTTCGACAGCCTCGGTTCCGAGCTGCAGGACCAGGTGATGGAGTCCGCCTACTGCGCGCAGATCTTCACCCAGGGCATGAACGAGGCCGGGCGCTTCGAGATCGTCGGTGCCACCGAGCACCCCGCCGCCGGCACCGTCTTCGCCGAGAACAACGTGCGCGTGGCGCCGCTGTCGGACGCCGAACGCTCACGCGCGGAGCAGATGTGCTCGCCGGAATTCAATCCCGAGCCGTGGGAGCAGTGGCGCGAACGCCTCAACAAGTGGTCCGGCGGTCTCGACATCTATCAGGAAATCCATGATGTCGCGCGCGAGATTCCGCGTGATGTCGCCGCCGTCAACGTCAAGCCGCAGCGCTGGTGGAGGGGGTAATGGGCGATACCACCATCTTCAGCCAACCGACCAAGAAACCTGCCCTCAAGAAGGCCGCGCCCTGGGCGCGTCCCTTCCTGTGGCTGGACGCCCACCTGGAACAGGTCGTCATCCTGATCGCCTATTCCGGCATGGCCGGCATCATCTTCGTCGAAGTCATCCGGCGCTTCTTCTTCGGCCTGCAGGCCCCCTGGAGCACCAGCATTCCCGTGCTGCTGTTCCTGTGGCTGACCTGGTTCGGGGCCTCGCTCAACGTCAAGAAGCGCACCCACCTGAGCCTCAACGAGATCCGCATGAAGCTGCCGCGCGGTGGCCAGTTCGCCTGCCTGATCCTCGATGCCGTGCTGTGGATCGGCTTCGGGCTGATGGTGATCTACTTCACCACCACCCAGGTGACGCTGGCCTACGACAACTACGCCATCGTGCCGGGCACCGACAACGTCATGCAGTGGTGGTTCTACCTCGCCACGCCGCTGGCGTGGGTGATGATCATCTATCGCGTACTGCAGAACCTCTACGCCGACTGGGCGCGCTATCGCCGCGGCGATTCCTTCAACCTGCAACCGTCCATCATGGACTGAGGAGGTCAGCATGACAGACGGTATCTGGATCTCCCTGATCACGGCGGGCGTGACCGCCTTCTTCCTGCTCGGCGTGCCCATCTTCCTCGTCATCGGCCTGTGGGTGGTCGGCACCAGTCTGGTGATCGACTTCACGTTGGCCAATGTCGGCGTCACCCTCTTCCAGGGCCTGAGCTTCTTCGGCCTGCTGGCGTTGCCGCTGTTCATCCTCACGGGGGACCTGATCAACGCGGCGGGCATCGCCAAGCGACTCTCCGACTTCGCCTACTCGACGCTGAGCTGGATGCGCGGCGGGATGGGCATGTCGACCCTCGGCGCCTGTGGGCTGTTCGCGGCGATTTCCGGCTCCAACGCCGGCACCACCGCCACCATCGGTTCGATCATGCAGCCCGAGATGGTCAAGAACGGCTATGACGAACGCTTCGCCGCCGCCACGGCGGCCTCCGGCGGCACCGTGGGCATCATCATTCCGCCCAGCATCATCTTCATCGTCTACGGCTTCATGATGAACCTGTCGATCAGTGACCTGTTCATCGCCGGCATGGTGCCGGGCGCCCTGATGGTGGTCGCGATGATGGGCGCCTGCTATCTGGTGGCGCGCAAGAATGGCTGGGGCCAGCTGCAGCCCTTCAAGGCCGGTGTCAGCGCCAGACTGGCGCGCAAGGCCTATCTGGGCTTCGCGACCATCGGCGTGGTGGTCTACGGCATCTACTCGGGCAAGTTCTCGCCGACCGAAGCCGCCGCCATCACCGTGGGATTCACCATGATCGCGGGGCTGTTGATCACCCGCGAGATCAGCCTCAGGAAGCTGCCGACCATCATGCTGCGCTCAGGCCAGATCGCCGGCATGCTGGCACCGCTGATCGCCATCTCGGTGGTCATGCAGCAGCTGCTGTCGGTGTTGGGTGCCGGTCAGGCGCTGAGCGAGATGCTCAGCGGCATCGACAACTACTACCTGACGCTGGGCACCTGCATGCTGATCATCCTGCTGGCGGGCATGATTCTGGAAAGCCTGCCGGTGACGATCATCCTGGCGCCGATTCTCGCGCCCATCGCCCAGCAGGCCGGGGTCGATCCGATCCACTTCTCGGTCATCTTCCTGGTCGGTGCCGCCATCGGCTTCGTCACGCCACCCTTCGGGCTCAACCTGTACGTGGCCAGCAGCATCACCGGCATCTCCTACGTCAGACTGGTGAAATACGTGATTCCCTATTTCATCGCGCTGATCGCCTGCTGGCTGGCCATCTGCCTGGTGCCTTCCCTTTCCCTGTTCCTGGTAAACCTGTAACACTAGCCTCATCGACAGCCCCGCGAGGGGCTGTCTTCGTCTCATCAGGGCAGCCTTCGCCAAGGGGCCCACTGCCGTGATGAATCGATGCACTGACGCCTTGCCACCCTGCCCCTGTCGGCCCCGGTCACCCCGAGTGACATGTGCCCGACAGCAGGATGAGGACACTAGATGAGCAAAGACACGCCCACCAATTCGACGCTCTTTCGCGCACTCGGCCTGCTGGAAGAAATCGTCACCACCCAGCACGCCGTCAGCGCCGCCGACCTCGAGAAGCGCTTCGACATCCCCAAGCCGACCGTCCATCGCCTGCTCAAGCAACTGGAAGAACAGCAGCTGATCAGCCGTGATCTGGATGGCCGTCACCTGCTGCCCGGCCCGCGCTTTCGGCGCATGTCGCTGGGCGCACTGGCCAATGAGGGCCTCAAGGTGCCGCGCCGTGTCCTGCTGGAACGGCTGGCAAAGGAAGTCGGCGAGACCTGCAACCTGACGCTGCTCGATGGCCACGAGGTGATGTATTACGACCGCGTGGAAACCAACTGGCCAGTGCGCATCCAGCTGGCGCCCGGCTCACGCCTGCCGCTGCACTGCACCGCGAGCGGCAAGCTGTTTCTGGCGCTGATGCCGCTGCATCGCCGCCGCGCCCTGCTCGCCCATCTGGCGCTGGAAGCGCACACGCCCTGCACCCTGACCTCGCGGGCCACGCTGGAAGAGGCGCTCGACACCGTGGCGCGCAACCAGCTGAGTACCGATGATGAGGAGTTCATCCAGGGCATGGTCGCCATCGCGGTGCCGGTCTTCGATGAGGTCGGCCAGATCCAGGCGACATTGGCGATCCACGCGCCGCGCCTGCGCCACTCCATCGACTCCCTCTTGGAGTGGGCACCGCTGATGCGCCAGATCGCCACTGAGCTGGAAGGCACGCTCTGAGGCGTGCGCCCTGTGCGCACATGCCTCAAGAGGCAATCCCGTCCAGCCCCGTGTGACACCTGAGCCACGCTGACGATGGGCCATGATCCAAAACGCTCGCCCCCGCAGACAGTGATTGTCTGCGGGGGCGAGCGTTTTTCATGTGCCAACTTGCTGAGTACCGCTATCCCTCAAGCGTCTCTCTCCTGTGGTCAGGGCGTCGGTACCACCACCACCGGAATGCTGGCGCGCTTGATCACCCCCTTGGTGACCTTGCCCGCATAGGAGGCCACGAAGCCGCGCTTGTTGGTGGCCATGATGATCATGTCGCAGTCATGGCGCGTGGCGTAGCGGATGATCTCCGAGGCCGGATAGCCCTCCACCACATTCAGTCCGGCGATCACCGGCCGCGGGTCGCCGTTGTCATGAGTGCTCCAGAAGTCCTCCAGCATCTTTTCCAGACTCTCCTTGGCCTGATCGAGCCGCTGCTGCATCAGGCCCTCCAGCGTCGGCTTGTGGCGGATGTTGACCTTGAGAGTGTTCATCACGTCATCCGACAATGACTTGACGGTATGCAGCACATGCAGCTCGGCGCCCGTCGCACCCGCCAACCACACCGAGCGCGCCAGTACCCGCTCGCAGTCTCCGCGCAGGCCTACACAACACAGAATTCGTTTGACTGCCGGCATCGTCCTTCTCCTCGTTCATTGCAGGGCTAGCGTTCAGATGGCGCTTCAGTAACCCATCACCCTGGGTAGCCACAGCGAGATTTCAGGCACATAGGCGATCAGGAAGATGGCCGCCACCGAGCCCGCCGCGAACGGTAATGCCTTCAGGGAAATCTCCTCGATGGAGGCCCCGCCTATCCCCGAGGCCACGAAGAGGTTCTCCCCCAATGGCGGCGTCTGGAAGCCGATGGCCAAGGCGCAGACCACCACGATGCCGACGTGCACCGGGTCCATCCCCAGCATGTACATGATCGGCAGCAGCACCGGGGTGAGAATCATGATCGCGGCCAGCGTCTCCATGAACATGCCGACGAACAGCAGGAAGAAGATGATCATCGCCCAGATCAGGTAGAGGTTATCGGTCATCGCCAGCATGCCCTCGGCGATATGCGCCGGCACGCGTTGCTCGACCAGCAACCGCCCGAAGACCGTCGCCGTGAACAGGATCAGCAGCACGCGACCGGTGATCCAGGTGGTGGTCTCCAGGGTACGCAGCGTCGGCTTCCACTTGAGTTCCTTGTGCAGGAAGATGCCGACGATCAGGGTGTAGACGATGGCGACGATGGCGGATTCGGTCGGCGTGAAGAGGCCGCTGTAGATACCGCCCAGGATGATGAAGGGCGCCAGCATCGACCAGACGCCCTTCTTCAAGGTGGCGCGAATATGGGGCCACGACCAGCTGTTGGTCAGCCCGCGATAGCCGCGTTTCTTCGAGATCACGTAGTTGATCATCAGCAGGAAGCCGGCGATCACCACGCCGGGCATGACGCCGGCGATGAACAGTTTCGGGATGGACAGGGTCTGGAAATCCCCGTGCATGGCCACCGCTTCGGGCGGCGGCTGCAGGCCCATGCCGGAAATCCCGAAGATCACCATCGGGATCGACGGTGGAATCACCACCCCCAGCCCACCGGAAGAGGCCGTGATCGCCGAGGCATAGCCACGGTCGTAGCCGCGCTTGGCCATCGCCGGAATCATCAGCATGCCGACCGCCGCCGTGGTGGCAGGTCCCGAGCCGGAAATCGCACCGAAGAACATGCAGGCAAATACCGTGGCGGCGGCGAGCCCCCCAGTTACCGGTCCGGCGAAGGCCTCGGCGATATCGACCAGCCGTCGCGAGATGCCGGCGGCCTCCATCAGCGCCCCGGCCAGAATGAAGGCCGGCAAGGCCATCAGCGGGAAGGAACCCACCGAGGTAAAGGCGATCTGCACGAACGCCATCGGGTTTTCATCGATGCTCAGATAGGTCGCCAGCGCCGCGACACCCAGCGAGACGGTGATCGGTGCACCCAGCACCAGCAGCAGGAAGAAGACGCCAAACAGGATGTAGATGATGGTGGAATCGATCATGACTTGCCGCCCTCCTGTCTGTCACTGAGCTGTGCGTCGCTGGCCTGTGGATCAGTGGCCTGGCCGTCACCGCCCTGCTTCAATTCCTCCATTGCCTGGGAATCCGGGTCCACGATGTCTTCCTTGCGCACGAACTTGAGATAATTGGTCTGGATGATGCGCACCGTCATGGCGGTAAAGGCCAGCGGCAGAATCAGATAGAAGTACTTCATCGGCACACCCAGCGTCTGTGACTTCCAGAACAGATTCATCTTGTTGAACACGAAGTCGTAGCTGTAATAGATGAACACCGCATTGAAGGCGATCCAGATGATATCGGTCAGCACACCGCAGAGGGTTTCCACCCAACGCGGCAGGAATCGAAACTGGAAGGTCACGCGGTTATGCGCCGACATGCGTGTGGCGTAGACGGCGCCTAGATAGGCAAACCACACGAAGGCATAGGTCGCCAACTCGTCTCCCCAGGGAATCGAGTAGCTGAAAAGGTTACGCAGCATGATCTGCGTGAAGAGAATGATGACGAACACCACCAGCAGGAACTGGCAGAGATAGTTCTCGATATTATCCAGAAACTTCAACAATACCCGCATGGATACACATCCCCCGACATCGCCAGCGATGACCACTTGACGCCACGTTTCCCCTGCCAGCGATCACATGTCGACGACATGCTCCTGGCATGCTCATGACAGGTGCCGGCAGGCAGGGGAATCCGGGCGGGCCTTGAAAGCCTCAGCCGTTCAGGAGGTCATCAGGGCGCGCTGGACGGATCACGTCCGAGGGTCTCGAGCACCTCGACCAGCTTGTCGCGGCCGCCGATGCTGTCGTAGAAGTCCGGCCAGATGCTGGAGGCCTTGGCGATCCATTCCTTCTCGTCATTGGCGGGCTGGGTGATGGTCATGCCGTGCTCTTCCACCAGTGATTTCTTGATGGAATCCTCGGTGGCCAGCAGATAGTCGTAGCTGTGCGAAGTCGCCTCTTCACCGGCGGCCAGCACCAGTTGCTGATTCTCTTCGCTGAGGCTCTGGAAGGTGCCTTCGCCCATGATCAGCGGTTCCATCGAGAACACGTAACAGCTGTCGGTGACGTGGTTCTGCACCTCATAGAACTTCATGGCATCGATGGTGATGTAGGGATTGTCCTGACCATCGACGACACCCTGTTGCAGGGCAGTGAAGGTCTCGGACCACGCCAGCGGGTTGGGGTTGACGCCCCAGGACTGGTAGGAGGAGATCATGATCTCGTTCTTGGGCACGCGAATGACCATGCCTTCCAGGTCTTCCGGTGAGGCGACCGCCTGCTTGGAATTGGTCAGACGACGACAGCCGGAATAGGCCCAGCCCAGAATGCGGATACCGGAATCGCGCAGGGTATTCTCGCGCAGCTCATCGCCGATCTTGCCTTGCGTCAGCGCCTTGGCATCGTCCGGGCCGTGGATGACATACGGCAGGGTCAGCACGCCGACGGTCGGCGAGAATGGCGTCAGGTTGTTGATCGCCACCACGGACAGGTCAACGAGCCCCATGCTGGCGTTGTTGACGGTATCCTGCTCGCTGCCCAGCTGGCCGTTGGGGAACAGGTCCACCTTGATGTCGCCGCCGGATTTCTCTTCCACCAGGCTTGCGAAGGTCTTGCCCAGTTCATACTGGGTACCGCCGGCCGCATCGCCGAGGGCCATCTTCCAGGTCGCGGCATTGGCGCCGGCGGCCATGCTCAGGCTCGCGGCAGCCACCGCGACGGCCAGCGAGGATTTGAAGGCACTGGTGCGAGATACACTGGTGCGAGATACGCCAGTGCGAGTCAGCAAGCGGAGGTCTGAAAGGGTCTGTGTCGAGTCGATCATCTTGTCTGTCCCGTCGTTATTGTTGTTGCGGGCTCCTGACGGCTGCGCGTGATAGCGAGCGGGGTACTGCACCTCATATCGTCAATGACCTGGCGTCTGCACCACTATCCTGCAGCGCCTCATGTCATTCACGATTGCCATCACCTGCTCATCTACAGCCCCAGGAAAGGGAGTGTGAAGTCGCGTCGTGCTTGAACTGTGCTTTCGTTGTACCTGCCAGATCACTTTCTCCCCGTGCGCCATTCCTCGATAGAACCAGTCCGTCGGCATCGATGGGGCCAGTCCCGGCTGGCTATTGCTCTCCCGACAGGGGTCTGCCTCAATGAAGCCGTACCGGTGGCTGCCACCTCAGGGCAAGCAGTGTCACACGCGCCACTCACTGACGGCGCACCGCGGGGCAATCAGGTACAGAAAATGCATATAAAACGGACACTTCCGCTGGAAAGTCCTCGTGACGACACGCTCGCGAAAACAATAGAGAACACGCATGAGCCACCCGCTGTTTCACCTCGATTCCTCGCGCAAGGAAAGCCTGCAATTCCAGATTCGCGAGCAGATTTCCCAGGCGATTCTCGAAGGCCATCTGCCACGTGATGTCGCGCTGCCCTCCAGCCGCAAGCTGGCCCGCGAGCTGAATGTCGCGCGCAATACCGTGATGCTGGCCTATGAGCAGCTGCTGGAAGACGGCTTTCTGATCGCCCGCGAGCGCAGCGGTTACTTCATCAATCCCGAGATTCTCAAGGGTCGCGCCGACACGCCGGTGCGCCTCAATGACATCGAGGCCGACAGCCTTGACTGGGATGAGCGGCTGGCCTTCAAGCCCTCTGTGCAGCGCGCCATCGAGAAGCCCGGCGACTGGCACCAGTACGACTACCCCTTTCTCTATGGCCAGCTGGACCCGGAATTCTTCCCCACCCAGCACTGGCGCGAATGCAGCCGCGACTCGATGAGCGTGCCGTCGATTCGCAGCTGGTCGGTGGACCACCTCAACAATGACGACCCGCTGCTGATCGAGCAGATCCACCAGCGGTTGCTGCCCCGCCGCGGCGTCTGGGCAAGCCCGGAGGAAATCCTGATCACGGTGGGCACCCAGCAGGCGCTGTGGATCAGCTGCATGCTGCTGCTCAAGCAGGGCCAGCGCTTCGCGATGGAGAACCCCGGCTACGTCGACATGTACAACATCGCCAGCACCTTCACCGATGACATCCAGCTGCTGCCCATCGACGACAAGGGCATGCAGCCGCTGGAATCGCTCAAGGACTGCCGCCTGGTATATGTCACGCCCAGCCACCAGTCGCCGACGACCATCACCCTGCCGCTGGAGCGCCGCCGCCAGCTGCTGGACATGGCCGAGACCGGCAACTTCCTGATCATCGAGGACGACTACGAGAGCGAGAGCAACTACGCCGACAACCCGACACCCGCGCTCAAGAGCCTCGACCGCCACAAGCGCGTCATCTATGTCGGCAGCCTCTCCAAGACCCTCGCCCCCGGTCTGCGTCTGGGCTACATGGTCGCGCACCCGACCCTGATTCGAGAGGCCCGCGCCCTGCGCCGCCTGATGCTGCGCCATCCGCCGACCAACAATCAGCGTGCGGTGGGACTCTTCATCGCGCGCGGCTATCACGACAGCCTGATCAATCAGATGCACCAGGTGATGCAGCGTCGCTTCCTGCTGATGCGTGACGCCATCCAGCGCCATCTACCGATGATGAGCACGCCGGCCACCTACGGCGGCTCCTGCTTCTGGATGCACGGCCCGAAGAGCCTGAATGCCCACCGCCTGGCCGCCCTCGCCCGTGAGCAGAGCATCCTGATCGAGGTCGGTGACCTGCACTTCTTCTGCGATCGCAGCAGCCACCGCCACTACTTCCGGCTTGGCTTCTCGGCGATTCCGGAATCACGCATCGAAGCCGGCATCCTCAAGCTGGCCGCGCAGGTGCCGCTGGCGATGGAGGAGGCGCCGTCAGTTGCAGGCGCAGAGACAGAAGCACCGGAGATGGACGCAACGAAGACGGACGCACCGGAAACACAAGCACAGCCGTTACCCCCTCAGCCCGCCCTGCCCACTCCCCACGGCGCATCACGTCAACAGCGCGCCAGCTAGCCTGATCCTTGCGAGGAGATGAGAGGCGAGGAGATGAAAGGCAAGGAGAAAAAAGGCGAGGCGAGCCGCCGTATCGGCCATGGCTGAGGCAAACCCTGCCCATTCCCAAGCAACGATAACTCGCAATGATTATCCTATGGATAACAAAGATGCTCCCTCACTGATCATGAAGCGCGATCAATACGGGAGCATCCGGGTCATCGTGGCATCAGTGCCAAGTCACACCTATTGCGCTTCATCCTTCATCGCGTACCAGCGATACAGGCAACGCTGACCGGTGCGACGGAACGGCGCAAACAGCGGGGATTCGACCTTGTTGAGCACATTGGGATACGGCAGGCGTGACTGGAAGATCGGCAGCACCAGATCCGCCGCGTCCCTGGCGATCCACTGAGCGAGGCGCTTGCCCGCCTGGGCGGAATACATCACGCCGTTGCCGCCATAGCCCATGGCGTAATAGATGCTCTGCTTGGGGTCCGGCTGATGGATGCGCGGCATCATGTCGTGGCTGACATCCACCCAGCCCCACCAGGAGTAATCGACCTCGATGCCGCTCAGCGCGGGGAACTTGCGGTGCATGTCGGCGATCAGCAGCTGCTCGTATTGCGCCTTGGGCGCATCACGCCCCGAGACGGCACTGCGGCTGCCGATCTGCAGGCGGTTGTCCGGCAGCAGGCGATAGTAGTGGCGCAGCACGCGGGTGTCGGTGAGCACCTGATGGGTATGGAAGCGGGTCGCCTCGATTTCCTGCGCCGTCAGCGGGCTCGTCACCAGCGAGTTGGAGAGCACCGGCATCAGGCGCTTGTCGAGCTCCGGATGCAGCTTGCCGGAGGTGTAGCCGCCAGTCGCCATGCCCACCGAGCGCGCCTTGACCACGCCACCCGGCGTCGTCAGATAGTGCACGCCATCGCGGGTCTCCCAGCTCTCCACCGGGCTTGCCGGGTGCACCTTGACGCCCAGGCGGCGCGCCTTGCGCAGATAGCCGAAGGCCAACTTGCCCGGGTGCACGCCGATGCCTTCCGGCTCGTGCATCGCACCGCAGGCCTCTTCATCACCGACCCACTCATTGCGCACCGTGGCGCCATCGATGATGCGGGCATCGTAGTTGAAGGTCTCGCGCAACAGGCGCGCTTCCTTCTCCAGCCCCGGCATCATGCGCTCGCGGTGGGCGATGTACAGATGGCCGCCCGGCTGCGGATCGCAGTCGATGTCCTTGATCAGCTCCTTGAAATTCTCCATGCCCTCGACGCACTCGCGGTGCAGGCCGTGGGCGGCCTCGAGCCCGTAACGCTCGATCCACTGCGAACGCTTGAGGCGACCGGTGGCACACTGCGCCTGACCGCCATTGCGGGTCGAACAGCCCCAGCTGACCCGATTGGCCTCCAGCACGGTGGCCTTGATGCCGTACTTCTCGGCCAGCACGATGGCGGCGGTCAGCCCCGTGAAGCCGGAGCCGACGATCACCACATCGGCGTCGATATCGCCCATCACCGGGCCATCGTCTGCCGGCGGCTCACCGGCGGTGGCGACCCAGTAGGTCGGCGCGTAGTCGCGCCCTTCGCCGGGGGTGGCACTCACCAGCGGGTCGTAGGCCGGGTCATACGGCCGCGAGGCCTGAGTGGCCGGACGCTGCTCTGATTCGTTGCCCATGTCCGACGGCCGGGCGCCGTGCTGCACGATAGTTTCCATCTCGAACACCTCCTCTCACCCGCGGGGCGCACGCCATGACCTGACGCCATGACGTGCTGCCCCCGAGGCAAAGACAGCTTCAGAAACCTCTTCCCTGGTCGGTGCGCCGCTGGCGCTCAGACGTTGACGGGCGGACGGTTCTTGCGGAAGGCGTTCTTGATCGCGATCTTGCCGTCTCGCAGCGTGAAGGCGTCGATCATGCGCGCTTCGCTGCGCGCGCCATCGGCGGTGGTGCCGGTATAGGTGCTGATGACGAAGCCACGCTCGCCATCGGCGAAGATTTCCGTGTCGATCCACTGGGCATCCGGCGCGTTCTGCCAGGCGGCGGAGAGGCCCGCACGCACGGCGTCCTGACCGGCGAAGGTCTTGCCTTCGAGTTCCGGCCCGGCGATGGCGAGGAATTCGCAGTCATCGGTCATCATCGACAGGCAGTCGTCGATGTCGTGACGGTTGAGGGCGTCGCAGAAGGCGGTCAGCAGTTCGATGGTGGCTTGGTGAGTCATGGGTCGGGCTCCGCAGTCTTGTTGTTGGGCTTGTTGTTGAGCTTTTGGCTGAGCTTGTTGTTGAGCTGATGAGCGGCAGCAAGCGCTGCGCCATGACCCGAGACTACGCCGACACTCGCACCGCCCTTTAGCACCAGTTGGCAGCCACCGATTGGGCCAGTTGGCACCAAGGGGGCTGCCCTGGCGCCAACTGGTCCCATCGCGCCGCGCTGATGCTGTACCAAGGCCGTCCAATCGCCAACCAAGCGCCGCCCTGGGGAGAGTCAGCCTGCGAGGGCCGTGGGCGCTGCCACGCCCGGTGGCATGAAGGCCTCCGCTGACATGAAGCTCTCGCGCCCGAGCAGGATGTCGCTGAGCAGGCGCGTGGCGGCGGGCGCCAGCACCAGGCCATTGCGATAGTGACCGGCATTCACGTAGAGGCCATCAAGCCCCGGCACCGCGCCGATGAAGGGCGTGCCATCCGGCGTACCCGGACGCAGGCCGGCCCAGTGATGCTCCGGCACCAGCTCACCCAGCGCCGGCAGAATGCTCGCGGCGCTGGCATGCAGCGACTCGCGTGCCTGCGCGGTGGTGGACTTGTCGAAATCCTGATGCTCCAGGGTCGAGCCGATCAGAATCCGCCCATCGGCGCGCGGAATCACGTAGCGACCATCGCACAGCACCACCCGCGACAGCAGCGGCTCATCCACACTGCAAAGCCCCGCCGCCACCGGATTGAAGACCATCATCTGGCCCTTCACCGGGCGCACCGGCAGCAGCACGCCGGCGGCCGCCAGCAACTTGCCACTCCAGGCGCCGCCACACACCACGACGTTGTCTGCGCTGACGGTCTCATCAACAAGCCGGACGCCCGTGACACGCGACGGCGTGGCAAGCACCAGCTGCGTGACCTCACAGTCTTCACGCACCCGGATACGCGGATGCGCCAGCAGACGCGCACGCAGCGCCTGACCGAGTCGCGGATTGCGGATGCTGCCGAGCGTCGGCATCCACAGCGCCTGCTGATGGCCGCTGACCAGATGCGGCTCGCGCGCATAGAGCGCCTCACGCTCGATCACCTCCAGCGGCTTGTGCTGGGTGCGCGCCCAGTCCAGCGCCAGCGCCTCATCCTCGACCCGCAGATAGATCAGGCCCTTCTGGCGGTATTCGGGGTCGATGCCGGTGGCGTCCTTGAGCGCCTCGGCAAGCCTGGGGTACTCGCCTTCTGACCAGCGTGACAGTGACGAGATGGCGCTCGAATAGCGCCACGGATACAGCGGCGAGACGATGCCGCCACCGGCCCACGATGCCTCGCGTCCGCACTGGCCGCGCTCCAGCAGCGTGACCGTCTGGCCGGCCTCGGCCAGCTGCCACGCCATCATCATGCCCATCACGCCGCCACCAATGATCAGGGTATCGCTCATCTGCCTTGCTCCTGCGGGGAATGAATAATCACAAATCTCATATTTCGATACGATTTGCATTATTTTTAGAAACAAAGCTATATTCACAGCATTGCCGCCGCCCGGTTTGCCTGTCTCCCCGCGACAGGTCCACCGGGCAGCCACCAACAAGAATGACGAGGGAGACACCCCGTGAGCGACGCCACCTTGACGCCTTCCAGCAGTGATACAAGCTCTGCCAGTAGCGATGCAGGCCCCGCCGCCTCTGCCGAGCAGCCGCTGCCCGCCGGTCAGTTGCAGCCCACTGAGCTGCGCGGCGTGCGCGAGCTGTTCGGCATCGACAGTGACCTCAAGGTGCCGGTATTTGTGGAGCGCGACGCCCACGTGCCGGAAATCGATCACGCCTATCGCTTCAATCCCGATGTCACCCTCGCCATCCTCGCCGGCTTCACCAACAACCGCCGCGTGATGGTTCAGGGCCTGCACGGCACCGGCAAATCGACCCATATCGAGCAGATCGCCGCGCGTCTCAACTGGCCGTGCCTGCGCGTCAATCTCGATGGCCATGTCAGCCGGCTGGACCTGGTCGGCAAGGACGCCATCGTGATTCGCGACGGCGTGCAGGTCACCGAATTCCAGGAGGGCATCGTGCCCTGGTCGCTGACCCGCCCCATCGCGCTGATCTTCGATGAGTACGATGCCGGCCGTCCGGACGTGATGTTCGTCATCCAGCGCATTCTGGAGCGTGACGGCCACTTCACGCTGCTGGATCAGAACCGCGTGATTCGCCCGCATCCGCAATTCCGGTTGTTCGCCACCGCCAATACCGTCGGGCTTGGCAATCAGGATGGGCTCTATCACGGCACCCAGCTGCTCAACCATGCGCAGATCGACCGCTGGAACATCGTCGCCAAGCTGGATTACCTGCCGCGTGAGGAAGAGGTGAAGATCGTGCTGGCGCGTGTGCCCGCCAAGGACAACGAGCGTGGCCGCGCCCTGATTCGCGCGATGGTCGCGGTGGCCGACCTCACCCGCAAGGGCTTCGCCAATGGCGACCTGTCGAGCCTGATGTCGCCGCGTACCGTGATCACCTGGGCGGAGAACTGCGAGATCTTCCGCAATCCGGCGCTGGCCTTCCGTCTCTCCTACCTCAACAAGTGCGATGAGCATGAGCGCCCGCTGGTCGCCGAGTTCTATCAGCGCTGTTTCGCCAAGGAGCTGGAGGAATCCGCGGCGCTAATGGAGAGCGACCTGATGGATGAACAGGACAGCGACAAGGGAGCCCGGGCATGAGTGCGGCCCAGCAGGTACGCCGTCGTCAGCAGTATCTCGAGGAGCTTTCGGCGGCGAGTCTCGGGGCACTCAGCGGTCAGGCCGGCTGGGCCTATCGGGGGCGGCGTCTGAGTCGGCATGCTCAGGCGCTGCCATTGCGCACGCCGCATCTGCGCCTTGAGGAAGATGACTGCACGCTCGACAACTATCGCGCGGTCAGCGATGCCATCGCGCTGCGCCTGCTCCACACCGACGAGGCGCTGCATCTGGCGGCGCGTCCGGCGTTGCCGGAAACCCGCCTGATCTATGACCTGCTGGAGCAGCTGCGCGTCGAGGCGCTGGTCGACCCTGACATGCCCGGCGTGAAGGAGAATCTGGCGCGGCGCTTCACCGACTGGTGCCTGGCCTTCTATCACGCGGGCCTGACCGAGACGAGCAGCGGCATCCTCATCTACAGCGTCATCCAGTCGTGCTGGTCGCGCCTGATGGCCTGTGCGGTGATCCACGAGACGGAGGATTACATCGAGACGACGCGCGCCTCCTTCTATCAGGCGCTGGGCGCTGACATGGCGGGGCTGAGACGCACGCGTTTCGATCAGGCGGCCTATCAGCAGCATGCGCTGAACATCAGCCTGTGGCTGGAGCAGGAACTGGCCGAATCACTGGAGGAGCAGGACGGCGAGAAGGATGACGAGTCAGAGGCCAGTCAGCGCTTCGCGCTGTTTCTGGAAAACGAGGATGAGGAAGCGAGTCTGCTCGAGGAGCAGGCGGCGTCGCAGCTGCCGAGTCATCGGCGTGGCGCACCGGAGGAATTGCTGCCCTATCAGGTGTTCACCACGGCCTATGACCGCGAGCTGGAACCGGCCAGGCGCATGCGCGCTGCCCTGCTCGATGAGTATCGTCAGGCGCTGGATACGCGTCTGGCGGAGCAGAAGATCAACGTGCGGCGCCTGGCACGTCAGCTGGCGCGCCATTTCAGCTCGCCGCAGCGTGAGGGCTGGCACTTCGGGGAGGAGGAAGGAATCATCGATGGGCGGCGGCTGAGTCAGGTGATTTCCTCGCCGGCCGAGCGGCGGGTCTTCCAGCGCGAGCGCTGGGTGCCCGAGGCCAGTGCGCAGGTCAGCTTCCTGATCGACTGCTCCGGTTCGATGAAGGTGCATGGCGAGGCGGTGGCGATGCTGATCGAGATACTCACCCGCGCGCTCGACATGGCCGGTGTGCCCACCGAGGTGCTCGGCTTCACCACTGGCGCCTGGAATGGCGGCCGCGCCCTGAAGGACTGGCGACGCGCCGGCAAGCCCGCGCGTCCGGGCCGCCTGAATGAAGTGCAGTATCTGGTCTTCAAGCCCGCCTCACTGGCGTGGCGACGTGCACGCCGCAACTTCGGCGCCCTGCTCAAGGCTGATCTCTACCGCGAAGGCGTGGATGGCGAAGCCGTGCAATGGGCCTGCTCACGACTCGCGGACAACACTCCTGCCGACGAAGGCGCGCGCCGTCTGCTGGTCGTCATCTCCGATGGCAGCCCCTGTGACAGCGCCACCAACATGGCCAATGATGAACAGTACCTCGACAGCCACCTCAAGCAGGTTGTCGCGCAACAGACCCGCTCCGGCCGCCAGGCCATCCTCGGCCTCGGCGTCGGGCTGGACCTCAGCGCCTACTACCCCAACCAGCTGATCATCGATCTTGAACGCACCCTCGACAACGCCCTCGCCGATGAAATCGTCTATCACATGGCGCTAGCGTGCCGGCATCAGGGGATAAACTAATGGGAAACATAATTAACAAGCTATAAGTTATATGAGAAAAGTGTTGCTGTTTAACCACGGCATTCATCTAAATCATATGCCACAGCACTTCTTGACTTTCAAACCACTACCACATGGGCAAAGATGATTTCGTGCGCTACCTTTTAATTTCTTACTTACTTTTACTTCTCGCGCCTCAGGAAATTCATTTGAAGTTCTATTAAATATCTCTCTAGAGGCAAGCAGACCATCTTCCACATATCTATCGTGTAACTTCTCTGCTTCATTATAGAAATCGGCATCTAGCTCATTTACTTTGAGAGAAACAAAATCTTGCCCTTCACCAAAAAAAATCTCTAGTGAGCTTAGCATTATTCTCACGAGTTTTAAAACCTATACCATATATTCTACTAACCCCTCTATTGAGATACAAATTAATAGCACAATAGCCTCCTAGCAACTCTCGCCTTAATCTTCTATATCTGTTGTCTGCTGCAAACATATCGGGAAGTGCAAAAAAAGATATGCCTTGGTTGAGTCATATGGATCTATCATGAGCCTAGTACCACGCTTTGATGGTACAGCCTTATAATAAAACTCCAAAAAAGTTTCCGCTAACATTCGCCTCTCAAATCTATTGCTTCTAGCTAACTCTCGAATACCCTCCTCAGCTTCACTATGACTTATGAAATTAGTATACTCAGCACTATTGTTAAGTATATGATAAGTAAAAGCCTCAATCATATCGTCCCAGAAATAACTTACTTTATTCTCTGAAGACTTATATCTAAAAGAATAAGTATCGTAAAGATTAGAAATACCTTCACCGTCTATAACTACACAATCACTATTAAGGAAACACTGCACAAATCCTGCCGTTGGTGCCTGATCGCCACCGACGGGG